>NZ_JBJDOQ010000016.1:0-110923 GCF_044901215.1 Stenotrophomonas sp. NPDC078853 | reverse complement strand
TCTCGCGGGGGGGGGGGGGGGGGGGGCCCTGCAGGGGACACGCCGCAAGTACGTCCCTGTAGGCTCGCGTTCGGCTCCTGCCTCACGACGGTCCCCCGCAGCCCACCCGCCCGACCCCTGACAGTCTCCGTGCGCCGCCACCGCGATGGGAGGAAGAAGAAAAGCGGTAGCGCCGACCCATGGCCACCATGAACCTGTCGAAGGTCGGGCGGGGTGGCTGTGCAGGACCGTCTTTTCGCATGGATGCGAAAAGCGAGCCCCCATGGACGGGTTCACGGCGTGTCCTGCACAGCCACCCCGCCCCGCCAACACACAGCCCTGCGGCTTTTGCCGTTGCCGTTGCCGTTGCCGTTGCTCCAGATCGGCCAGGGTTTCCTGTTCGCGCCGGGGCTGACGCCGGAAGAATTCGTGAGGAAGTTGAAGTAGGTTTTTTTGCGGTGGTGGGGCAAAGCCGTGATCTCCTGGCTGGGCCGGGCGGGTGGGCTGCAGGGGACACGCCGCAAGTACGTCCCTGTAGGCTCGCGTTCGGCTCCTGCCTCACGACGGTCCCCCGCAGCCCACCCGCCCGACCCCAGACAGCTTCCGTGCGCCGCCACCGCGATGGGAGAAAGAAGAAAAGCGGTAGCGCCGACCCATGGCCACCATGAACCTGTCGAAGGTGGGGCGGGGTGGGTTGGCGGGGGTGTTGAGCGCCATGGATGGCGCGAAACAAGGCCCGCATGGATGCAGTCTTTGCCGTCCCCCGCAAACCCACCCCGCCCCGCCAACCCACAGCCCTGCGGCTTTTGACGTTGCCGTTGCCCTTGCCGTTGCTCCAGAAAAGCAGGCGCCGGGCTGCAAGCCCGGCATCCATACACCCCACCCAACGCACTGCACAACGGCCCGCCACGCGCCATCCGCTAGAATCGCGGGCTCTTGAACCAGCAGGACCGTGCAATGCAGTTGTCCAACGTACGTGCCGTCATCACCGGTGGTGTTTCCGGCCTCGGCCTGGCCGTGGCCGAACATCTCGTCGCCCACGGCGGCAAGGTCGCCCTGTTCGACCTCAATGATGAAAAAGGCGCCGCCGCCATCGCCGCCTTGGGACAGGCGAACGCGTCCTACCAGCAGGTCAACGTCAGCGACGAGGCCGCCGTGGCTGAAGCCATCGAACAGGCCCACGCCTTCCTAGGCGGACTCAACGTGGCAGTGAACTGCGCCGGCATCCTCGGCGCCGGCCGCGTGCTGGGCAAGGAAGGCCCGATGCCGCTGGCCGGTTTCCAGGGCACGGTGATGGTCAACCTGGTCGGCAGCTTCAACCTCGCCAAGGCCGCGGCCAACCGCATCCAGCACAACGACGCCGGTCCGGACGGCGAGCGCGGAGTGATCATCAACACCGCCAGCATCGCCGCCTATGAAGGGCAGATCGGGCAGGCCGCGTATGCCGCCTCCAAGGGCGGCGTGGTCTCGATGACCCTGCCGATGGCCCGCGAACTCTCGCGCTTCGGCATCCGCGTCAACACCATCGCCCCCGGCGTGTTCTGGACGCCGATGGTCGATGGCATGCCGCCGGCCGTGCAGGAATCGCTGGCCGCCTCCATCCCGTTCCCATCGCGGCTGGGCAAGCCGGAAGACTTTGCCAGCCTGGTCGCTTACATTCTCGGCAACACCTATATCAACGGCGAGACCATCCGCCTGGACGGCGCCACCCGGCTCGCTCCGAAGTGATTCCCCCGGGCGCCGGGACGGCGCCCTCCCCCAACCGACCTACACCACCATGAAAGCCAGCGATATCAAGAAGGGCAACGTCGTCGAGTACAACAACGGCGTGTACCAGATCCGCGACATCGAACGCAGCTCGCCGCAGGGCCGCGGCGGCAATGTCCGCTTCCGTTTCATCATGTACAGCGTGCCGGGCGGCAACAAGCTCGACGCCAGCTTCGATTCCGACGACAACCTGCCGGAAGTGGAACTGCTGCGCCGCCTGTCGACCTACTCGTACAAGGATGGAGAAGCGTTCGTGTTCATGGACGACGAGGATTACACCCCCTACACCCTGGATGCGGACGTGATCGGCGATGACGCCGGCTACATCACCGATGGCCTGGCTGGCATCTACGTGCAGGTGATCGACGACCAGCCGGTGGCGATCCAGCTGCCGACCAGCGTCGTGCTGGAAGTGGTCGAGACCCCGCCGGAGATGAAGGGCGGCACCGCCACCAAGCGTCCGAAGCCGGCCAAGCTGAGCACCGGCCTGGAAATCATGGTGCCGGAGTACATCGCCAACGGCGAACGCGTGCTGGTCAACACCACCACCGGCGAATTCGGCGGCCGCGCCGACTGAGTATCGGGATAGGTTTATTCGCGGTGGCGTGCGTGGACTGGGCCGGGCGGGTGGGCTGCACGGGACAGTTTCCGGTGCCGCCAGCCGCAGGTGGGGGAGAAAAAAGCGGTTGCAGGTTGCATGGCCACCCTGGACCTGTCGAAGGTGGGACGGGGTGGCTGTGCAGGACCGTCTTTTCGCATGGATGCGAAAAGCGAGCCTCCACGGACGGATTCACGGCGTGTCCTGCACAGCCACCCCGTCCCGCCCACCCGCAGCCCTGCAGCGGTGGCTCTGGCTCTGGCTCTCAGCTCACTGCGCCGCGCTGAAACTCCCGCAGCCGTGCAGCTGGCGCGTGCCCACGGTCAGCATCACCTTCGCATCGAAGGTCTTGCCACTCATATCGTCCTGGCACGGCACCCGCTGCACGCTCAACTTGATCGGCGTGCCATCGGCAGCCGCGCCGGCCCAGCCATCCGGGCCATGCGTGGGGGCAGCCACCTCGTACTGTGTCTGGCCGTAATCCACTTCCACGCGTAGCGCCGAACCGCCACCTGCGGCGACTTCGGCCAACCAGCCTGGCTCGTTGCCGGTCGCGCGGAAGGCGTCGGAAGCACGCCCCTCAGCGGCCGGAGCAACAACCGCCGCCGGCGCGCCGGAAGGCCCAGCAGCGGCGGCCCCGCCGTTTGGCGCTGGGTCCGCCGCAGGCTGGCAGGCGACCGCCAGGGCAACCACCAGCACGGTGGGCAGCAGGAAAAAAGATGGACGCATGTGCGCTCCTCTCCGTCGTTCAACAGCACACCACGCTAACATCCGCACCGTCAACGCCACGGGAAACGCCGTTCGTGGCGTTCAGATTCCTGCCGGAGCAGGCGCAGCGGCCTGCGCACGCAGATGCGTCCGAAGCGCCATCAGGTTGGCATCCAACGTGTCCAGCTCCTGCCGCTGCTGCACTGGCAGCTGCGCGCGCATCTGCTGTCGCAACTGCTTCCACGCCTGCGGTGCCTGCGTCGATGCCGCCAGCAGCCGGGGCTGCAACGCGGCGAGTTCATCGGCCTGCGGCAGTCCATACCCCGGCCCACCCAGCAACGCGCCGGGCTGCAGCCATTGCCCCGCCTGCTCCAGCAACCCCTGCAACTGCCGCGCCCCATCGCTGTCACGCTCTGCCAGCAGGGCACGCTTCAACGTGTCGCGCGCACGCAGCTCGGCGCGTGCGGACGCGGCCTGTTCCAGCAGCAGCAGGCCGGCAGTGGCGCGCAGCCCGCCGCGTTGCAGCCACGGCGCACGCGTTGCGGCGTCCAGCTTCAGCCATGCCTGCGCGTCACGCGCCGGCAGCACCAGTTCGTCGCGCGCCGCAGCGAACAGCAGGTCGTAGTGCTGGTCGCTCGATTCGAAGTAGTAGCCTTGGCGGATCGCCGCGGCGCGGTCATGCAGCACGCTTTCATCCAGCCTGCCCAGCCGCGCCAGCCTGCGCCGGAGACCCCGTGGGCTGATGCGTTCGATGCCGGCCTCCTGCAGCGCAGGCACGCCCGCCTGCAGCAGCTTGGCAGTCTCCACCGCGCAGTTGTTGCCGATGAAGTAATAGCGGCCGTCGTAGCTCCAATGCACCTGCGCGCTGCGCTCGAGCAGGCCGGCGATCTCCTGCGCGGAAAGCTGCAGCGGCAGCGAGGCAAGGCCGCGCAGTTCCACCTTGGTGTACTCATCCACCACCTGCTGCAGCGGCAGCACGAACAGGCGTGAGGGGTAGCCCCCGGTCAGGCCACGCCAGCTGGACAGTTCAACATCGCCGACAAACGCACGGAACGACAGCACCCGGTGCTGGTCCAGGTCCAGCCGGCAGTCGGGCCCCGGTGCGCGCCCCTCGCGGCAGATCACCAACCGCAGCATGCTGTGGCCCCAGCGGCTCATCGGTACGTCGCCGCTCTCGGCGAACAGGTAATCCACCGCATAAACGCGTGCCGGATCCAATCGCGCCAGTTCAACCAGGCCTTCCTCCGCACCGGCCTGAAGCAGCGGCACGCCGGCATCACAGTCCGCCTGCCGTGGCGCCGGGCCCAGCGTCGCGGAAAACCAGCTCGCCAGGGCCGGACGGCGGCAGCCGAAGTCCGCATCCATCAGCCAGTGTTCCGCATTGACCGCCAGGTATTCGGCCGCGCTCTCGCGCTCGTAGTCGTCCGGACTGCGGTCACTGAAACGATTCGGGCTGCGCCCCAGTTTCCAGGGACGGCGCTGCCATCCGGCCAGTTCGCGGAAGCGCGCCTGGCCCGACCATCCACCGGCCTGCCCGCGATCAGCCACGTGCACCAGTTCATGGATCAGCGCGGCCTGCAGCACGCGGCCAGCCGCGTCTTCATGACCACCAAGCAGAGAGCGCTGCAGCTGGATGTCGCCGGCGAATGCGCGGCCGGCAACATGCGCGGGCAGCGTGTCCACCCAGCGCACCGGCACCTGCGGTGGCAGCGCCGCGCGCAGCGTGCCAGGCAGGCGCTGGGCCACGGCATCCACGGCGCGCTCGGCGCGAGCGCGTTCGCCGGCGTCCAGCCCGTGCAGGTCAGGCGCCAGCTCGAACGCCAGCGTGGCCGGTGCCACGCACAGCAGCCACCACGCCAACCACGCGCGGCGGCGCATCGGCATCAGCGCGCGAGCAACGCCTGGGCCAGCGCGAAGTCGCTGGTTGCGCGGGCCGCCGCATCCTGCTCGCGCAGGTGGACCAGCGCCGCCTGCAGGCGGGCGCCACGGATCTGGCCATCGCTGGCAACAAAGGCGGCCGCATCATCGCGCGCAGCCAGGATCACCTTGTCATCGCCGGAGCTGCTGCCCGACGAATTGGACGACGCACCGGAGGCCGAGCCCGCCGAAGTTCCGGCGAAACTGGACGCACCCGCAGCCAGTGGCAGCACCAACAGGGACAGGGCAACGGGAACCAGCAGCGAAGGCAGTCGGGAGATCATGGTTTTGCTCGTGAAGGGTACGTGCAGAGCGTACCCGACCCATGACGCAAACGGCAGCTCAGAGATCAAAGACCTTGCCGGGATTCAGCCGGGCTTGCGGATCAAACGCGCGCTTGACCGCCTTCATCAAGCCGATTTCGGCCGGCCCGCGGGTGCTGTCCAGGTAGGCTTTCTTGACCAGCCCGATGCCGTGCTCGGCGGAGATGCTGCCATCGAAGCGTGCCAGCACCTGCGCCAGCAGCTTGGTCACCTGCTCGCACTGCTGCAGGAACTCCGCATCGCCGGTGTCATCGGGCTTGAGCACGTTGATGTGCAGGTTGCCATCGCCGATGTGGCCGAACCACACGACGTCGAACTGCGGGTAAGCCTGGGTGATCAGCGCCTGGGTTTCGGCGAGGAACGCCGGCATCGCCGAAATCCGCACCGACACGTCGTTCTTGTACGGCTTGTAACGCGCGACCGCCTCGGTGATGCCCTCGCGCAGGCGCCACAACTGCGCGGCCTGGGCGTCACTGGCACTGATCACCCCGTCGCTGACCCAGCCATTACCCATGCAGTCTTCGAACGCCGCCATCGCCGCGGCTTCCTGCGCCTCGTCACCGGCGGCGAATTCGGTCACCACGTAATACGGATGGACCTGGTCGAACGGCGCCTGCGCGCCATGCGCCAGCACGTGCTTCAGTGCCTGGGCGGTGAAGAACTCGAACGCCTGCAGCTGCAGCCGCGCACGGAACGCAGCGAACACCTGCATCAGCACCTCGAAGCTGGGCACGGCGAGCAGCATCACGTTGCTGGCCGGCGGCGGATCGGTCAGCTTCACCGTGGCTTCCACGATCACCCCCAGCGTACCCTCCGAGCCGATCAGCAGCTGGCGGAAGTCATACCCGCTGGAGTTCTTGATCAGGCCCTTGTTGAGCTCCAGCAGCTCACCGTCAGCGGTGACAACCTTAAGCCCGGCAATCCACTCGCGGGTATTGCCGTAGCGGATCACCCGGATACCGCCGGCATTGGTGGCGATGTTGCCGCCGATCGAGCAGGACCCGCGCGCAGCGAAATCCACCGGGTAGATGAGCCCGTGCTCCAGCGCCGCGTTGTGCAGCGCCTCCAGCGGCATGCCCGCCTGCACCACCAGGGTCCGGTCCACCGCGTCGTAACCCAGCGCCTTGTTCATGCGCTCAAGGCTCAGCACCAGTTCGCCGTTGGCCGCCACCGCACCACCGGACAGGCCGGTACGTCCGCCCGACGGCACCACCGCCACGCCGTGGGCAGCACTCCAGCGCATCACCGCCTGCACCTCTTCCACGCTGGCCGGCAGCGCGATGGCCAATGGTGCCGGGGTCCAGCGCCGGGTCCAATCGCGCCCGTAATGCTCCAGATCGGCCGCGTCGGTCTTCAGGCGCAGGTCGGGAACGGCCTGCTGGAGGGAGGCAACGCGGGGATCGGTCATGGCAGTCCAGGCAGACACAGGCAGAACGGGAAAGCGTGCCAGTGCCGCCGCCCAGCGTCCAGCCCTGCGCGCGATCAGCAATGGCTACGTCTGCAACCAATTCCGCAGTGCACCATGGGCAGCCGCATCTGGCATAGTGATCAGCCCTTGTCCCACTGGCCGTGCCGTCCCATGTCGCCCAAGAAGACCTCCTACCCCAAGCAGGATATCCGCGTGTTGTTGCTGGAGGGGGTCAGCCAGACCGCCGTGGACGTGTTCACTGCGGCCGGCTACAGCCAGATCGAACTGCATACCAAAGCGCTGCCCGAAGACGAGCTGAAGGCGCGCATCGCCGAAGCCCACATCGTCGGCATCCGCTCGCGCAGCCAGCTGTCGGCCGAGGTGCTGGCCGAGGCCAAGCGCGTGATCGCCGTGGGCTGCTTCTGCATCGGCACCAACCAGGTCGACCTGGACGCGGCTGAACTGGCCGGCATCCCGGTGTTCAACGCGCCCTACTCCAACACGCGCAGCGTGGCCGAACTGGTGATCGCCGAAGCCATCATGCTGACCCGCGGCATCCCGCAGAAGAACGCCGAATGCCACCGCGGCGGCTGGTCCAAATCGGCTGCCGGCAGCCACGAAGTCCGCGGCAAGACGCTGGGCATCATCGGCTACGGCCATATCGGCACCCAGGTCGGCGTACTGGCCGAATCACTGGGCCTGCAGGTGATCTTCCACGACGTGGAAGCCAAGCTGGCGCTGGGCAACGCGCGCGCCGCGATCAGCCTGGACGACTTGCTGGAACGCTCGGACATCATCACCCTGCACGTGCCGGAGACCCCCGCCACGCAGTGGATGATCGGCGCGGCCGAACTGGCGAAGATGCGCCGCGGCGCGCATGTGATCAACGCCGCGCGCGGCACGATCGTCGACATCGCGGCGCTGGATGCAGCGCTCAGCTCCGGGCACATCGGCGGTGCGGCACTGGACGTGTTCCCGGTGGAACCCAAGGGCAACGGCGACCTCTTCGACTCCCCGCTGACCGCGCACGACAACGTGATCCTGACCCCGCACGTGGGCGGCAGCACGCTGGAAGCGCAGGACAACATCGGCATCGAAGTGGCGGCCAAGCTGGTCCGCTACAGCGACAACGGCAGCACGCTGACCGCGGTCAATTTCCCCGAAGTCACCCTGCCCGAGCACGACGGCAGCCTGCGCCTGCTGCACATCCACCGCAACGTGCCGGGCGTGCTGTCCAAGGTCAACGAAATCTTCTCGCGCCACAACGTCAACATCGACGGCCAGTTCCTGCGCACCGACGCGAAGGTGGGCTACGTGGTGATCGACATCACCGCCAGCGTGGAGCAGGCCGGCGCGGTACGCGATGAACTGGCCGCCATCCCCGGTACCCTGCGCACCCGCGTGCTGTACAGCTGACCAGCGGATCGGTAGCGCCGAACCATGCTCGGCGGCTCTTTGCCGGCGCGACCGGATAGCGTTCGCCGAGCACGGCTCGGCGCTACCCGCGGCTCAGCCAGCGGCGGGCCATCCGCCGCAGTGATTCATCCGCCTGCGGGTCGGCGGCGATCGGGGCGATGTCGCGCCAGGCCAGCGCCAGCGACTCTTCGCTGATCGCGAAGGCTTCCGAAGCGCCCGCGCGGATCACGAAACGCACGTCGTAGTGCCAATGCCCCGGCACGTCGTGACGCTCCGGGATCCAATGCTTGTCCAGGTCGAAGATCGCCGGATCGTCCAGTGACAGCCCGGACAGCCCGGATTCTTCCTCGGCTTCATTGAAGGCCACCCGCGCCAGGTCGTGATCGCCATCGGCATGCCCACCCAGCTGCAGCCATCGGTCCAGCTTGCGGTGGTGGGTCAGTAGAACCCGTTGCCCGTCGGCGCTGACCAGCCACGCGCTTCCGGTGAAATGGCCTTGCAGCCGCTCGCGAAAAAACGGATCCAGCGGATCATCGAGAAGTGTGCTGAATTCGTCAGCCAATGCGACCTGCACAGGCACTTCAAGCGCGTATCGGCGAAGCAGTTGACGCAACGCATCGTCAAGCAGGGCAAGGGTTGCGACAGTTTCCGACATGTCCGGCACGCGTTCAGCAAAAGTATCGGCCATTATCGCCAGAAAATATTGCACATGCGGCTTGTGCATCACCTTCAGCTTTGGCTAAGGTACAGCGAGCCATTCGCATGGCCTTCACCAACCATACGCGCCGGCGGCAACGCATCGCCGGCCAATCAACGACCACTTAGGGAAGTACCGCATGCTGAAAGCTCTGTTGAGGGTCAAACCGGTTGAGCCAGCCGGGCACGTTGACGCTGGCGAACCCATCGAAGGCCGCCTGGACGGCGAAGCCACCCTGAAACGGACGCTCACGGCAAAACACCTGATCCTGCTCGGCATCGGCGCGGTGATCGGTGCGGGCATCTTCGTGATGACCGGCCAGGCCGCGGCGTTCCATGCCGGCCCCGCCGTCACCCTGTCCTTCGTGGCCGCTGGCCTGGCCTGCGCACTGGCCGGCCTGTGCTATGCCGAGTTCGCCGCGATGATGCCGGTATCCGGCAGTGCCTATTCCTATTCCTATGCCACGCTGGGCGAAGGCATGGCCTGGTTCATCGGCTGGTGCCTGGTGCTGGAGTACCTGTTTGCCTCCGCGTCGGTTGCCGTTGCCTGGTCGGCCTATCTGCTGAGCTTCGTGACCACTACGCTGGACATGCCCTTCCCGGCCGCCCTCAGCTCGGCGCCCATCGCCTGGGAAGGCGGCCGGTTCGTCTCCTCGGGGCAGCTGTTCAACCTGCCGGCGGTGTTGATCGTGGCGGTGATGACCGGGCTGCTGTACGTGGGCATTTCCGAGTCGTCCTTCGTCAACGGCATCATCGTCGCCATCAAGGTCAGCGTGATCTGCCTCTTCATCGGCTTTGGCGCCTCGCACATCGACACCGCCAACTGGCAACCCTTCATCCCGGAGAACACCGGCACCTTCGGTGAGTTCGGCTGGAGTGGCGTACTGCGCGCCGGCTCGATCGTGTTCTTCGCCTTCATCGGCTTCGATGCGGTGTCCACCGCCGCCGGCGAGACCAAGGACCCACAACGCAACATGCCGATCGGCCTGCTCGGCTCGCTGGCCGTCTGCACCGTCATCTACGTGATCGTATGCCTGGTGCTGACCGGCCTGCTGCCTTACCAGCAGCTGGGAACCGCCAAGCCGGTCGCCACCGCGCTGGAAGCCTATCCGCAGCTGGCATGGCTGAAAACCGCCGTGGAGATCGGCGCCATCGCTGGCCTGTCCTCGGTGATCCTGGTGATGATGATGGGCCAGACCCGCATCGCCTACACGATTTCCCGCGACGGCCTGCTGCCGGGCTTCCTGGGCAAGGTCCATGCGCGCTTCAAGACACCGTACGTGGCCACCATCATCGTCGGTGTCATCGCCGCGGCACTGGCCGGCATGATGCCGCTGAACGTGCTCGGTGAACTGGTGTCGATGGGCACCCTGCTGGCCTTCGCCACGGTCTGCGTCGGCGTGCTGGTGCTGCGCTACACCCGTCCGGAACTGGTGCGTCCGTTCCGCGTGCCGATGGCCTGGCTGATCTGTCCGCTGGGTGCGCTGGCGTGCCTTACCCTGTTCGCCATGGCCTTCCGCGAACACTGGCACCTGTTCGTCGGCTGGACCGTGCTGGGGCTGTTGATCTACTTCGGCTACGGCATGCGCAACAGCAAGCTGGCCAAGTCCTCCTGATACATTGACGGGTCGGCCCTCGCCGGCCCGTCTGCTTTGATACCGGCACATTCCGCAGGCACCGGTTGCCTGCACGCACCCACAAGAACACACACCCATGCTCAAGCAACTGTGGGCCACCAAGCACCCGCACGCCGCCCACGATGATGCCAACGGCCTCAGCCTCACCCGTACGCTGGGGCCCTGGGGCCTGACCGCACTGGGCATCGGCGCGGTGATCGGCGGCGGCATCTTCGTCATCACCGGCCAGGCCGCCGCCAACCATGCCGGGCCGGCGATCATGCTGTCCTTCGTGCTGGCCGCCATCTGTTGCGGTTTCTGCGCGCTGGCCTACGCCGAATTCGCCGCGATGGTGCCGGTTTCCGGCAGTGCCTACAGCTACACCTATGCCACCTTCGGTGAGCTGGCGGCGTGGTTCATCGGCTGGATGCTGGTGCTGGAATACGGCGTCTCCGCCTCGGCGGTGGCGGTCAGCTGGACCGGCTACTTCCTCAGCCTGCTCAGCCATTTCGACATCCACCTGCCCGCCGCGCTGGTCAGCGCGCCACTGGACGGCCAGCTGCGCCCCACCGGAGCGATCGCCAACATCCCCGCTGCGATCCTGGTGCTGCTGCTGACCTGGCTGTGCTACGTCGGCATCCGCAAGTCCTCGGCGATGAACATGGCCATGGTGATCCTGAAAACCGGCCTGATCGTGCTGGTCATCGCGGTGGGCTGGAAGTACGTGGACACGTCCAACTGGCAGCCGTTCATCCCTGAAAACACCGGCCCCGGCCAGTTCGGCATGGAAGGCGTGCTGCGCGGTGCGGCGATGGTGTTCTTCGCCTACATCGGCTTCGAGGCGGTCTCGGTGGCGGCCCAGGAATCGCACCGTCCGCAGCGTGACATGCCGATCGGCATGATGCTCTCGCTGGTGATCTGCACCATCCTGTACATCGCCATGGCGGCGGTCATGACCGGCCTGGTGCCGTACACGCTGCTGGGCACCGATGAGCCGGTGGTGACTGCGGTGGCCGCCCACCCGTCCCTGGGCTGGCTGCGCGTGGTGGTGGAAATCGGTGCGCTGGTCGGCCTGTCCTCGGTGGTGCTGGTGATGATCATCGGCCAGCCGCGCATCTTCATGATCATGGGCAGAGACGGCCTGTTGCCGCCCCTGTTCACCAAGATCCACCCGAAGTACCGCACTCCGCACATCAACACGGTGATCACCGGCATCGGCATCGCCCTGCTGGCCGCGCTGTTTCCGTTGGACGTGCTGGGCGAGCTGACCTCGATGGGCACCCTGATCGCCTTCGCCGCGGTGTGCGCCGGCGTGCTGGTACTGCGCCGCACCCAGCCGGACCTGCCGCGGCCGTTCCGCATCCGCGGTGCCTGGCTCGTCTGCAGCCTGGGCGTGCTGAGCTGCATGGCGCTGCTGTCGGCCATGACGTTCCACAACTGGATGCTGATGGGCGTGTGGACAGCGGTCGGTTTCGCGATCTACTTCGGTTACGGCTTCCGCCACAGCCGCCTGCGCCGGTAACAGGCAGCGGGTAGCGCCACGCCATGGGTTGGTAGCGCCGGGGCATGCTCGGCGAGCGCAGCGGCAAGCGACAGCGTGACGACCAACGGTCGTCACCCGCCAACGGAATGAGCTGACGGCCAGCGGCCGTCACCCGCCAACGGAATGAGCTGACGGCCAGCGGCCGTCACTGCCGGGGCAGGCACGCGCCCTGCCCGGCGGGACCGGATAGAATGGGGCGCATGAACGCGCCCCTTTTTCCGTATGACAGCCAGCGCCTGAGCGAACTGGCGCAGCTGCTGATCGACAACATCCGCGAGCTGGCCCAGGCCGGCTGGACGCCCGCGACCAGCAGCAACTTCTCGCATCGGCTGGATGACCAGCATGCGGCGATCACCGTGTCCGGCCGTGACAAGGGCCGCCTGATCGAAGACGACATCATGGTGGTGGACTTCGACGGCAAGGCCGTCGGCCGGCCGCTGCGCCCGTCTGCCGAAACGCTGCTGCATACCCAGCTGTATCGCCGCTTCCCCGAAGTCGGCTGCGTGCTGCACACCCATTCTCCGGTGCAGACCATCGCCTCGCGGCTGTACGCACCCCAGGGCCACATCCGGCTGGAAGGCTACGAGCTGCTGAAGGCCTTCGCCGGCAACAGCACCCATGAGATGGCCATCGACGTGCCGGTGTTCGCCAACACGCAGGACATGGACGTGCTGGCCGCCCAGGTCGACGCGCTGCTGGATACGCAGTGCCTGTGGGGCTACCTGATCGACGGCCACGGCCTGTACGCCTGGGGCCGCGACATGGCCGAAGCACGCCGCCACCTGGAGGCGTTCGAGTTCCTGTTCCACTGTGAACTGGAACTGCGCCGCCTGCGAGGCTGAATCCGGAGCGCTCAGATGGCCGATGGAAATCTGACCCCGCCGCGCCACGCTGCTACCCTACCCGCCCCCCCGACGTCCAAGCTGCCGCCATGAGCCGACTGCGCATCTACAACGACACCGCCCCCGACGCCCCGTTGCTGGACTCCCAGGACGGCGCGCTGATCGCTGCCGAACTGCAGAAGATCGGCGTCACCTTCGAGCGCTGGCAGGCCAGCCAGCCGGTCGCACCGGGCGCCAGCCAGGAAGAGGTGTTCGCCGCTTACCGCACCGACATCGACCGGCTGGTCGCCGAACGCGGGTTCAAGAGCGTGGATGTCGCATCGATCGCGCCGGACAACCCGAACCGTGCCGAACTGCGGAAGAAGTTCCTCGACGAGCATTTCCACAAGGAAGACGAAGTCCGCTTCTTCGTCGCAGGCTCCGGCCTGTTCACCCTGCACGTGGGCGACAAGGTCTACGAGATCGAGTGCGTGAAGGACGACCTGATCGCCGTGCCGGACAGCGTCAACCATTGGTTCGACATGGGCGATGAACCGAGCTTCGTGGCGATCCGCTTCTTTACTGAAGCCGATGGCTGGGTCGGTCATTTCACCGGCACCGACATCGCGCAGAAGTTCCCCCGTTACGTCCCTACCCAGGCCTGAAGATCCATGCAGCCGCGCGTCATCCTCACCGATATCGAAGGCACCACCAGCAGCATCTCGTTCGTCAAGAACGTGCTGTTCCCGTATGCACGCCAGGCGCTGCCCGGCTTCATCGCCGCCCATGGCAACGAGCCGCAGGTCCGGCGCTGGCTGGATGCGGTGGCCACCGAGATCGGTGGCGCCTGCCAGGACAGCGTGGTGGCAGAAACGCTGCAGGGCTGGATCGACCAGGATCGCAAGCACACGGCGCTGAAGGCGCTGCAGGGCATGATCTGGGAATCCGGTTACCGCAACGGTGACTACAAGGCGCACTTCTATCCGGAAGTCGCCGCGGTGCTGAAGGGCTGGCATGCCGCAGGGCTGCCGCTGTACGTGTACTCCTCCGGCTCGGTGCCGGCACAGAAGCAGTTCTTCGGCTTCAGCGAAGCCGGTGACCTGACGGCGCTGGTCTCCGGCTGGTTCGATACCGAAATCGGCGGCAAGCGCGAGGCGGACAGCTACCGCCGTATCGTGGCGGCCATCGGTGTTCCCGCCGCTGGGATCGTGTTCCTGTCCGACGTGGTGGAAGAACTCGATGCGGCGCGCGAAGCCGGCCTGCAGACCCGCCTGCTGGACCGCCTGGACGACTACCCGCTGCCGCGCAGCGGCGAGGCCACGCACGGCCATGAACGGGTGGAGAATTTCCAGCAGATCACGCTCTGAGCGAGCCGCGCGGCCAAGCCCTGGTAGCGCCGAGCCGTGCTCGGTGGGGCCCTCCCGCGCACGGCCGCAGATCATGCTCTGAGCGAGCCGCGCGGCCAAGCCCTGGTAGCGCCGAGCCGTGCTCGGCGGGGCCCTTCCCGCGCACAGCCGCCGAGCATGGCTCGGCGCTACCGACTCCCTTCCAACACGTCGCCCAGGGTCTGCACGCGCAGTGCCGCGCGCAGCGTCCGGGCGTCACTGGCCGAGCGCACACGCAGCACCCGGCGCTCGCCCGGCAGCAGGTCCAGCAGGTTGTCCTCCAGCACCGCTTCGTTTGCCCCGAATCCGATCCATGCCGCGCGCACCAGCCCGCGTGCCTGCAGCACCACTTCGAGCGCATCGCCCTCGCCCTGCAGGCTTGCCTGCAGCTGGCCGGGCTGCAACGCCTGATCGCGCGCCTCGACGAAGCCGACCACCTGCCGCGACAGCAGCCGCTGGTCCTGCAGCAGTTCCACCACCGCAATCGTGCGCGCCGGATCCGCCCCACCCAGCAGGCGCGCATCGCTGAAACGCCCGACCTCGGTCGCTGATCCCGGCGCCAGCACCACCGCCTGTTCCTGCGTACCCAGCACCTGCCCCTGCAGGTCCATCACCCGCAGCCGCCAGCGCACTGGGTGAGGCTGCGCAGTATCGTTGAGCAGGCTCACACGGGTCATCCCGTCATCGCGCAGCGCCGCGACGGCAAGGTCGGCGAAGAAGCGACGTGCCTGGAAATGTAGCCCCTTCCAGTTGCCGTCGTGGTCCATTCCCGACCACGACGCACCCGGCCACACATCATTGAGCTGCCAGTACAGCGAACCCATGGTGTAGGGACGCGATGCCCGGTGGTGCAGTGCAGCCAGCTGGATGCCTTCAGCCTGCATCACCTGGGACAGGTACAGGAACGCGGGGAAATCAGCCGGCTCGCCATAGCCGAGCCGGATGTAATGCAGCAGCCGTTCGTTGCCCTGCCCGGCCATGAATTTCTGGTGCGCCTGGATCACCGGACTGTCGATGCGCTGCTCGGCACGCGTGGCGAAGCGGTCGACCATGGCCTGCGACGGCCAGGACTGCAGGCCATACTCGGACATGAAGCGCGGCGTTTCTTTCAGGTAGGCGCTGACCGGCAATGCCGGATTTCCCCACACCTGCCAGTAATGCTTGTCACCGCGGGTGGAGTCGTTGGCCTTGTCATCCAGGTCGTTGCTGGGCGAGCTGGACCAGTACGGGACACCCAGGCCCTGTTCGGCCACGACCGCGCGCAGGTCATGCCCGAACAGGTCCACGTAGCCCTGCCACACGCGGGCGGCGAACGCAGGGTCGGCCTTCCCAAGATCGCGGCCATGCCCCCAATCCTTCCAAGCCGTTTCTTCTTCGTTGTTGCCACACCACAGCACGATGCTGGGGTGGTGGCGCAGCCGCCGTACGTTGTCGCGGGCCTCGGCGACCACGCTCTGCCGGAACGCCGGATCGAACCCCGGCTGCATGCCGCCGCCGAACATGAAGTCCTGCCACACCATCAGCCCGAGCTCGTCTGCCAGCTCGAAGTACGCCTCGTCTTCGTAGTAACCGCCGCCCCAGTTGCGCAGCATGTTCATGTTGGCATCGCGTGCGGCGGTGAGGATGGTGCGCAGGCGGGCGGTATCCACGCGTGCGGGGAACGCATCGAAGGGGATCACGTTGGCCCCTTTGGCGAACACCTCGCGCCCGTTGATCACGAAGGCGAAGCCCTGGCCACCCTGGGCATCCTTGTCGCGCCGCAGCTCCACGCTGCGCAGGCCGATCCGTCGGCTGGCCTGCAGTGCCGGGTCGTCGCCCGCACCCAGCGTGACCTGCACGCTGTAGCGGTCCTGCGCGCCCTGCCCGGCCGGCCACCAGCGACGCGGCTTCGGGACCTGCCACGGCACCTGCAGCGTCTGCCTTCCCGCCTTCACCCGGACATCGCGAACTATCCGCACCACAGCCTTGCCGTCCGGATCGCGCACCTCCAGCCGCAGTGGCAACGTCGCGTCGGCGCCGGCATGTTCGACCTCGACCAGGGCGGTCAGCGCGGCGAGGTTTGCATCCAGCGCCTCGGTGCGCATGGCCAGGTCGGTCACCCGTTGTGCGCCCCACGCCTCCAGCCGTACGGGCCTCCACACGCCTGCGGTGACATAGCGCGGCCCCCAGTCCCAACCGAAATGGTAGGCCGGCTTGCGCACGAAGTTGCCGACCATCGCATCGCGCGGCTCGTCGCCATAAGGCGAGGGATAGTTGCCCGCGATCTTGTGCGGCATCGCCTGCACGGCCGGCAGCAACCGGGTGATCGGCGAACGGAAGACGATGCGCAGCACGTTGCCCCGCGACTGCAAGCGACCGTCGACGCGCGCCTTCCACGTCCGGTGCGCGTTGTCTGCGCGCAGCAACGGCTGGCCGTTGAGTTCCACTTCGGCGAAGGTATCGAGCCCTTCGAACACCAGCTCGGCGTGTGGCCGCGCCAGCGTCGCCGGATCCACATCGAAGCCAGCGCGATATTCCCAATCCGCCAGCCCGATCCACTGCAGCTGCGCTTCCGGCGCACCGACATACGGGTCGCGGATCAAGCCGGCGGCCAGCAGGTCGGTATGCACACTGCCCGGCACCTGCGCTGCGCCCCAGCCTGCCGCTTCCGGATGCACGGCCACCTGCGCCCCACCCGGCAGCAGCCGGAACTCCCAGCGTGCCTGCAGCACACCGGCCTGTGCCAGCACCGGCAACAGACACGCCAGCACTACCGCACCGAACCGCACCCACGCATTCCAGATCCGCATCCGAACACCCCGTCGCAACAATGATCCCGCCTGGAAAGCCCCACACCGAACGTGTCCGGCTCTGAACCCGCCGCGCACGCGGGAACCCGGCTGAGCGGCGGCGGGGAGGCCCGCGCAGGACCGTTGGCGCCCCGCACGGGCGGAAACGAGCCTACAGGGACGTACTTGCGGGGTGTCCTGCGCAGGCCTCCCCGCCGCCGCTACCCGGAATCAAACAGGCGCCGCAGCTCCGGCTCCGGAACGCACCACGTTCAACACCTCATGGCACGCGCCCATCGTGTGGTAATCCACCTTCCCGGCCGGGCTCTTCTCATCGCTGTACTTGCGGTTGTCCGCATCCAGGATGCGGAACCACGCACCGTACTCATGGTCCACGAAGTGCTCCCACGCATACGCCCACAAACGGTCGTACCACTCCCAGTACACCGCATCACCCGTGCGCTGTGCCAGCACCGCTGCGGTCGCCAGCGACTCCGCCTGCACCCAGAAATACTTGTCGTCGTCGCAGACGCTGCCATCCGGCGCGAAGCCGTAATACAACCCACCGCGCTCGTTGTCCCAGCTGCGTTCCACCGCCACGTCGAACAGATGGCGCGCCATCGGCACCAGCCAGTCCGCCTGTACATGGCGATCCAGGATCAGCAACAGCTTGGCCCACTCGGTCTGGTGACCCGGCTGGAAGCCCCACGGACGGAACAGGTGCTTGGGATCATCCAGGTTGTAGTTCCAGTCGATGTTCCACTCGCTGTCGTAGTGCTCCCACACCAGCCCGTCTGCCTTGGCGGCTTGCCGCCGGGTCATGATGTCGGCCAGCTGCAGCGCGCGATCCAGGTAGCGCTGCTCGCCGCTGCTCTCGAACGCGGCCAGCATCGCCTCGCACATGTGCATGTTGGCGTTCTGCCCGCGGTAACCGCTGAAGTTCCACTGCGCATCGGCTTCGTCACGGTACAGACCGTGCGCCGGCTCATGGAACCGCGTTTCCAGCAGCTGCCAGGTCTCCTCCATCCAGCCACGCGCTTCTTCGATGCCCGCCTTCAGCGCGCAGCTGTACGCCAGCAGCACGAAGGCGACGCCGTAGCAGTGGTTGGTAGCGTCTTCCACCACGCCATCGCGCAGCGTCCAGGCATAGCCGCCGGTGGCCGGGTTGCGATGCACCTCGCGCAGATAGCGCACGCCATGCTTGACCCCGTCCAGATAAGCGGCATCACCGAACTCGCGGTAGGCCATGGCGTAGTCGAAGACGAAACGCGTGCTGCTCACCAGATGGCGATGCCCTGCATCGTAGACGCTGCCGTCGTCACGGAAGTAATGGAAGAAGCCACCGTTCGGATCGATGCAACGCGGATGGTAGAACGCCATCGTGTGGGCGATGTGGCCGCGCAGGAAAGCCGGCGAACGGAAGTCCGGAGTCTGGGTCATCAGTGCGATTCCTCGGTTTGCAGCAGCAGTTCGTTGACTTCATCGCGCGAGGGCATGGCCGCGAATGCGCCCTTGCGGGTCACCGCCAGCGCCCCCACCGCAGCGCCAAAGCGAAGCACCTCGCGCATGGCGGCTTCATCGCTGCAGAACGCCGGCAGGCTGGCGGCATCCACGCCGCGCTCGATCAGCGCGGTCAGCAGGCCGCCGACGAAGGCATCGCCCGCAGCGGTGCTGTCCACGGTGGCCACACGGAAGCTGGTGGCCCGGCCCTGCGCGCTGCGCGTGTACCAGCGCAGTGCGGCGGCGCCATCGGTGACCACCACCCAGCGCGCCTGCGCGGCAAACAGCCGTTGCAGGACCTGCGCGGCGCCGTCGTCGCCCAGCGGTGCGGCAAGGAAATCCAGCTCTTCGCGCGACAGCTTGACCACGTCTGCCAGCGCCAGCGCCTGCCACAGCGTCGGCAGCGGATCGGCGTCGGCCGGCCACAGGGCCGGGCGCAGGTTGAGGTCCAGGCTGACCAGTGCACCGGCCGCGCGCGCACGCTGCATGCCCTCGAACGTCGCCTGCGCGATGGCCGCTTCGGTCAGGCTGTTGGAACAGACGTGGAAGCAGCGTGCCTGCGCAAAGCAGGCTGCCTGGAAATGCTCGGCGCGGAACAGCAGGTCCGCCGCCGGCGGCCGGTAGAAGCTGAAACTGCGCTCGCCATGCGGATCCAGCGCGACGAATGCCAGCGCCGTCTTGGCCGCATCGGTACGCGCGATGTAGTCGATGCCCACGCCGTGCTGCTGCAGGCTGTCGGCGAGGAAATCGCCGAACATGTCCCGTCCCAGCATGCCCACGAACTGGGTATCCACGCCCAGCCGCGCGGCAGCCACCGCGACGTTGGCCGGCGCGCCACCGGCGTATTGCAGGAACGCGCGCGGCTCGGCCGGCGAGGCCGGTGGCTGCGCTAATAGATCGATCAAAATCTCGCCGAAACAGACAATGGTGCCCATCTGCATCAGCCTCCGCGGGTCGTGGCAGCCGGCAGGCGGGCGCCCACCAGACCGAAGAAGATGACGTAGCCATAGCACAGCAGCGGCAGGATGAAGCTCGGCTGCAGACCGATGTGGTCGGCCAGCACGCCCTGCAGGTACGGCACCAGCGCGCCACCGACGATGGCCATGATCAACAGGCTGGAGGCCTTGTTGGTCAGTGGGCCCAGGCGTTCGATGCCGAGCGCGAAGATGGTCGGGAACATGATGGAATTGAACAGGCCGATGGCCACCACCGAGTACAGCGCGACCTGGCCCGAACTGGCCATCGTGGCACCCAGCAGCACGACGTTGATGCCGGCGAACAGGGCCAGCATGTGCCGCGGCGAATAGCGGGTCAGCAGCGCCGAGCCGGCGAAGCGACCGATCATCGCCATCGTCCAGTAGGCGGACACGTAATGGGTGGCCTGCTGTTCGGTGAAGCCACCGATGGTGGGCATCGACAGGTAGTTGACCAGGAAACTGCCGATGGAGACTTCGGCACCCACGTAGAAGAAGATGCCCAGCACCGCGAACAGCAGGTGGCGGTGGCGCAGGGCCGCGCCGTAGCTCTGCTGAGGGCCATCATCGACCTTCTCGGTGCTCTCGCTCAGCGTCGGCAGGCGGAACAGGTAAACGAACAGCGCCAGCAGCGCCAGGGCGATCGCCAGGCCGATGTAGGGGCCCTGCACCGACTGCGCCTCGGCTGCACGGTAAGCGGCCTGTTCGGCCACCGACAGCGCGTTGATCTCATCGGCACTCTTGACCGTGTTGCCGAGGATCAACAGTCCGCCGAAGATCGGCGCGATCGCCGTACCCAGCGAGTTCAGTGCCTGGGCGAGGGTCAAGCGGCTGGAACTGGTTTCCACCGGCCCCAGCAGCGCCACGTACGGGTTGGCGGCCACCTGCAGCACGGTGATGCCGGTGGCCAGGACGAACAGCGCGCCCAGGAAGGCGCTGTACTCGCGCAGCTCGGCGGCGGGCCAGAAGCCCAGCGCGCCGACGCCGGCGATCAACAGGCCGGCCACGATGCCTTTCTTGTACCCCAGGTGGGCCACCAGCCGACCGGCCGGCAGGGACATCAGGAAGTAGGCGCCGAAGAAGGTGAACTGCACCAGCATCGCGCGCGCGTAATTCAGTTCGAACACCGCCTTCAGGTGTGGAATGAGGATGTCATTGAGGCAGGTCAGGAAGCCCCACATGAAGAAGATGGTGGTGGCCACGCCCAGCGCCATGCGGGTGTTGACCGGTGGTGCGCCTTGCCCGGGCGTGGTGTTCAAACGGGGCGTTGATGAAATCGGCATGCGGGTTCGCGCCTCGGTGCGCGTAGGTTGAATGAGGAAGGGGAATCAGTTCGGGCGGGCGGCGCTGCTTTCGCGTATGCGCAGCTGCACGGGGGCAACGGTACGCTGCGGCGGCGCATCCGGGGTCTGCACACGCTGCAGCAGCAGCTCGGCGGCCTGGCGTCCGCGCGCCCGCGGATCAACGGTGAGGGTTGTCAACGGCGGCACGGCGACGGCCGCTTCGGGAATGTCATCGAAACCGGTGACGGCGAAGTCGCCGCCGGGACGGATCCCGCGCGAGGTCAGGCCCAGCATCAGCCCCAGCGCGACGGTATCGTTGTAGCAGACCGCCGCACTGGGCCGCCCACCACCGACGAACAGTTCGTCGACCCGCCGCGCGGCTTCCAGGCGGTTCGGCGCCGATTCGATCAGCCACTGCGGCGTGACCGACAGGCCGGCCTCGCCCAGTGCCTGCTGGTAGCCGGCACGGCGTTGTTCGCAGGAACTGGAATCGGCGTGGCCACCGAAGAAGGCGATTTCGCGGTGACCGCGTTCGATCAGGTGGCGGGTCGCCAGATAGGCCCCCTGCTGGTTGTCCAGCGCAAGGAAATCCCAGTCAGCGCCGGCCAGTGCACGGTTGAACAACAGCACGTTGGCGGTCGGGCCCAGCGCCTGGCGCACCTGCGCGGTATCGCTGCCTTCGGCCGGTGACAGGATCAATCCGGCCGGGGTGTGCTCCATCAGCGTGCCCAGCACCGCCTGCTGGCGCTGTGGTGATTCGCCGGTGCTGCCGAGCAGGGTCACGTAGCCCTGGTCGCCCAGTGCTTCGTCGACGCCGGCGGCGAACTCGGCGAAGAACGGGTTGGACAGGTCGTTGATCACCAGCGCCACGCTGGAGGATGTGCGCCGGCGCAGGTTGGCCGCCGCGCGGTTGTACACATAGCGCTGGCGGCGCAGTTCGGCCTCCACCTTGGCGCGCGTATCCACGTTCACCAGCGGGCTGCCACGCAGCACCAGCGACACGGTCGCCCGTGACACGCCGATCGCGCGTGCGATGTCGGTCACGGTGACCGCGCGGTCGCCGCTTTTGCGCGGCCCCTTGCTGCCGGTGGCGTCATTCATCCTGTAATGGACCCTGAGCTCTGGATAGGTACCTGAATCATAACGGCCCCAGCCGCGCGTGCACGGTCATGCGCAGCACGGGCGGCCGAATGCCTCACTTCAGGACGCTGCCGGGTGCGGCGCAGAACGAGACCGGCAGGTCATTGACCGCCGTGCCCCAGCCCTGTTCCGGCGCCTGCGTGCCGAGCGACCACTGCAGGGTCGGGCCAGCGCGCAGCGCTTCCCAGTCCAGCCACACCGCGGACTGCGCGGCGCCATCCACTTCCACGCCCTGCACGTACTGCAGCGTGCGACCGTCCGCGCCGGGGGCGCGCAGTTTCAGCGTGCGGCCGTTGCCCAGCGCCACATCCACCTTGGCAAAGCGCGGCGCGTGCAGCAGGAACTCACCACTGCCGGGCACCGCCGGATACAGGCCCAGCGCACTGAACAGGTACCAGGCCGACATCGTGCCCAGGTCATCGTTGCCGGTCACCCCGTTCGGGGCGTTGGTGAACAACTGCTGCGCTGCGCGGACCACGGTGGCGGTCTTCCACGGCTGGCCGATCAGCGTGTACATCCACGGCGCATGCAGGTCCGGTTCGTTGTTGGGGTTGTAGCGGTACTGGTTGTAATAGCTGTAAGGGCCCACCACCCATTCCTTGCGCGCGGCCTGCAGCGGATCGGCCAGCAGCGCATCCATCGCGAAGAACGCATCCAGGCGCTTGCCGGCCTGCTCGCGGCCATGCATCGCCTCCACCAGGCCCGGTACGTCCTGCTGCGCCAGCCACTGGTACTGCCAGGCGGTGCCTTCATGGAAACCATGGTGCGAGCGCGGGCTGTAGTGGCCGTCGGACGGCGCATACCACTGGCCACCGTCGGTGCGCGGACGCGGGAAGCCGGTGAAACCGGTCTCGTCATCGCGGACCGACACATCCCACACGTTGCGCCAGTTACGCCCACGGGCACGCAGGGTCGCCGCGTCGGCGGCATGGCCCAGGCCATCGGCCATCTGCGCCAGCGCACAGTCGGCCAAGGCGTATTCAAGCGTCGCCGAACCGCCATGGTGCGGGTCCACGTCCATGCCCTTGGATGGGAACGCGCGGTCATACACCACGTAGCCCTTGTCCAGGTAGGACGGGTTGCCCGAGCGACCTGCCGCGCGGGAGTTCAACGGCGGCACGTCGAACGCATTGCGGCGCAGCGCCGACCAGGCTTCCTGCTCGCGGCCTTCCAGCGCGCCGAAGCGCCACAGGTCGGCCATGAACGGCGTGACCGGATCGCCGGTCATGATGTTGGTTTCGAAGTTGGCATAGCCCCAGCGCGGCAGCCATCCCCCCTGTGCATCGATGGCCAGCAGCGTGCGGCCAATGTCACGCGCCACCTGCGGGCGGGTCAGCGCCAGCCACTGGTTCTGCGCGCGATAGGTATCCCACAGCGAGAAATACTCGTAGTACGTCCAGCCGTCGGCACGATGGATCGCATCGTCGTAGCCACGATAGCGGCCGTCGGCATCGCTGCCCGTCAACGGTTGCAGGAGCGCGTGGTACAGCGCGGTATACAGCACCGTGCGGTCGTCCTTGCTGCCCCCGTCGAGCTTCACCGTCGACAGTTCTTCGCGCCAGGCGTCCTGCGCCAGGCGGCGCATGCCATCGAAGCCGAGCAGCTTGCCGCCCTGCATGCCATCGCTGCGCAGGTTGGTGCGCGCACCTTCGGCATCCACGTGCGAGATCGCACTGACCGCGGTGACGGCGCGGCCCTGCGCCATGTCGAAGGTCAGCCAGGCACCATTCGGCTTGGCCTCGCCTTGCATGCTGTGGCGCGCGCCGGGCAGGCCGCGCTCTTCGCCCCACACCCCGTGTGCGGTGAACGGACGGTCGAACTCGATCCGGAACCACGTCGTGTACTGATGGCCACCGCAGAAACTCTTGGTGACCAGCTTGCCTTCCACCACGCGGTCGCCGACCACGTCGACCACGCTGCCGATCACCGAATGGCGTTCGTTGGCCTGTCCGACATTCACCAGCACGTGGCCTTCTTTCTGTCCGGCGGCGAAGGTGTAGCGTTCGGCGGCGGCGCGGGTGCGCGCGGTGGCTTCGGCATCGATGCCGCCGTAGCCAGTCAAGCGCACGCGGTAGTAGCCGGCCTGGCCGACTTCACCGGCATGCTCATAGGTGGACGCATAGGCCTTGTGGTCGAAAGCCTTGGGGTTGGACGTATCGAAATCGCCGCCTGCCCCGATGGTGCCGGTGACCGGCAGCACCGAGACCTGACCGCCCTGCTCCCAGCAGCCCGCACCGGACAGGAACGAATGGCCGAAGCCGCGGATTTTTTCGTCGTCGTAGCGCCAGCCGGCGTAATGGCTGCCGATCGGGCTGACCTGGATCAGGCCGAACGGCGCCGAGGCGCCCGGGAAGGTGTTGCCATCATCCTTGCTGCCGATGAAGGTGTTCACTTCGCGCTCCAGCGCGGCCGGCGCGGCCTGCAGGGCGGGCGCGGCAGACAACGCGATCACGCACGCCAGCGAGGCGATGGGCGTGAAGGCACGCAGGGGAAAACAACGTCGGAAGGTCACGTTCACGGGCTCCTTGGCGGGCGTTGGCAGATCGGGATCCGAGCCGACAGGCCCGCGTCGCGGGAGGTCGGCCCGATGCCTGTTCGTCGATTTAGATCGATTGAAGTAAACATGACCGTCTGTCCTCGCGCATCCTGCAGCGCAACATGGAACACCGCCCACCGGGGCGCGGGCGAACTGCAAACGTTTTCATATTGCGCAGCAGCATGCGACTTGAGTCAGGCCGTGTTAAAAAATGCGCGGCAATCGTTTAGATCGATCCAACTTCAAACGGTCACGATTGCCGGGTTCGGAATCCGACAGCAACGCCCCCAGGTGCCCTGTCTCTCCCGCCCCACGCTTGCGGTCTCGCGTCAAAACATAAGATCGATTCAAGTATTTCGTATCAGCCAACGGTTCGATCCAGGAGAGGGAGAGAATGAATTACATGTCACACAAGCACGGTTGCCACGCCCTGTCGGCAGCCATCGCATTTGCCTTGGCGGCCACTGCGGCGCCGGCGTTCGCCCAGGACGCAGCACCCGCCACCCCCGCCGCTTCGCCCAGCGCCACCACGCTGGACAGCGTCAATGTCACCGGCTACCGCTACGCCATCGAAAAGAGCCTGCAGCAGAAGCGTGACGCCAATGCCGTGGTCGAAGTCATCACCGCAGAAGACGTCGGCAAGTTCCCCGACAAGAACGTCGCCGATGCGCTGCAGCGCGTGCCCGGCGTGGTCATCACCCGCGATGGCGGCGAAGGCAAGAATGTCAGCGTGCGCGGCCTGGATGCCGACCTGACCCTGACCCAGTTGAACGGCAACTACATCGCCACCTCGGAAACCAACAACGAGGCTTCGCGTTCGTTCAACTACACCCTGCTGCCGTCGAACATGCTGGAGAGCGCGGAGCTGTTCAAGTCGCCCGAAGCGCGCATCGACGAAGGCGGCATCGGCGGTACGGTGATCCTGCATACCCGCCGCCCGCTGGAAATGGAAGCCAACTCCGGCTTCGTCAACATTGAAGGGGTCACCTCCGATACCAGCGACAGCGTGGATCCGAACCTGTCGGCGATGTACGCCTGGCACAGCAAGGACGAGCGTTTCGGCGTGCTGATCGGGGCGACCAAGCAGAAGCGCACCAACCGCAGCATGGAAGTCACCGTGGATGACTACCAGTGGTACGGCGCCGGCACCGAAGCAAAGGACGCCTACGGCAATACCCTGCCGCAGGATGGCATCCATTACTGGTGGGGCGAGTCCGGTTTCAACAACCAGACCGGTGGCAACTACAGCGAATTCTTCATGCCGACGTCGGTCAACTTCGGCGTGCGCGAAGAAGAGCGCGAGCGTACCGGCGGCCAGTTCACCTTCCAGTTCAAGCCGGTCGACAACCTGACCGTCACCGCCAACTACTTCCGCTTCGAGCTGTCCGGCGACTACACGCTGAACCAGGCCAAGATCCCGGAGTGGAACATCGCCCGCTACAACGGCGATGGCAACTGGGCCGGCGGACGCCTGCTCAATGGCATGGACTTCGATTCCAGCGGCAGCGTCGTCACCGGCGCACAGTTCGAGAAGCTGCCCGGCAAAGCGTACTACTGCAGCGAAGCACAGGCCGCTGCCGCCGGCATGGCGCCGGGTGGCTGGGGCCCGGATGACTGCACCATCCCCACCCCGCAGCTGAGTGGTGCCTACAGCCGCGAAAAGGCGCTGTCGCAGACCGGCGACCTGACCGTGGACTGGGAAATCAGCCCGCTGTCCAAGGTGACCTTCAAGGGCGGCCGCACCTGGTCCGAAGGCGGCCCGTCGATCAACTTCCGCATGTCGGCCAAGCCGCGCCGCCAGGTCGATGGCGTGTGGCAATCCGGCACCAGCTACAGCGCGTACGACCTGACCGGCACGCCGTCGGCCACGTTCTCGCCGGACCTGCAGGACCAGCTGATGGCCGGCATCGCCGAGATCGACACCGGCTCGACCGATTCGTCGTGGCGCGAGACCAGCATCGAACAGAACTACTTCCAGGCCGACTTCACCCGCCTGTTTGAAAGCGGCTTCATCGATTCGTTCCAGTTCGGCGTGAAGTACCGCGACGGCAAGGTCCATCGCAACACCGGCAACACCTACTGGGCCTGCCAGGGTGCTGATCCGAACGATTACGAGGCACGCTACCAGGCCGGCAACTGTGCCGATCCGGAAAAGAGCGTGGCCCAGCCGGGCTTCTTCCTGTCCAGCCCGATCGACGACATCGCCGGCGGCTTCGACGCCAACGTGATGCCGGGCATCAACTTCCCCGCCTACCTGGCCTACCTCAACGAACGCTACGGCGGCATGCAGAAGCGGATCGAGCCGGACTTCGTCTACGACGTCAACGAGAAGATCTACTCGACCTACTTCCAGGCCAACTTCCGCACCGAACGCGTCCGCGGCAACCTGGGCGTGCGCCTGGTGCAGACCAAGCAGCACGCGGCATCGAGCGACTCGGTCGAGCGCTTCATGGACTACTTCGTCGACGGCGCCGACGGCAATCCGCTGGCCTGCCCGACCGGCGCGCCGCCGGCTGGCACGGTCTGCGAATCCGGCTTCGTGCGCCGCGACGTGCGCGAAAAAACCTACGAGCAGTCCTCGCTGGACAAGACCTACACCGATGTCCTGCCCAGCTTCAACATCGCCTGGGACATCACCGAAAACCTGGTGCTGCGCGGCGCGGCGTCCAAGGTGATCGCACGTCCCGGCTATACCAGCATCGCCTACCCGGGCGGCCTGGAGTACATCAGCGAGGAATACAGCAACGACCGCCGCGTGGCCGGTGGCACCACCACCCCGGGCTGGTACGGGTCGGGCAGCAACAAGCAGCTGGAGCCGTTCGAGGCCCTGCAGTACGACCTCGGCCTGGAGTACTACTTCAAGCCGGGCGCGGTCGCCGGCGTGGCCCTGTTCCGCAAGGACGTGGACAACTTCACCGTGCCGGTGGTGACCGACCAGCAGATGGACGTGGGCGGCGAGATGGTGACGGTGCAGAACTACTCCACCGAGGCCAACGGCCGTGACGGCGTGTCGCAGGGCGTGGAAATCTACGGCCAGTACACCTTCGACATGGGCTTTGGCATGCAGGCCAACTACACCTACAACGACACCAACCTGGCCTCGATCGTGCTGGACGGAGAGAACATCGGCGCTTCGCCGCTGGTCGGCAGCGCGAAGAACCAGGCCAACGTGACCCTGTTCTACGAGAACGACAAGTTCCTCGCGCGCGCGTCCTACAACCGCCGCGGCGAAGTGGTCGGTGGGCTCAACAACGGCATGACCGTGTTCACCGAGCCCTACGAACAGCTGGACCTCAATGCGGCCTACAACCTGACCGAGGCGTTGACGCTGACCGCTTCGGTGCTCAACGCTACCAAGTCAGAACAGCGCATGCACCTGGGGGGCGACACCAAGGCCCGCCTGATCTCCAACATCTACAGTGGCCGCCAGCTGTACTTCGGCCTGAATTACAAGTTCTGAGCTGAAAAAACCCCGCCTCGCGGCGGGGTCCGTTCTCTCCGCGGCAGCCGCGCCTTGATGGGCGGCAGCCGTTTTTTTTCTGCGGCCCGCTGCGCTCGCCAACCACTGGCCGGCGCTACCCTCGCCAGCTGCTCAGGGCTGGGCTGACTGCAACGCGTAACGGGTGCTGGCGGTGTAGACCGAACCATCCGGCTGGGTCGCGCGCACGTCCACCTTGTGCTCGCCAAGGGCCAGGTCGGTGGCCAGCGCGCCGCGCCACAGGTGCGGCGACGGGGTGGCTTCGGGCGAACGGTCATAGCCACGCAATGCCGGGGCCAGGTCGTCGGCCACGTTCTCCGCCAGCAGCCGCGGATCGCCCTGGCGCACCTGCTTCATCGGCTGCCAGGGGCCGCCGTCGATGCGGAACTCCACGCGCGTGGCAGCCTCGCCCATGTACACGTTGGCGAAAACGCCCCAGGCCGGGTAAGCGCCCTGGCGCAGCACCTTCGGCGCATGCAGGCCGATCTGTTCGCTGTCCGCCGCACCGGCCACGCGGTACTGCAGTCGGTACGTCCCGTTGCCGGCCACATCCAGCAGCGCGTAGCCCTTGGGCGTGCCATCACTCATGGTGCTGTCGGGCACGCCACGCCGATCCTTGACCCCGGACCAGAACGCGCCGCAGTTGGCGCCGACGTTGTACTCGTGCAGCGGCTTGTCGCCGTGCCAGCCATCGGCCGCGGCGTGGTAGTAGTGCTGCTGGGTATGGCTGTGACCGCTCAACAGCAGCACGTTGCTGAAAGGCTTGAGCATCTCGAACAGGCGCTGGCGGTCGGCATGGCGGAAGGTTTCGCGACCCGGTGCGGCATCGAACAGCGGGATATGCATCCCGAGCACCAGCAGGCGGTCGTGCGGCACGCCCTTCAGGTACTGGCCGAGGAAGGCGAACTGATCCTCACGCAGCCCGCCGATGTAGGTCGGCCGGGCCGCCGGATCGTAGACCACATCGTCCAGGAACACGAAGCTGGCGCCGCCCTCTTCCACTGCATAGGTGTCCGGTCCGTACACCGCACGCCAGCTGTCCAGCGAATGCTCATCATGGCCGGCGTCGAAATCCAGGTCATGGTTGCCGGGGACATGGAACCACGGGACACCGAGCTGGGTGGTCACCTTGTTGATGGCCGGATACAGCGACAGGTCGTCGTTGACGATGTCGCCCAGCGTGGTGCCGAGGCGCGCCTTGGTCTTTCCCACCAGCGGACTGACGATGGATTGCTCGTAGTAGCCTATGTCACCCCGCGTTGCGGTCTGCGGATCGGTGAACACCAGCATCTGGAAGCCGCGGCGGTTGTCGTGTTTTTCAGGGGCGAGCGCGAAATCGTAGGCAGTAGCGGGTGTGCTGGTCGGCGCGATGCCGCGGTACTTCAACACCGGCGACCCCTGCGGGACGTGGTGGCGCCAGAATGCGGGCAATCCATCCGAACCGGCTGGAATGCGGTAGCCGTCGGGCTTGATGATGAACACGGTATCGCCGGCCTCGACCGGCAGGCGATAGCTGCCATCGGCGCTGGTGCGCACGATGCTGCGGCCGTTGGAGACCTGTACGCCGCCCATGCCCGGATCGGTCGGCCCGCGACCGGACTTGCCATCTCGTTCCTGGTAGACCCGTCCACTGACGGTGACCGCGTCGGCCCATGCGGGCGCGCTGGTGAGGAGCAGGCAGCACAGGCCTGCAGCATGCAGTTTCATGACCGGGGGCCCCGTGGCAAAGACGGGATAGTGTAATGGCCGATGATGACCATCTGCCCAGCGATGCGCATGGCGTGCCGGCCGGAAAGCCGGCACGCCATCGAGATCAGAAGCGCGCGCTGAAGCCGAGCGTGAACGAACGGCCGTAACGGTAGTAGCCCTGCGAAAGCAGCGGATTGCCGTTGATGCTGTAGGTCTGCGCTTCGTCCAGCAGGTTCTGGCCCTGCAGGCTGACGCTGAACATGTCGTTGATCTCATAAGAGATGCTGGCGGTGAGCCAGGTGATCTCATCGGCCTGTTCGTTGTAGCCCGCGCCCAGCACGTTGGTGGCCGTCACGAAACCATCGCTGTAGTCGGCGGTGGTGCTGATCGACCACGGGCCCTTTTCATACATCAGGCCCAGCGAGTAGACCGACGGGGCAATCCCTTCCAGCGGACGTTCTTCCCCTGCCACGAAGCTCTTGGACCAGTTGCGGGTGTACTGGGCGCGGAAACCCAGGCCGTTCTCCCAGAAGTGCTGCAGGCCGGCTTCCAGGCCATGCACCTTGGCGTAGTCGCCGTTGATCGGGCGCATCACGTTGAACAGATAGCCCGGCACGCCGATGTCCTGGCCCGGCTCCCAGCTGGTGGTGATCTGGTTGGAAATGCGCTTGTAGAACACCGCCATGTTGGCGATGGACTGTTCAGCGAAGTACCACTCCAGCGACACGTCACCCTGCTTGGCGGTATACGGCTTGAGGTCGACGTTGCCACCGTAGATCTGGGTGAACTCGCCCCAGGACACGCTGGCGGTGGTGTTGGTCGGGGCCAGCTTGTCCACTGGCGGGCGGGCCATGGTCTTGGCCGCGCCCAGGCGCAGCAACAGCTCATCGGTGAAGCGCCAGGTGAAGTTGCCCGACGGCAGGATGTAGCGGTAGCTGCCGTCCTGCTGCACCGGGGTGGGATCGGCATAGCGGGCGGTGTAGTTGAACGCGCCGTTCTCGGTGATGCCGATGATCTTCGCATCCCAGGCTTCGGCGCGGGTCTGGGTACTGACCACGCGCACGCCTACGTCCGCGCTCCAGCGATCGCCGGACAGATCGGCCTGCACGTAGAACGCGTTGGTCTTCTCTTCCACGCGGTAGCTTTCCAGCGGATTCCATTGCGGCGCGGCGTTGGCGAAATCGTAGACCGTGCCATCCGGGCGCGGGTTGCCGTTGTAGGCCTCCAGGCTGCTGAGGTAATTGGGCACGTCAAAGCCCAGGAAGCTGCGCGGGAAAGTGGAACCGACCTTGTTCATGAAGTTCGGCAGCGACAGGGTGCGATCCAGCACGCCGCCGCCCAGGTCGCCGACGTTGATCGCGTTGTCCACCGAGTAGTAGTCGGCACCGCCGTTGAGGGTGTTGTTGACCAGGTCACGGCGCTTGCTGCGTTCGGTGCGGGTCATGCCGAAGTTCAGGCTGTCGATGCCCCACTGGCCCACGTACAGCTTGCCGCCGACGGTGCCGCCGGTGATCTCATCCTTGATGTTGTCGCCGCGCAGTTCCATGTAGTGCGTGTTGAAGTCGCTGTCGTTGAACTGGCCGTTGGCCAGGCCGGTGGACAGGTCACGACCATCATCGAAGGTGGTGGTGACATTCGGCACGGCGTCGCGGGTCAGGTCGATGCGGGTCACGTTCGGCTGGTTCATGCGCAGCACCACGTAGGTGTCCTGCCCGCCGGACTTGCGTTCAGAGGTGGAGCGGTACACATCGCCGGTCATGGTCAGGCTGTCATTGACCTTCCAGCTGCCGTTGATGCCGAACAGGTCGGTGTCCACCACGCGGTGTTCGGTCTGGTTGAGCAGCTCCGGGTTCATCCGCTGCTCCGGATCCGGGTTGTCCATGGTGAAGCCGGTGACGATACCGTTCTGCACGTTGATGTCCGACCAGCGGCCGGGCGCGAACAGCGGATAGAACGACTGCTGGTAGGACACCTGCGGCGAATCCAGCCGGGTCTTCAGGCCGTCCACCACGATCCGCACGTCATCGTTGGGACGCCATTCGAACTTGCCGGAAAACGCCTTGCGCTTCTTGTCTTCCTGCACCGTACCGACGCGGAACTGGCCCGGTGCGATCAGCCCGTATTCTTCAGGGTCCAGTTCGCCGTTGCCGTTCGGGTCGATGTTGCCCCCCCAGGCATTGCCGCCCCAGCTGGGGTCGGCAGGGTCCGGGTTGCGGGTCCAGCCGCCGTCGTTGCCGGCGATATCGGTGCGGTCCTTGCGCTCGGCGTACACCGCGCCGATCAGCAGGCCCATGGTGTCATCGACGAAGGTGTTGCTGTAGGTCGCGGAGAACTTGCGGCCGTTCAACTCGGACATCTGGTTGTGGTCGCCCTCGGCACGCACGATGGCGTGCTGGCCCTTGTTGTCGAACGGGCTGGCCGAACGCAGGTTGATCAGCCCGCCGATCGCACCTTCGGTCAACGCAGCCTGGGCCCCCTTGACCACGTCGGCCCCACTGATCACATCGGAGGGCAGCACGTCGTAGGCGAAATCACGGCCGGCACCATCGGTGGCCAGGATGCGGTTGTTGAAGGTGGTCAGGGTGTACTCCGGGCCCAGCCCGCGCACGCTGACTTTCTGGCCTTCGCCACCGGCGGTGCGGGTGATGGAAACGCCGGTGATATGGCTGAGCGAATCGGCCACGTTGTCATCCGGGAACCGGCCCAGCTCCAGCGCGCTGATCGAATCCTGCACGGTGGACGCATCGCGCTTGAGCTCGGTGGAACGCGCCAGCGCGGCGCGTACGCCACTGACCTGGACCGTCTGCAGGTCGATCGGGCCCTCGCCTGCGGGTGCAGCGGCCTGCCCGGTCGAGATGTTGGCCGGGACAGGTTCGGTGGCCTGTTGCGACCACGCGGTAGCGGGCAGCAGCAGGGCAAGGGCAATTCCATGGTAAAGACAGTGGCGGTGCGGACGGACGGCGTTCACGGGCTCTCTCTCCTGAGGCATGAAGCATAGGACGGCGGGCTGTGGGGGCCTGGCTGGTGAAACAACGAAACCGAGCGTATATGAGGTTTCGTTTTGCATCAATAGCGAAATGTAACGAAAACCGCCATACTCTGGAACGTTTGAAAGGAGCTTTCTGCATGGTCGCCACCCGGGACACCAGCCATCGCCGTCAACAGATCAGTGAACTGGTACGCCAGCACGGCAGCGTGCAGGTGTCCTCGCTGGCCCAGCAGTTCGGCGTCAGCCTGCAGACCGTGCGCAAGGACCTGCGCTATCTCTCCGAACGCGGGGTGATGGCGCGCGCCTACGGCGGCGGCATCGACAGTGGCGCGGTGGGTCCGGCCCCGGCGGCAGAACCCCATTACGAAGCCAAGCGCACTGCCTACCTGGATGAAAAACGCCGGATCGGGGCGCGCGCAGCGGCGATGGTGCAGCCAGGCGACACCATCGCCATCGACTCGGGCACCACCTCGATGCAGCTGGCCGAGGCGCTTCCGGACATCGACCTGACCGTGGTCACCAACGATTTCGGCGTGTTGACCGTGCTCAGCCCGAAGACCCGGATCAACCTGGTGATGCTGGGCGGCGAGCTGCGCCGCAAGAACATGGCCTTCTACGGTGGGCTGACAGTGGAAGCGCTCGATGCGCTGCACGTGGACCTGCTGTTCCTGGGCGTGGATGGCTTCGACCTGGAGCGCGGCATCACGACGCATTACGAACCCGAGGCGATGCTCAACCGCAAGATGGTGGAAGCCGCGCGTGCGGTGGTGGCGATCACCGACAGCTCCAAGTTCGGCAAAGTCTGCCTGCACCGGATCATCCCGGTATCCGGGCTGGACGCGCTGATCACCGACACCGGCGCGCCTGGCGAGGTCGCCGACGCCTGCCGTGCGCTGGGCGTGGACCTGCAGCTGGCCTGATCGCCCGCCCGGTAGTGACGGCCGCTGGCCGTCTGCTTCCGCTGTCGGTGGGTGACGACCGTTGGCCGTCTGCTTCCGCTGTCGGTGGGTGACGACCGCCGGCCGTCTGCTTCCGCTGTCGGTGGGTGACGACCGTTGGTCGTCTGCTTCCGCTGTCGGTGGGTGACGACCGTTGGTCGTCACGCTCCTGCTTCCCGCTGCGCTCGCCGGGCATGGCTCGGCGCTGCCCGACTTACAGCTTGAACTCGCGCGCCGCGTTGCCGTAGTACACCTTGTCGATCACCGCGCGCGGCAGCGACAGCCCTGCCACGTCCGCCTCCAGCACCTCGATCCGCTGGCTCTCGCCGGTCGCCAGGTAGCGCCAGTCCGACTGCCATACCGCGTGCGTTTCCGCCTTGAACTGCGCCGCATCCGCGCCGGGGGACTGGGTCAGGTCGGTGCCGTACAGCAGCCGGTCCTGGTAGCGGATGAAGAAATCGCGCACCTTCGCGCGATCAGCGTTGGACTGGTACTGCACCTGGCTCATGCGCGCGGCCAGGTCGACCGTGGCCTGCGGAAAACGATCCAGGAAGGCGGCCAGCACATCCACGTCGTACTCCAGGCTGGCCATGTGTGCACCCACCACGCGCAGCTGCGGATGGGCGGCGACGAAGCGGTCGCGCACGGCCATCAGCTCGGCATGCGAAGGCTGCTCGGGGTGCAGGAACATGTGGTACTGCGGATGCTTGGCGAAGTACTCGCGATCATTGTTGGTGGTCATCTTGTCCAGCGGCAGCCAGCAGTTGTAAGGCTCGCCCTGGTGCGCGATCAGCGGCACGTCCAGCGCGCGCACGTGCTCGGCCACCGGGGAAAGACCTGGATCATCGAGCATGATCGCCCTGCCCTGCGCATCCCTTTCCACCATGCCGATGTTCTTCCACACCTTCACCGCACGCGCGCCCTCGGCCACGTCACGGTCCAGCGCGGCGTTGACCTGGCCGGCCCAGCCTTCACTGCCGTAGCCCTTCATTGAAAACGTGGTCGCCCAATGGAAGTGGCCCGGATCCTGCCGTGCCTGCGCTACTGCGATCGCGCGCTGGTCCTGCAGGCTGGGGAAGTCGGGGTAATCCACATTGATGGAGAGCAGCCCGAAGTTGTCCGCGCGCGACTGCTCCAGCAGCGCTGTACCACGGTCGTTGGCATGCACGTGCGCGTCGAATTTGCGCACCGTGGAAAAGTCCGCCATCGCATAGGACGGCCCGCCGCGCCCCTCTGTCATGGCGGTCGCACTCGGGTCTGCTGGCGGCGTTTTTTCCGGCGTACAGCCCGCCAGCACCACCATTCCGACCACCGCACACCCGGTCCAGCTACGCAGGTTCCACCGCATGACGCCCTCGCTTATACATAACGAAACTTGATCGAACCATATCGCAACAAAACGCTTGCATCAATCTGCGGTGCGTGCGCAGAATGCTAGCCATCTCCACCGGGTTGACGCTTATGCCACCGATCGGACGCCGTACCGCCTTGAAGCTGATTGCCGGAAGCGTGGCAGGCAGCATGGCCTGGAGTGCCGCCCCCTGGGTGCGCGCTGCCACCGCTGCACCCGCCCCCGATGGCCGCGCCGGTGATGCCGTGCTGTCCATCGGCTTCGACAAGCGCATGCATACGCGCATCTGGCGCCATGGCAAGCCGCTCACCGGTTGGCAGCCCAGCGAAGCCCTGCTGCTGGCCAGCGGGGATATCACCGACTTTGCCCTGGTCGAGCAGACCGCGCATGTGCTGGATGACCCCCGCCACGGGGCTGGCAGGCAGGTGGTGTTCACCGGTCGCTCGCGCGCGGCGGGTGTGGAAAAACAGGTCTCGCTCAGCAGCTTCGACGCCCAGCCCGGACTGGCGCTGGTGCAGGTGCGCTACCGCAACCTCGGCGATGTGCCGCTTGAAGTGACAGGCTGGCGCAGCAGCGCCTACCAGCTCGACGACGCGCCCGGTGGCTTCTGGAGTTTCTCCGGCGCCACCCACACCGATCGCCGCGACTGGGTGCAACCGCTGGCGGCCGATTTCGACCAGCGCAACACCCTGGCGATGGATTCATCGGACTACGGCGGCGGCACGCCAGTGGCCAACATCTGGCGTCGCGATGGGGGCCTGGCCGTGGGCCACGTCGAACCGGTGCCGCGCCCACTGGACATGCCGGTCAAGCGCACCGCAAACGGCGCGTCCATCGCGGTTGAGTCAGCGAAGGCGCAGACCCTCGCCCCGGGGCAGGAACTGGTCACCGAACGCACCCTGCTGGCCGTGCATGAAGGCGATTTCTACGCGCCGCTGCAGCAGTACCAGGTGTTCATGCGCGGCGAGGGGATCGAAGGCCCGCGCCCACCGGATTCGGCGTTCGCCCCGATCTGGTGCGCGTGGGGTTATGAACGTGATTTCCGCGTCGAGCAGATCTACGCGACCCTGCCCAAGGCCAAGAAGCTCGGCTTTGAGTGGGCGGTGCTGGACGATGGCTGGCAGACCAATGAAGGCGACTGGAAGATCGATCGGCGCAAGTTCCCGCGCGGTGACGCGGACATGCGCGCGTTCACCGCCGAAGTCCGCCGGCACGGCATGCGCCCGCGGCTGTGGCTGGCCCCGCTCGCGGCCGATCCGGGCAGCGACGTGCTGCACGACCACGTGGACATGCTGCTGCTGGACAAGGAAGGCGCTTTCCAGACCGTGACCTGGTGGAACGCGCTCACCCAGTGTCCGGCCTACCAGCCGACCATCGATTTCTATGTCGAGCTGGTCAAGAAGGCGATCGGCGACTGGGGCTTCGAGGGCATCAAGCTGGACGGCCAGCACCTCAACGCCGTGGCGCCCTGCCACAATCCGGCGCACGGACACGCCAGCCCGGACGACTCGGTCACCGGACTGGCCACGTTCTGGAACGCGATCTACCGCGCCGCCCATGACGCCAATCCCGAGGCGGTGGTGGAGCTGTGCCCGTGCGGCACCGCGTTCGCCTTCCACAACCTGCCGGCCACCGATCAATTCCCCTCCTCGGACCCGCTGTCATCCTGGCAGGTGCGCAGCAAGGGCAAGTCGATCAAGGCGCTTATCGGCGAGCGCAGCAGTTACGCCGGCGACCACGTGGAGCTGTCCGACAACCGCGATGACTTTGCTTCAAGCGTGGGCATCGGCGCGGTGATTTCCAGCAAGTTCACCTGGCCCAAGGACACCGATCGACCTTCGGTACCGCTACCGCCGGGCGGCTTCGTGCTGACCGACGAACGCGAGGCGCTGTGGCGCCGCTGGGTAGGCCTTTACAACACGCACATGCTGCCCAAGGGCGAGTACCTCGGCACCCTGTATGACATCGGCTTCGACAAGCCCGAAGCCCACGCCATCCGCAAGGATGGTGCGCAGTACTACACCTTCTATGCCCCGCGCTGGGACGGCAAGGTCGAGCTGCGCGGCCTGCCGGCCGGCCGCTGGCAGGTCCGCGACCTGTTCAACGAAACCGACCTGGGCGTGGTCGACGGCGGTGCGGTGGCTACCCTGCCCGCGCGCTTCGAACGCTTCCTGTTCCTGCAGGCCACTCCGGCCGGGAGCGTGGCATGAATGCCGACGCCGTGTCGGTCTCCGCTACAACGCGACGCCGCCCGTGGCTCGGCTATGCGCTGGCGACTGTCGCGTTGTGGGGCGTATGGGGCGCGCTGTCCCCGTTGTCGGCCGCGCATGGCTTCCCGGATACGCTGGTGTACTGCGTATGGGCGCTGACCATGTTGCCACCGGCGTTGTACATCCTGTGGCGCGGCGGTTGGCAGCTGGAGCGCTCGCCGCGCGCCATCGGCTACGGGCTGGTCATCGGCCTGCTGGGTGCAGGCGGGCAGATGCTGCTGTTCCATACGCTGACCATCGGCCCGGCATACTTCGTGTTTCCGGTGATCTCGCTGTCGCCGGTGGTCACCATCGCCCTGTCCTTCCTGCTGCTGCGCGAGCGCACCGGCTGGCAGGGCACGCTGGGGATCGTGCTGGCGCTGGTCGCACTGCCGCTGCTGGATTTCTCTTTCGGCAGCGGCGAAGCCGGCCTGGGCTGGTTCCTGCAGTCGCTGTTGATCATGCTGGCCTGGGGCCTGCAGGCCTACTTCATGAAGCTGGCCAACGACAGCGTGCGGGCAGAAAGCATCTTCGCCTACATGACCGTCGGTGCGCTGCTGCTGGCGCCGGTGGCGCTTGCGATGACCGACTTCAGCCAGCCGATCAACTGGGGCCTGGATGGCCCGTGGATGACCGCCGGCATCCAGATCCTCAACGCGGTCGGCGCACTGACGCTGGTGTATGCGTTCCGCCACGGCAAGGCGATGGTGGTGGCGCCGCTGAGCAATGCCGGCGCGCCGCTGGTCACCGCCGTGCTGTCGCTGCTGTTCGCCAGCGTGGTGCCCGGTCCGTTGAAGACCGTCGGCCTGGTGCTGGCATTGGTCGCCTCGCTGCTGCTGGTGCTCGAACCCGAGCGCGAACCGGCACAACGCCCTCTTTCCTGAAGGACTCCCCCATGCATGCACTGCTCGACCTGGTCGCGCGGCACCGGCAGGGCCACGCCATCGGCGTGACCTCGATCTGCTCGGCCCATCCCCTCGTCATCGAAGCCAGCCTGCGCCACGCCCAGCGCAGCGGCCAGGCGTTGCTGCTGTTCGAAGCGACCTGCAACCAGGTAAACCAGGAGGGCGGTTATACCGGGATGCGCCCGGCCGATTTCGTGCGCTTCGTGCATGGCATCGCCGCGCGGGTGGGTTTCGATATCGAGCGGCTGATCCTCGGCGGTGACCACCTGGGGCCCAACCCATGGACCGCGCTGGATGCCGCCACGGCGATGGACAAGGCCGAGGTGATGGTGGCCGAGTACGTGGCCGCCGGCTTCCGCAAGATCCACCTGGATTGTTCGATGGCCTGCAAGGGCGATCCGGAGCCGCTGCCCGAAGCGGAGATCGTGCGCCGCGCGGTGCGCCTGTGCCGCGCGGCCGAAGACGCCTGGGCCAGCGCAGGCGGCGAGGCGCCGGTGTATGTGATCGGCACCGAAGTGCCGGTTCCGGGCGGCGCGACCGAAGCGATCGACGGTCTCGCCCTGACCACTCCGGCAGCGGCGCTGACCACCATCGAGGCGCACCGGGTCGCCTTCGCCGAAGCCGGACTGGACGCCGCCTGGCAGCGCGTGCTGGCCTCGGTGGTGCAGCCGGGCGTGGAGTTCGACCACCACGATGTCATCGACTACGACAGCGACAAGGCGCAGCCGCTCAGCCATTCGGTCACCACCGTGCCCAGGCTGGTGTTCGAAGCGCATTCGACCGATTACCAGACCCGCGATGCGCTGACCGCGCTGGTGCGCGACCATTTCGCGATCCTGAAGGTCGGCCCCGGCCTGACCTTCGCCCTGCGCGAAGCGCTGTGGGCACTGGATGCGATCGAAGGCGAGTGGATCGAGGAGGGCAAGCGCGCGCGCCTGCGCGAAGTCACCCTGCGCCGCATGCAGGAGGCGCCGGGCTACTGGCAGCGCTACTACCACGGCGCCGGACGTGCGCTGTCCACCGACCTGCAGTACAGCCTCAGCGACCGCATCCGCTACTACTGGCCGGACACCGCCATCGAAGCTGCGCGCGTACAGCTGTTCGACAACCTGCGTGCCGATCCCCCGCCGCTGCCGCTCGTCAGCCAATACCTTCCCCATGCCCTGCACGCAGTGCGCGATGGAACTGCTACGTTCGATCCGCAGTCCCTGGCCATGGCCCATATCAGCGCTGTCCTCGATGACTACCACCATGCATGCCAAGACCATGACCTCTCCTGAAATCCTCGGATTCCCAGAACCCCTGCTGGAGGCGAAGGGCGCGCTGTGGACGGCGCGCGAGATCGCCCAGCAGCCGGCCATGCTGCGGGCCACCCATGCGCTGGTGGACTCGCTGGCCGGGCAGCTGCGTGCCTTCATCGCCCCGCTGGTGGATGATCCCAGGGCGCGTGTGATCCTGACCGGTGCCGGCACCTCGGCCTATATCGGCCAATGCCTCGCACCGCTGCTGGACCGCCAGCTCGCCGCGCGCGTGGATGCGGTGCCCACCACCGATATCGTCTGCGCCCCGCAGCTGTACCTGGATCCTGGCCAACCGCTGCTGCTGGTGTCCTTCGGCCGCTCCGGCAACAGTCCGGAAAGCCTGGCTGCGGTGGAACTGGCCGAAGCGGTGGTGAGCGACATCCGCCATCTGGTGGTGACCTGCAACCCGGCCGGTGCGCTGGCCCGCATCCCGGTCGCGCAGGCGATGACCCTGCTGCTGCCCGAGCAGACCCACGACACCAGCTTTGCCATGACCTCCAGCTTCAGCTGCATGATGTATGCAACCCTTGCCGCACTGTCACCGGCTGCGGCGCTGGATGGCCGCATCGAAGCGATTTCCCGCGCCACCGACGGCGTGATCGAAGGCGCGATGCCGCTGCTGCAGGAACTCGCCGCAGCCCGCCACGACCGCGTGGTCTATCTCGGCAGCGGACTGCTGCAGGGACTGGCGCGCGAAGCCACGTTGAAGCTGGGCGAGCTGACCAATGGCGCGGTGGTGACCTGTTTCGATTCGCCGCTGGGCTTCCGCCACGGCCCGAAGACCTTCGTCACCGACAGCACCCTGGTGATCGTGTTCGTCTCCAATGATCCGTATACCCGCCGCTACGACCATGACCTGATCGACGAACTGCGCCGCGATGGCTGTGCGGCGCGCGTGGTCGAGATCAGCGCCCAGCCGCGCGCCGGAGCGCTCCAGGACACCCTGGCCGTGCACGGACTGGAACGTGCCGAAGACGTGGACCTGCTGTGGCCGTATGTCGCCGCCGCACAGATCTACGCGCTGCTGCATTCACTGGAGCGCGGCGTGACGCCGGATAATCCGAACCCGGCCGGCATCGTCAACCGCGTGGTACAGGGCGTGCAGTTGTACGCGCTGGACGCATGACCGCCCCGCTCTACCTGGGCGTGGACGGCGGCGGCACCAAGACCCGGTTTGCGCTGATCGATGCGCAGGCTGGCCTGCTCGCCGAAGCCCAGCTGGGCACCACCTACCATCCGCAGGTGGGGCTGGACGGGGTGCGTGCGATCCTCGGTGCGGGCATCGAGGCGGTGCTGGCGCAGGTGCAGGCGAACAGCGCCGACATCACCCAGGCGTTCTTCGGGCTTCCGGCGTACGGCGAAGACAGTCGCGCCACCGCCCTGCTGCAGGCGATTCCCGGCCAGGTGCTGGGGCATGCGCGCTATGCCTGCGACAACGACATGGTATGTGGCTGGGCCGGTTCGCTGGCCTGTGCGGACGGCATCAACATCATCGCCGGCACCGGATCGATGGGCTACGGTCGGCGTGGTGATGCGTCGGCGCGCGCCGGTGGCTGGGGCGAAGCCTTTTCCGATGAAGGGTCGGCGTACTGGATTGCCGTGCAGGGCCTGAACGCGTTCTCGCGGATGAGTGACGGGCGGCTGCCGCGCGGCCCGTTGCACGTGATCCTGCGCGAACACTTCAAGCTGGGAGAGCACGACCTGGACATCTGTGCGCATGTGTATGGCCAAGGCCATGGCTCGCGCGGCGAACTGGCGCAGCTGTCACCGTTGGTATCGCAGGCCGCACTGGCCGGCGATGCGGTGGCCGCATCGATCTTCGAGCGTGCCGGGCATGAACTGGCGGCGATCGGCGAGGCGTTGCGGGTCACCCTGGGCTTCCAGCCCGGCGAGCCGGTGCCGCTGTCCTGGTCCGGCGGTGCATTCAGCGCCGGTGACGCGTTGATGCACCCGTTCGCTGACGCGCTGCACGCGGCAAGCCCGGACTTCGTCCTGCGCGCACCCCTGCATGCGCCGCATTACGGCGCCGCGTTGTACGCGCGCCTGCTGGCGCACTGACGCCGCACCGGATCCGCATGACGGCCAGCGGCCGTCACTACCGGACCGCACGCGCCCTGGTAGCGCCGAGCCATGCTCGGCGAGCGCAGCGGAAAGCAACAGCGTGACGACCAACGGTCGTCACCCACCGACGATCGTCATCAGCGGTCGCGGTGCGATGCCGTTCCCACCGCGTTGACACGTCCCCACGCTATGGTCGAACGGCTTGCGAGCGCCCTGAACGCCTTCCTCCACAGGAGACACCAGTGAACTCACGTCGTCAGTTCCTTTCGATTGCCGCGGCCAGCGCGGCGATGATGGCCGCCTCTCCCCTGTTCGGCCAATCGCCGGCACCGGGCAGCGTGCTGCCCACCCGCGGCACCCCGCGCACGGGCAACCAGGCCACCCCGCGTGCAACGCCCAAGGGCAGCCGCTACCGTCCACCCACTCGGCTGGGACTGGGCGGGGCGCCGCTTGGCGGCAGCCTGGCACCGACCACCCGCGAGGCGGCCGATGCCACGATGGCGGCGGCGTGGGCGGCGGGCGTGCGCCTGTTCGATACCTCGCCGTGGTACGGGCTGGGCCTGAGCGAACGGCGGATGGGCCACGAACTGCACACCCATCCCGCCGATGCGTACACGCTCAGCACCAAGGTCGGCCGCCTGCTGACCGGCACCGCCGGCCCGCTGCAGAAAACCAACTGGCATGACCCCGCCCCGTTCCACTATCGATACGACTACTCCGCTGATGGCGCGCGGCGTTCGGTTGAAGACAGCCTCAACCGGCTTGGCGTCTCCCAGCTGGACATCGTCTACATCCACGATCTCTCGCCGGAGAACGAAAAAGACCTCGGCATGCCGTGGGAACAGCGTTTTTCCGAGGCACTGCGCGGTGCCATGCCCGAACTGACCAGGATGCGCGAAGAAGGCCTGATCAAGGGCTGGGGCTTTGGCGTGAACCGGCCCCAGCCGGCGCTGCGCGCGGTAGCAGAAGCCGATCCGGACATCATGCTCCTGGCTTGCCAGTACTCGCTGCTGGATCACGAAGCCACCCTGCACGACACCTTCCCCAGGCTGGCGGAAAAGGGCGTGTCGGTGATGGTCGGTTCACCGTTGCTGGCCGGCTACCTCACCGGACGCGAGCGCTATCTGTATGGCGGTCCGATCCCGCAATGGGCGCCCGCCAAACGCGCGAAGATCGCCGAAGTCTGCGAGCGCCACGGCATCGACATCCGCACCGCCGCCCTCCAGTTCGCCGATGCCCCGCAGGTGGTCTCTTCGATCATCCCCGGCGCGCGTACGCCGGAGCAGGTGCGCGCCAACGTGGAGTCGATGGCGATCGCGATCCCGGCCGATTTCTGGGCCGAGCTGAAGCAGCTCAAACTGATCGCGGCGGACGCACCGGTCCCGGTTTGAGCGCGCGCGTCGGACTCAGTACGGGCTGGCCGTAGGCCGGATGATGATCTCGCTGGTATCCACGTCGGCGGGTTGGGCGATGGCGAACGCGATAGCGCGCGCCACCGCCTCTGCGGGAATGGCGGTGGCGCGGAAGCTGCGCATTTCTTCGCGCCCCTGCGCATCGGAGATGCTCTCGGCCAGTTCGGAGGTGGTGACGCCCGGGCTGATCGTGGTCACCCGGATCGCAGGACTCTCCTGGCGCAGGCCTTCGGAGAGTGCCCAGACTGCGTACTTGGTAGCGCAGTAGACCGCTGCGGTGGGCGACACCGCATGCGCACCGATCGAGGCGATGTTGATCACCTGGCCGTGGCCCTGCGCCTGCATCTGCGGCAGCACCGCGGCGATGCCGTGCAGCACGCCACGGATGTTGACGTCGATCATCCAGTCCCACTCCTCGACCTTCAGCGCGGCCAGCGGCGACAGCGGCATCACGCCCGCATTGTTGATGATCACGTCGACCCGTCCGTACGCGGCAACCGTGCGGTCGATGATGTCCTGCACCTGCTCACGCGCGGTGACATCCAGCGCGTGCGCGACCGCCGTGCCGCCCTCGGCCTGGATGTCGGCCACCACCTGCTGCAGGCGATCAACGCGGCGGGCGCCCAGCACCACGGTGGCGCCGCTGCGCGCGAGCAGCCGTGCGGTGGCTTCGCCGATACCGCTGCTGGCACCGGTGATGACGATGATCTTGTCCTGGATGAGGTTCATGGCAGGCTCCTGGAAGCTGTCTGTTTGAAGGAGCTGCCAGCCTATGAGGAGCGCGGCGTCCACGGAATTCCCTGTACGCTGGACAGAATGGTTAGTATCGGTAACCAATGGATACCGACCTCAACCTCCTGCGCCTGTTCCTGGCCGTCGCCGAAGGCCACAACTTCCGCGTGGCGGCCGATCGCCTGGGGGTGACCCGGTCTGCGGTAAGCCAGGGCATCCGACGCCTGGAAGACAGCCTGGGCATCGCGCTGGTACAGCGCTCCACCCGCAGCGTGCGGCTGACCGAAGCCGGTGAACAGCTGCACCGCCAGATTGCCGGCCCGCTGCGCGTGGTCGCTGCGGCCATCGAAGACACCGCCAGCGACGGCCAGCCGCACGGCCTGCTGCGCGTCGCGGTGACCTCCATCGCCGAACGCTTCCTGTCCGGGCCGCTGATTGCCGACTTCATGCGTCGGTATCCCGGCATCACCCTGGATGTCACCGTGACCGATGATGAATCGGACATCGTCGCGGCCGGCTTCGATGCCGGCGTGCGGCTGGGACAGGTGATCGAACAGGACATGGTGGCCATTCCCTTGACCGGACCGCAGCGCGAAGTCGTGGTGGCCACGCCGGCCTACCTGGCCGAGCACGGTACGCCGGCCCACCCGCGTGAGCTTGCCCGGCACCGCTGCATCGGCTGGCGCCCCTCACCGCAGGTGGCCCCGTACCGGTGGGAGTTCGTTGAAGACGGGCGCGACTTCGACGTGACCGTGGCACCGCAGCTGACCACCAATGACATGCTGCTGATGGTGCGCTCCGCACTGGCCGGCGGCGGCATCACCTTCGGCATGCAGGAAACCTTCGCGCCCTACCTGGCCCGTGGCGAACTGGTCACCATGCTGGACGAGTACCTGCCCCCGTTCCCGGGCTTTTTCCTGTATTTCCCGAACCGGCACAACCAACCGGCCAAGCTGCGCGCGCTGATCGAGCACGTGCGCGGGCACGCGCCATGATCAACGAAAGGACCGGGCCTGGACCGGAGTGCTGGGCGGTGATCAACGGCTGCGTGCTGCCCTCGGCGCTCCCGGCCATCCTGGTATCCGCGCAGGACCCGCAACCCCGTGGTCGGCGAGCGCAGCGGCCCATGTGGGCTCATCCGGTCGGTACGCGCACCATCTTCGTCAGCAGGTGCTCCACCACGCCCGCCGGATCTGCCGTGCGGCCGACATGCGTGCTCGACATCTGCACCACCGAGCTGCGCTTGGCGGTGAGGAAGTGGAAGCGCGCACGCGCCGGCAACTGCGCGATCGGCCCGGCGCCGGCTTCCCCGCGGCAGATCGCCACGATGGCATCCAGCCAGGGCCGCAACGCCTCCAGGTCCAGGCTGGGAGCAAAGGCGTGCAGGCGCGCCGGATCGATCTCGATCGCCGCCTCCAGGTGCCTGGCGCCCGGGCAGGAGACGATGACTCCGACGTTGATGAACTCTTCGCGCTCGACCCGGGGAACGACCCGGATCACCGCGTAATCATAGGTATGCAGCGTGGGCACGGACGGCCTCCTGGACGAAGGCCGCGCGCACGCGCAGGCGATGGATGAAGTAGTCGACGTAGGCTTGGCGGTAGGCGGCCGGCGTATCGAATGCAGGCTCGTCGACCAGCCAGGCGTCCGGCACCAGGCTGACGATGCGTTCGATTTCGTGATCCGGCAGGCGCGCTGCCAGTTCGGCATCGACCTCGGCGATCCGGCTGGCGAAGGGCAGCAGGACATGGTCGCGGATCAGCACGAACGGCTTCTCGCAGGCCTGTCCCGCCGTCGCCCAATCGTGGTGGAAGTACATCGCCGCACCGTGGTCGATCAGGTAGAGCTTGCGGTGCCACACCATCAGGTTCGGGTTGCGCGCGGTGCGGTCCACGTTGCTGGCCAGCGCATCGAACCAGACGATCCGCGAGGCCAGCTCAGCATCCACCGGCATCGCGGCCGGGTCGTAGTTGATCGCACCGGGCAGGTAATCACTGCCCAGGTTGAGCCCTTCGCTGGCGCGGATCAGCTCCTGGATTTCCGGATCGGGCTCGGTGCGGGCGAACTCGGCATCCAGTTCGACGAACACGATCTCCGGCAGCGGAAGCTGCAGCGTGCGCGCCATCTCCCCGGCGATCAGCTCAGCGATCAGTGCCTTTGGACCCTGGCCTGCACCCCGGAACTTGAGCACGACCATGCCCTCATCGTCGGTTTCGACGATCGCCGGCAACGACCCGCCTTCGCGGAGCGGAGTGACATAGCGCAGAGCGTGCACGGTACGCACAGGGAATTCCTTCAACAGCGGACCGCAAGATTACCGCGTCGCGGAGCGCTGCGCGTGCACTGGCTTCATGTTGCCGTCCCGGATGAGATGATCGTAGTAGCCCCGTTGCCATACCGTGCCTTCGCCCACGCGAGCTGAATTGATCGCGATCGCGGAACGGGACTTCAATGATTGCACGCAGCGCGACAGCCTTCCGTCTTTCAGCTGCATCACCCAATGCAGATGGTCGGGCATGACCACTCGAGCGAATGAGCGCGTCAGGCCGGACCGATCGCTTCGCTCAAGCTGTTCCATCATCAGCGCAGCGAGCGTGGGATCAACGAAGCAAGGCGACCGTTGTGCCGTGACAGTGGTGATGGAGTAATAAGTCCCCGTAAGCGAAACCCGGCCGATGCGAAGCTGACTGGACATGGCTCCAGCATCCGTGGCGAAAGCCATGGCCAGGTACCGTAGGGCGCGCACCGCAGTGTGGGGAACTACCGCAGTGTCGAGCAAGCTCGACACTACCGATCCTGCGTAACGAAAAACGCCGGCACTGGGCCGGCGTCTTCCGTTGACCACCAAGAGAGCGGTCAGTCCTGCGACGGCGTCTCGTCCGTTGCGGCCGGGGTAGCAGCCGCCGGCTCGATCGCCGCAGCATCGACCGCCCCTTCCTGCTCCTCGTCGGCTTCGATGAAGGCGTCCATCCGCTCCACCGCCTGCAGCTTCTCTTCCTTGGACAGGCGGATCAGGGTGACGCCCTGGGTGTTGCGGCCGACCCGGCTGATTTCCGAGCCACGCGTCCGCACCAGGGTCCCGCCGTCGGAGATCAGCAGCACTTCGTCGGCCGGACCCATCAGCACCGCAGCGACCAGCTTGCCGTTGCGTTCGGTGGTCTGGATGCCGATCACGCCCTGCGTGCCACGTCCCTTGCGCGGATACTCCGGCAGCGGGGTGCGCTTGCCGTAGCCGTTCTCGGTCGCGGTCAGGATGAACTTCATGCCCGCCTCGTCACCGACCTCGACCACGGCATCACCGTTGTCCACGCTGGTGTCCTCCACGCCCGTATCGTCCTCGTTCTCGTCCTCGATCCCGCCGGCGCTTTCGGCGACGATCAGGCTGACCACTTCTTCGCCCTTGGCCATCTTGATGCCGCGCACGCCGGTAGCGGTACGGCCCATCGAACGGACCTTGTCTTCGCCGAAGCGCACGGTCTTGCCATTGGAAGCGAACAGCAGGATGTCCTGTGCACCGTCGGTCAGGCCGACGCCCACCAGGGCATCGCCGTCGTCCAGGTTGATGGCGATCTTGCCGCGCGCCAGGCGGAAGGCGAACTCACCCAGCGGGGTCTTCTTGACCGTACCGTTGCGGGTGGCGAAAAACACGAACTGTCCTTCGGCATACTCGCGCACCGGCAGCACCGCCTGCACCCGCTCGCCCGGTTCCAGCGGAATCCAGTTGATGATCGGGCGCCCGCGCGCATTGGAACCGGCTTCGGGCAACTGGTGCACCGGCAGCCAGAACACCTTGCCGGCGCTGGTGAAGGTCAGCAGCGTGTCATGCGTGTTGACCAGCCACAGCTGCTCGATGAAATCCTCTTCCTTGGTCGACGCCGCGCTGCGGCCACGACCGCCACGACGCTGCGCGCGGTACGCGCTGACCGGCTGGCGCTTGGCGTAGCCGGAATGCGACAGGGTGACCACCACATCTTCCGGGGCGATCAGGTCGAGGATGTCCAGGTCTTCTTCGCTGTGGCGGATTTCGGTACGACGTGCGTCGCCGAATTCCTCGCGTACGTTGATCAGCTCCTCGCGGATCACTTCGAGCAGGCGGTCCGGGTTTTCCAGGATGTGGATCAGCCCGGCGATGACTTCCAGCAGCTGCTTGTATTCGTCGGTCAGCCTGTCCTGCTCCAGCCCGGTCAGGCGGTGCAGGCGCATTTCCAGGATCTGCGTGGCCTGCACTTCGGTCAGCTGGTAGCCGCCCTGGACCAGGCCTACGCCCTTGGGCAGGTCTTCCGGACGCGACGCTTCGGCACCGGCGGCGCCGAGCAGCGAACCGACCAGGCCCGGATCCCACACGCGCGTCAGCATGCGCTCGCGGGCTTCGTTCGGGTTGGCCGAGCTCTTGATCAGCTCGATCATCTCGTCGATGTTGGCCAGCGCGACGGTCAGCCCTTCCAGCACGTGGGCACGGGCGCGCGCCTTGCGCAGCTCGAACACGGTACGGCGGGTCACCACCTCGCGACGGTGGCGGACGAACGCCTCCAGCATCTGCTTGAGGTTCAACAACTGCGGGCGGCCGTCGACCAGCGCCACCATGTTGATGCCGAACACCGACTCCATCTGGGTCTGCTGGTAGAGGTTGTTGAGGACAACTTCCGCCGACTCGCCGCGCTTGATTTCGATGTAGATGCGCATGCCGTCCTTGTCGGACTCATCGCGCAGTTCGCTGATGCCTTCGAGCTTCTTTTCCTTGACCAGTTCGGCGATCTTCTCGATCAGACGCGCCTTGTTCACCTGGTACGGAATTTCGGTGACGATGATCGACTCGCGGCCGTTGTCGGCCACTTCCACGTCCGCCTTGGCACGGATGCGCACGCGGCCACGGCCGGTACGGTAGCCGGCGATGATGCCGGCGGTGCCGTTGATGATGCCCGCGGTCGGGAAATCAGGACCCGGGATGTACTCCATCAGGCCATCGACATCGATCTGCGGATTGTCGATCAAGGCGATGCAGGCGTTGATCGATTCGGTCAGGTTGTGCGGCGGGATGTTGGTCGCCATGCCCACCGCGATACCGGCCGAACCGTTGACCAGCAGGTTCGGAAACCGGGTCGGCATGACCGTCGGCTCGCTTTCCTTTTCGTCGTAGTTCAGCTGGAAATCGACGGTTTCCTTGTCGATGTCGGCCATCAGCTCATGCGCGAGGCGCGACATGCGCGCTTCGGTGTAACGCATGGCCGCGGCGGAGTCGCCATCGACGGAACCGAAGTTACCCTGGCCATCGACCAGCATGTAACGCAGCGCGAACGGCTGCGCCAGGCGTACCAGGGTGTCATACACCGACTGGTCGCCATGCGGGTGGTACTTGCCGATGACGTCGCCGACGATACGCGCCGACTTGAAATAAGGCTTGTTGGCGTGTGCGTTCAGCTCGCTCATCGCGAACAGCACACGGCGATGCACAGGCTTGAGGCCGTCGCGCGCATCAGGCAACGCGCGTCCCACGATCACGCTCATCGCGTAATCGAGGTAACTCTTGCGCATCTCGTCTTCCAGGTTGACCTGGATGATTTCCTTGGCGGATTCTGCCATTCGGGTTCCGTTGTCTGGTAGCGGTCCAGTCCGTCGCGCCACTCCCTTTTCAGGGCGGCAGCGGCGGAATCTCGATTAACTGGCGGAGTCTACCACAGCACGGGAATTTTCTCCCCTGTTCAGCGGCTTTTTACCGGAAGAAATCAGCAACTTAGGGACCGGTTGTCCACCTGTTGACCGATTGCCCCGCTTGCCTCCCCCATCCGCTTCGCCGCCCCGTCCGGGATCAGCCGAAGGCGGCCCGCATGCTGGCCACGGCCGGCGCCAGGATCACCCCGCGCTCGGTCACGATGGCGTCGATCAGCTCCCCCGGGGTCACGTCGAACACCGGGTTCCAGGCGGCGATACCGTCGGCCACGGTGCGGCTGCCGCCGACCCCGTACAACTCGCCGGGATCACGCTGTTCGATCTCGATCTGTCCGCCATCGGCGGTATCCATGTCCACCGTCGAGGACGGCGCCACCACCATGAACTTCACCCCATGGTGGCGTGCGGCGATGGCCAGCTGGTAGGTGCCGATCTTGTTGGCGGTGTCCCCGTTGGCGCAGATCCGGTCGGCGCCGACGATCACCCACTGCACCGCACCGGTCTTCATCAGGTGCGAGGCGGCCGAATCGGCGATCAAGGTGGCATCGATGCCATCCTGCTGCAGCTCCCACACGGTCAGGCGTGCGCCCTGCAGCCACGGCCGGGTCTCCCCGGCGAACACCTTGGCGATGCGCTGCTGGGCCATGCCGGCGCGGATCACGCCCAGTGCGGTACCGAAGCCGGCGGTGGCCAGCGACCCGGTGTTGCAGTGGGTCAGCACGCCGCTGCCGGCGTCGATCAGGCCGGCACCCAGGGCGCCCATGTGCCGATTGGCCGCCAGGTCTTCGGTGGCGATGGCTTCGGCCTCGCGTTCCAGCACCTGCTGCCAGTCATTGCCTGCCGCGCCCAGCACCCGACGCATGCGCGCCAGCGCCCAGGCCAGGTTCACCGCCGTCGGCCGCGAGGCATTCAGGCGCTGCAGCGCCGGTTCCAGCTTCTGCAGGGCCTGCGGGCCGTCGTCGGCCTGCACCTCGCGTGCGGCCAGCACCACGCCCCAGGCAGCGGCGATGCCGATGGCCGGCGCGCCGCGCACGGTCAGCGCGTGGATGGCGGTGGCCACCTCGTCACTGGTGGTGCAGGCAACGTGCTCCACCACGAAGGGCAGCTTGCGCTGGTCCAGCAGTTGCAGGGCATCGCCGGTCCACAGGATCGGGCGGATGTGGTCGTAGCGGGCGTAGTCGATATCGGTGGGCGCGTTCATGCGCCCATTGTAATGCGCGCTCAGTTCACCGAGAACTCGGCGCGGCACCCGTCGTCCACCCAGATCCCACGCTTGTCCCAGCCCCAGTTGCGTCCCTCTTCGCAGGCGCGCCCGGACAGCTGCTTGAGCAGGTTGACGCCGGAAGTGATGGAGGCCCCGCAAAAACGCCGACGCCGATCCTTGGATTCACAGGTGAGCCGGCGTGGCGCATCGACGAAGCCACTGCCGTCCGCCGCGCCGATCTCGAAATCACCCTCGCAACCGCGCGTGGTCCAGATTTCGTTGCGCCGATAACCCCAGCTGTGGCCTTCACGGCAGGGCATGCGCGAGTTCTGCCGCAGCAGGCGCACCGGCGCACCTTCCAGGCGCACCGGACAGCTCTGCGGGCGGCCGTTGGATTCGCAACGCACCACGCGCCTGACGACCTTGGCCGGTGCACCCGGTGCTGCGGCGCCGGCGCTACCGCGCGCGCGGAATTCAGCACGGCACCCCAGGGTGACCCACACGCCGGAACGGTCGGTGCCCCACTCGCTGCCCCGCACGCAGGCGTTTTCGGACAGCTGGCGCACCAGTTCCACGCCCCCTTCGACATCCATGTTGCAGTGCACCCATCCGAGGTCGCGCGACTGGCAACGCACCACCTCGCCGGCATAGCCGCCCTGCCCCTGCGCGGCCGCCGATGGCAGCAGCGCGGTCCAGAGCAGCAGCGCGCCCAACGAGGCCCCCGTGCTTGCCAACAACTTGTTCAACGACTCGTCCGCCCTGTCATCGTGGTTCGTTTGCCACCATGCGGCAACCGGCGTGATAAGAGCATCATCGCGTATCCCCCGCAAGCGCCGGTTACGACGTTCAGGCACGACTGAAATCAAATGCGAGCACGTCGGCAATCCGCGCGGTACGCCCCATGGCCATCAGCAGCCGGTCCACGCCCACCGCGACGCCGGCGCAGGCGGGCATCGCCGGCAACGCCGCCAGCAGCGCTTCGTCCAGCGGCGGCAGCACATCCCCACGTGCCTGCCGACGCGCATGGTCAGCTTCGAAGCGTGCGCGCTGCTCCTGCGCATCGCCCAGTTCGTGGTAGCCATTGGCCAGCTCGACCGGCCCCAGGTACAGCTCGAAGCGCTCCGCGCGCGGCGGCGTATCGTCGCGGATCCGCGCCAGCGCCGCCTGCGATGCCGGCCAGTCATGCACCACGGTCATCACGGTGTCATCGAAGTGCGGCTGGATGCAGTGGGTCATCAACAGGTCCAGCCAGTCGTCCCGCCCCAGGCCCGCGGCATCGATCTGGATGCCGGCCAGTGGCAGCCGCAGTTCGGCGATGCTCGCCTCGAACGGATCCACGCCGATGCGCTGCAGGTACAGCGTGCGGTAGTCGATCACCTGCAGGGTCGCCACCCGCCCGACCGACGCCAGCGCCTGTTGCACCAGCGAGGCGGTTTCGTCGATCAGCCGGTGATGGTCCCAGCCCACCCGGTACCACTCCAGCATGGTGAACTCCGGGTTGTGGCGGCCGCCTGCTTCGCCATTGCGGAACACCCGGCCGAGCTCGTAACAGTCACCCACGCCGGCAGCCAGCAATCGCTTGAGCGGGAATTCCGGCGAGGTACGCAGCCAGCGACGACGCGCACCGGCATCGCGATGGCCGCTGAAATCGGTATGGAAACTGTCGATGTTCGGCTCGGTATTGCCTGCCGCCGACAGGATCGGGGTCTCCACTTCCAGCACCTCGCGCTCGGCGAAGAAGCGGCGCACCATCGCGTTGAGCGCGGCGCGCTGGCGCAGCGCCTGCAGCAGCGCGCTCACAGCAGGCCGTCGCGCGGATGGTCCAGCGGCAGCGTCATCAGGTCGCGGGTATCGTCGATGTAGCCGGTGGCGGTGTACAGCCGGCGCGCCAGTTCGTTGTGGCGGTTCACTTCAAGCCGCAGGCGTTCGACACCGCGTGCGCGTGCGCGCTGCTCGACGATCGCCAGTGCCTGCCGGCCACGGCCACGTCCGCGTACACCCGGCGCCAGGTACAGCTCGTCCAGCAGCGCGAAATGCCCGCCCTGCTCCAGGCTGAAGCCCATCGCGATCACCACGTAACCGCCGACCGCGCCGTTCTCGTCCAGCAGCATCAGCACCTCGCCATTGCGCGGGTCGGCCAGCAAGGCATCGACCCCGCGGCGCACGCGCGCCTCGTCGAACGCGATCTGGTCTTCGATGTAGAACGCGCGCATCAGGATGAGCAACTGTGCTTCATCGGCGCGGGCGGCCATGCGGAAATCCAGCGGTGCGATCTGCATGCGACTCTCCTTCAAGGGGTCCCGCCGGGCGGGTACCCGGCTTTGGTACGTTTCATTCGTGGGCGGCGAGGAAGGCCAGCAGCTGGTCTTCGTCCCACACCGGCACGCCCAGCGACTGGGCCTTGTCCAGCTTGGAACCGGCTTCGGTGCCGGCGACCACGAAGCTGGTCTTCTTCGATACGCTGCCGGCAACCTTCGCGCCCAGCGCTTCCAGACGCTCCTTGGCCACATCGCGGGTAAGCGCGGACAGCGTGCCGGTCAGCACCGCGGTCTGGCCCTCCAGCGGCCCGACGGGCTGCCCGGCCTGCTGCGGCGCGCGCTGCAGGATCTCCTTCATCTTCGCTTCTGCCTGCAGCAGCAGCTCGCCGTGGCCTTCGCTGTCCAGCCACGCCGCCAGGCCGCGCGCGGTGTCGTCAGGCAGCCCGGCATTGACGAACTGGCCGTGTTCGGCATCCAGTATCGACTGCGCACTGCTCAGTGCGGCGGCAAGCTTTTCCGCACGCAGGCGGGTGATGCCGGGTATCTCGGCCTCCACCAGCAGCTGTGCAAGATCCAGCCCCTCGCGCAGCTTGCCGCTGGGCGGATGCTCATCGGTGATGCGCACCTGGCCGAGCTGCAGCAGATCGTCGATGGCCTGCTGGTTGCCCTGCTGTTCGAAGAAATGACCCAGCGATCGTGCTACTTCACCGCCGATGTCCGGTACCCGCTTGAACAGCGGCCACGGCAGGTGGCGGATCAGTTCCAGTTCGCCGAACCACTGCGCCAGCGCTTTCGCCGTGCTTTCGCCGACATGCTCGATGCCAAGCGCGAACAACAACCGCTCCAGCGTCGCCTCGCGGCTGGCCTCGATGGCGGCCACCAGGTTGTCGGCCCAGCGGGTGGCGATCTTCTTCGTGTTCCAGCTGAACGTGATCGGTTGGGCCAGCGCCTGCGCACGCCAGCCCGCATCGCCTGCGTCCATCTTCAGCACGCCGTTGAGCACTGCGCCACTGCCATCGGGCGGCAGGTGCGGGGTGAAGCTGGCGGCCAGCGCGGAGGGATCCTCGGCATCAAGCACCAGTTTCAACTGCAGCAGGGTGTCACGGGTCAGCCGGTACAGGTCGGCCACGCCGCGCACGATACCCGCATCCACCAGGGTCTCGATGTACTTGCCGCCCAGGCCGTCGATGTCCATCGCACGACGCGAAGCGAAATGGCTGATCGCCTCCTTGCGCTGCGCCGGGCAGCTCAGCTCGCCGGAACAGCGCCAGGCGATCGCGCCCTCTTCCTGCACGATTTCCGCCCCGCATACCGGGCAGTGGGTCGGCATCCTCCACGGCGTGGTGCCGGCAGGACGGCGGTCGGCGATCACGCTGACCACCTCCGGAATCACATCGCCGGCGCGCCGCACGATCACGCTGTCGCCCACGCGCACATCCAGCCGCGCGATCTGGTCGGCGTTGTGCAGGGTAGCGTTGGAGACGATCACTCCGGCCACCGCGACCGGCGCCAGGCGCGCCACCGGCGTGGCCGCACCGGTGCGCCCGATCTGGATCTCGATGGCCTCCACCGTGGTGCTCTGTTCCTGCGCGGGGAATTTGTGCGCGATGGCCCAGCGCGGCGCCCGCGCGACGAAGCCCATCGCCTGTTGCCCTTCGCGGTCGTCCAGCTTGTAGACCACGCCGTCGATATCGAACGCCAGGCCGTCGCGGCGTTCACCGATGTCGCGGTAATAGGCCAGCAGGCCGTCGGTACCGGTCACCACCGTGCACAGCTCGCTGACCGGGAAGCCCCACCCGCGCAGCTGCTGCAGGGTCCGGGAATGGGTATCGGGCAGCTCGCCGCCATCCACTTCGCCGGTGCCATAGGCGAAGAAGCTGAGCCGGCGCTGCGCGCTGATCTTCGGGTCCAGCTGGCGCAGCGATCCGGCGGCGGCGTTGCGCGGGTTGGCCAGTACCTTGCCGCCCTGCTGCCGCGCGCGTTCGTTGAACGCTTCGAAATCTGCGCGTGCCATGTAGACCTCACCGCGGACTTCCAGCACGTCGGGCCAGCCAGTGCCGTGCAAGCTTTCCGGGATATCGCGAATCTGCCGCAGGTTGGCGGTCACGTCTTCGCCCTTGCTGCCGTCGCCGCGCGTGGCGCCCTGCACGAACTGCCCGCCCTCGTAGCGCAGGCTGATCGCCAGGCCATCCAGCTTCGGCTCGGCGGAGAACGCTAGCGCCGGACGCCGCAGCCGCTCGCTGATGCGACGCACGAAATCGGCGACTTCCTCATCGCTGAACGCATTGCCGAGCGACAACATCGGCACGGCATGGGTGACTTCGGCGAAGCGCGAAGACGGCCGTGCGCCGACCTTCGCGGTGGGCGAGTCCACTGTCGAAAGTTCCGGATGCGCCCGCTCCAGCGCCTCCAGCTCGCGCATCAGCGCGTCGTAATCGGCATCCGGGATCAGCAGTTCATCGCGCTCGTTGTAGGCCGCGTTCGCGCTGGCAAGCTGACGGCGAAGCGCATCGATACGCTGGGCGGGAGTAACGTTCATGCCGGGTCCGGTGATTCCTGTACAGACCGCGATTCTAACGTCCATGGCGTGCGCAGGCCGCGGCGGCGCGTCACGGCGAAGCGGAAACGGAGCGCTTCGCCGAGGTCTTCCGCACGGGCACCGGCCTGCGTGCCGGAAACATCCCGCTTACCAGCGCGGCGTCTTGGTCAGCGGTGGCGCCTGGTGCTGGCGGTCGTAGGCGCGCAGATCATCGCGGATGTGCGCGATACGCTGGCGACCCAGCGCGTTGCGGCTGTCGTCCAGCACCACCGCATCCAGCAGCTCGGCCATGCGCTGCACGGTCGGCAGCATTTTTTCCCAGGAATCGAGCGCCGTCAGCGGCGCCGGCAGGGTCAGGAAGAACGCGATCGCCGGGGTTTCCATCTCGCGGATGGTGCCCATGTCGAAACTGCCCGGTTTCATGATGCTGGCCATCGAGAAGATCGGACCGCGCTCAGGGTGGCCTTCGACCAGCCGGTGGAACACGTTCATGTGGCCAAACACCAGACCGGTCTTTTCCGCCGCCACCACGATGTCTTCGCCACGAAGCTGTTCGCCGGCGCGCGCGGCCACGAACAACGAAACGATCTTGTCGAAATCCTGGCTGGCCCGCTTGCCGAGGTCACTGTTGGCGTTGGCTTCGCTGTCTGACAGCCCCAGTTCGGCCTGCTCGCCGTCGACGGCAGGGTCGCGTGGCTCCTCGCCCGCCGCGTCGACGCCGCCGCCCAGCACCGGCTCGCGGCGCTGGGCGCCATCGGCGCCGGGGTCACCTTCGACACGGCGTCCCTGGGTCTTTTTCTTCGGCCGGCCGAACAACAGGATCGCAGCGATCAACAGCAGGCCGGCGGTAAGGATGCCGATGCGCAGCAGTGCGGTGTCGGACATTCGGTTGGGTCTCCGGCTAAATACGTTCAGACAAGAATGGCACGATGCAGGTCTTCTTGCACCGGGGGTGGCGCGAATAATGCACCAATCCCCCGTGCACGCGGCGTATCAGGCCGCCCCGGCCAGCCGCGCCGCCTCTTCCAGGTCGACGCTGACCAGGCGGCTGACGCCGGGTTCGCGCATGGTGACGCCGGACAGCTGGTGCGCCGCCTCCATCGTCGCCTTGTTGTGGCTGACAAACAGGAACTGCACCTTCTCGCTCATCTCCTTGACCATGTTGGCCAGGCGGCCGACGTTGGCCTCGTCCAGCGGGGCGTCCACCTCGTCGAGCAGGCAGAACGGGGCCGGATTGAGCTGGAAGATCGCAAATACGAGCGCCACCGCGGTCATCGCCTTCTCACCGCCGGACAGCAGGGAAATGCTGGAAACGCGCTTGCCCGGCGGCCGCGCCATGATGGTCACGCCGGTGTCCAGCAGGTCCTCGCCGGTCAGTTCCAGGTAGGCATGGCCACCGCCGAACAGACGCGGATACAGCGCCTGCACGCCGGCGTTGACCCGGTCGAAGGTGTCCTTGAAGCGGCCGCGGGTCTCGCGGTCGATCTTGCGGATCGCATCTTCCAGCGTCTCCAGCGCGGTATTCAGGTCCAGGTTCTGCGCGTCCAGGTATTCCGAGCGCTGCGACGCTTCGCCATATTCCTGGATCGCCGCCAGGTTGACCGGTTCCAGCCGGCGCATGCGCGCATCGATCTGCTGCACGGTCTGCTCCCAGTCGCCCAGGCGGGCGTCCTCGGGCAGCGTGGCGATGACCTCCTGCAGCACGAAGCCGGCCTTCTCCACCGCCGCCTGCAGCTGCTCGGCATTGAGTACCAGCGCCTGCTGGTCGAGCCGGCGCTGCGAAATGCGCTCGCGCTGTGCCAGCGCCTGTTCGTCACGCTTGTGCCGGGTCTGCTCCAGCTCGCGCAGCTCCACGTCGATGCCATCCAGCAGTGAGCGCGCCTGCGACAGCATGCCATCGGCACGCACGCGCTCTTCCAGCGCATGCTGGTGTTCGGCCTGCAGCGATTCCACCGGGGTATCGCCTTCGTCCAGTTGTGCGTGCAGCTCGCCGAGGCGCGAATCCAGCTGGCCGCGCTGGTTGCTCATGCGTTCCAGCGCCTGGCTCAGCGACGCCACCTGGGCGCGCTGGGATTCCAGCGTCAGCGCCAGCGAATGGGCGGCTTCGCGCACACTGCGGGCCGCATCGCGGGCCCGGTCACGGGCCTCGGTCAGCTGCCGGCGTTCGTTCTCCAGCGCCTGCCGGGTCGACTCCAGGTCGCCCATGCTGCTGACCGCGTCATCCAGCCGGCCGCGCGCCTCGCGCACCTGCTCGCGGTTGAGCTCCAGGGTTTCCATCAGCTGGACCAGCTCGCCTTCGATGCGGTCGATGCGGCTGCGCGCCGATTCCAGCTTGCCCTGCTGGCCCTGCAGCTGGCCGGCAAGCTCGGACACGCCGCGGTGCGCCTGGTACACCGCGCGCTGCACGTCTTCGCGCTGCTGTTCGGCGGCAAGCAGCTGGTCACGGAAGCCACCCAGCAACTGCTCCAGTTCGGCTTCGCGCTGCTGCAGCTGTTCGATCTGTTCGCGCAGCGTGTTGATTTCGAGCTCGCGCAGCAGCGCGCCCTGCTTGGCCGCGCCCGAGCGCGATACCCGCACCCAACCGGCACCCAGCCGCTCGCCGCCACGGGTGATCACCGAGTCGCCGTCGCCCAGCGTGGCCTGCAGTGCGCGCGCCTGCTCCAGGTCTTCGGCAGCATGCAGGCGGGCCAGCAGGCGACGGATGGCTACCGGCCCCTGCACCTTCGCTGCGAGCGAGGTAGCAGCCACCTGCAGCGGCGCTTCATCATCGGCCACCAGCGCGATGCGGCCATCACCCAGCTCACCCAGCGCATCCACCAGCTGTTCCGGTGCCTGTACCAGCACGCCTTCGATCAACTGACCCAGCGCGCTTTCAACCGCGTTTTCCCAGCCCGCTTCAACCTTCAGCCGCTCGCCGACGCGGCCTGCCGAATCCAGCCCGCGCGCCTTCAACCAGGCGACCGCCGCGCCCTGCTCCTGGCCGAGTGCGGCCTGCTGCAGGGTTTCCAGCGACGACAAGCGGCCACGCACGCCATTGGCCTGCTTGCGCAGTTCGGCCAGTTCGTTCTGTGCGCCGCGCTGGCGCTCCTGCACGGCCGTGACCTCCTGCTTGCGCAGTTCCACCTGTTCGCCCAGCTCGTCCAGCGCGGTCTTCTGGGTGTCGTGCTGGATGTGCAGTTGCTCGAACGCTGCCTCCAGCGCATCCACGTCCAGGCCGGCGCGCTCGGACTGCAACGTCTCGCGGCGCCGTTCGGCTTCCAGCACCTGCCGGTCCAGGTAGTCCACGCGGGTGCGCTCGACGTCACCGGAACGCGATGCTTCCGAACTCTGGCTGCTGTGCTGTTCCCAGCGCGCCTGCCAATCACCCAGCCGGGCTTCGGCTTCGCGCAGGCTCTCCTGCTTGATCTCGTTCTCTTCCTGCAGCTGTTCCAACTGCGGCGTGGCCGCATCCACCGCCTCGCGCAGCACCCTCAGCCGGGCCTCGTCGCCACTGATGTGCTGGCCAAGTTCGGCCAGTGCCTGCTGCGTTTCATCGCGCGCCTTGTGCAGGCGCTGTGACAGCTCGCGCTGGTGCTGGATCTGTTGTTCCAGCCGGGCCAGCATGCTGCCCACCTGGTAGACCTCGGCCTGTGCGGCATTGAGCGCCTCGGCCGACTCCTCGCGACGCACGCGCGACGTTTCGATCCGCGATTCCGCTTCGCGTTGTTCGGCGATCAACTGCTGCAGGCGGGTCTCTTCCTGTGACAGCCCTTCGCGCAGCTTGCCGAGCCGGCCATCCAGGCCGCGGAACTCCAGCGCCTTCCATTGGGCATCCTTGACCCGGCGCTCCTCCTGCAACGTCTGGTAGTGCTCGGCCTGGCGCGCCTGTCGCTTGAGGTGTTCAAGCTGCTTGCCGATTTCATCGCGCAGGTCGCCCAGCCGGTCCAGGTTCTCGCGGGTGTGGCGGATACGGGTCTCGGTTTCCTTGCGGCGCTCCTTGTACTTGGAGATGCCGGCGGCTTCTTCCAGGTAGACACGCAGGTCTTCAGGGCGGGCTTCGATGATCTGGCTGATCATCCCCTGCTCGATGATCGAATAGCTGCGCGGGCCCAGCCCGGTGCCCAGGAACAGGTCGGTGATGTCGCGGCGACGGCATTTGGTGCCATTGAGGTAATAGTTGCTGCTGCCATCGCGGCTGACGGTGCGCTTGACCGATATCTCGTTGAACGAGGCGTACTCACCGGAAATGGTGTGGTCGCTGTTATCGAAGATCAGCTCCACGGTGGCCTGCGATACCGGCTTGCGCGCGGCCGAGCCGGAGAAGATCACATCGGTCAGCGAGTCACCACGCAGGCGGCTGGCCGAGCTTTCGCCCATCACCCAGCGCACGGCATCGATGATGTTGGACTTTCCACAGCCGTTCGGTCCGACCACGCCGGTCATGTTGGTCGGCAGATGCAGCGTGGTGGGATCGACGAAGGACTTGAAGCCGGACAGCTTGATCGTGGAAAGACGCATAGGGTTTCCGGGCCGGGGCCGTTGTGAGGCCTGCATTTACCCGCCAACCCCTTGATCCGGCTGGGATCAGGGCCGTCGGTCGGGCGTAATGCACCGAGTATACCGATGTGGCCGCGTTCTACGCAGGGGGCCGACGCGCGCGCCAAAACAAAACGGGCGCCCCTGCGGGCGCCCGTTCTGGTGATTCCATGCCTTTCGGCGTGGGATCAGGCCTTTTCGGCTTCGACCACGACCTTGACGGTGGTTTCAACGTCGGCGTGCAGGTGCACCAGGACGTCGTACTCGCCAATGTTGCGGAAGGCGCCTTCGCCCAGGATGACTTCGCTCTTGTTGACCGGCAGGCCAGCAGCGGTGAAGGCATCGGCGATTTCGCGCGCGCCGACCGAGCCGTACAGCTTGCCTTCGGTGGAAGCGTTGGCCGCGATGGTCACCGACTTGCCTTCCAGCTTGGCCTTGCGGGCTTCGGCATCGGAATGGATCGACTCGGCCTTGGCTTCGTACTCGGCGCGCTTGGCTTCGAACTCGGCCTTGTTGCTCTCGGTGGCCGGCACGGCCTTGCCCTGCGGCACGAGGAAGTTACGGCCGTAGCCCGGCTTCACGTCGACCAGGTCGCCGAGGTTGCCGAGGTTGGTGACTTTCTGCAGAAGGATCAGCTGCATGGTGTTACTCCAGAATGTATTCGTTAGCGAGGCGATGCCCCGCAGCGGATGGCTGTCCGAATATCAGTGCGGGAGGGCGGCACGAGGCCGCCCGCCGGCATCAGATGTCGTGGTTGTCGGTGTACGGGATCAGGGCCAGGAAACGGGCGCGCTTGACGGCCGTTGCCAGCTGGCGCTGGTACTTCGACTTGGTACCGGTGACGCGGCTCGGCACGATCTTGCCGTTCTCGGTCAGGTACTGGCGCAGGGTGTTGAGATCCTTGTAATCGATCTCTTTCACGCCTTCGGCGGTGAACTTGCAGAACTTGCGGCGACGGAAGAACTTGGACATGTCAGTGCTCCTTAAGCGGCCGAAGCGGCGTCGTCGCCGGCATCGTTGTCAGCGGCGGGGGTGGTGGTCTCACCTTCTTCGTCGTCACGACGACGACGCTCGCCACGCTCGGGCTTGTCGCCCTTCTCGTCCTTGCTCTTCATGATCAGCGACTGCTCGGTATCCGGGCCATCGCGCTTGACGACCAGGTTGCGCAGCACGGCGTCGTTGAAGCGGAAGCTTTCCACCAGCTCGCTCAGCACAGCCTGGTCAACTTCGATGTTGAGCATGACGTAGTGGGCCTTCACCAGGTTCTGGATCGGGTACGCCAGCTGACGGCGGCCCCAGTCTTCCAGACGGTGGATGGTGCCGTTGCCGTTCTCGACGAGCGACTTGTAGCGCTCGATCATTGCCGGGACCTGCTCGCTCTGATCCGGGTGGACCAGGAACACGATTTCGTAATGACGACTCATGTTTATATACCTTTCGGATGTGGCCGTTTCGGCCGGACAGCCCCCCGCGGTGGTGACGGCGGTGGGGCAAGGGTTCCTACGCTGGGCGCAGGAAGCCGGCAATTATGCCTGTTGGGGTTGGCCGGGGCAAGTCGCAGTCCGGTTGGCTGCAGGTGGGTCGGGCGGTGGCGCTGGGCGGGGGACGGCAGAAGCCGCATCCTGCGGGCCTCGTTTCGCGCCATCCTTGGCGCTCAACGCCCCCGCCCAGCCCCACCGCCCGACCCCTGACAGATTCCGGGCGCCGCCGAAGCGGTAGCGCCGAGCCATGCTCGGCGGGCGCTGCCCCCGAACGCGCCATGACGCAGGCAGAGATACAGCGTTCAGCCGGCAGGACGCAGATCGGGCGACTGTGCTGCGCTGCAGCAGTACAATCCGTACTCGTACAAATGCCCCGGATTTTTCCTGTGAACCCGTCCGCTCCCCCGGTTGCCACGTCCACCCTGGCCGCCGTGCTGTCGCCCCGCCAGCGCACTTTCATCCTGCTGGCCCTGTCGCTGGGCGGATTCGCCATCGGTACCAGCGAGTTCGCCAGCATGGGCCTGATGCTGGACATCAGCCGCGGGCTGTCGATCACAGAAGCGCAGGTCGGGCACCTGATCAGCGCCTACGCCATCGGCGTGGTGGTGGGTGCGCCAGTGCTGGCTTTCGCCGGCGCCGGTATCAGCCGGCGCAGCCTGCTGCTGGGCCTGATGGGCTTCTACGCGATCGGCAACCTGGCCAGCGCGCTGGCCCCCAACTACCACACCATGCTGCTGGCGCGCTTCGTTGCCGGCCTGCCGCACGGCGCCTATTTCGGCGTGGCGATGCTGGTGGCGGCCTCGATCAGCCCGCCGGCACAGCGCGGCGCGGCCGTGTCGAAAGTGCTGCTGGGCCTGTCGATCGCGATCCTGGTCGGCAATCCTCTTACCACCTGGCTTGGCCAGCAGTTCACCTGGCGCACTGCCTTCGCCCTGGTCAGCCTGCTGGCGCTGGCCACCGTGGTGATGGTGTCGCGCCACCTTGCACCGGACCCGAACGAAGTACGTACCAGCCCGATGCGTGAGCTGCGTGCGTTCAACACCACCCAGGTGTGGCTGGCGCTGGCGATCGGCTCGATCGGCTTTGCCGGCATGTTCTGCGTGTTCACGTATCTGGCACCGACGCTGGTCAACGTCACCGGCATCGACGAACGCTGGATGCCTGCGGCCGTCGGCCTGTTCGGCGTGGGCGCGATCATCGGCAACATGCTGGGGGGCTGGCTGGTGGATCGCCTGCAGTTCCGCGCCGCCGGCGTGCTGCTGGCGTGGTCGGTGGTGGTCCTGCTGCTGTTCCCGCTGGCCGCGCATTCGCCCTGGGCGATGGTGCCGGCGATCATTGCGGTGGGCACCATGGGCGCGCTGGCCGTGGCCCTGCAGACCCGCCTGATGGACGCCGCCGGCGAGGCCCAGACCCTGGCCGCCGCGTCCAACCATGCCGCCTTCAACACGGCCAACGCGCTGGGCCCGTGGCTGGGTGGCATGGCCATCGGCGGCGGCTTCGGTTACGCCTCCACCGGGTACGTAGGTGCCGCTACGGCGGCGGCCGGCCTGCTGTTGTGGGGTGTGTCGGTGGTGATCGAGCGCCGGCGCGGCGCTGGTTCGCTGGCAGTGGGTGCGTCGAACGGGTAAAACCCCCTCGCGGCGGGCTGCTGCGAAAAGCAGTCTGCGTGATCGGGGCCGGGCGGTGGGGCTGTGCGGGGGACGGCAAGAACTGCGTCCATGCGGGCCTCGATTCGCGCCATCCATGGCGCTCAACGCCCCCGCCCAGCCCCACCGCCCGGCCCCCTGACGGGTTCCGTGGGCCGCCCGCCGCGTGAAAAAAAAGAAAAGCGGTAGCGCCGACCCATGGTCGGCGAGCGCAGCGGGCCGTTGGCGGGAACATTCCGCCGACCATGGGTCGGCGCTACCAAGGCCACCATGGACCTGTCGAAGGTGGGGCGGGGTGGCTGTGCAGGACCGTCTTTTCGCATGGATGCGAAAAGCGAGCCTCCATGGATGGATGCACGGCGTGTCCTGCACAGCCACCCCGCCCCGCCAACACACAGCCCTGCAGGCTCTTGACGTTGCCGTTGCCGTTGCCGTTGCTGCTACAGCAAGCCGGCCGCAGGCCGGAAACCCCCAGCCCTCAGCGGTGCGACTCATCCGTGGTGAAACTCTCACCGCAGCCGCATTCGGCCGCTGCATTCGGGTTCTTGAACGTGAACGTCTCGCTCAGGCCCTGCTTGCCGAAATCGATGACCGTGCCATCCACCAGCGGCAGGCTCTGCGCGTCCACGTAGATGCGCACCCCGTCCTGGTCGAAAACACGGTCGCCCTCGCGCTCGTCACGTGCCAGATCGGTCACGTGACCCCAGCCCGAGCAACCGGTGCGGGTCACGCCAAAGCGCAGCCCCAGGGCACCAGGGGTCTGGGCGACGAAGCGCTGCACGCGCTCAAAGGCTACTGGGGTCAGGCTGACGGCCATGATGGAGCTCCACGAAGGTACGAGACGAGTATAAAGGCCACCGGGGCAGTAGAAATGCCTCGCAAGCGGAACGCTGCAACCGGTAAACTTCGAATTCACAGATCGAGTCGATCAGCAGAGGATTCAAGTCATGACGGTGGTCAGCGTTGAACATGCGCTTGCCGGGAAGATCCCGGAAGGCGGCGAAGTCACGGTACGCGGCTGGGTACGCACGGTGCGTGGCTCGGCGAATCTTGCCTTCATCAACGTCACCGACGGCTCCTGCTTCGCCCCGATCCAGGTGGTGGCAGCCGAATCGCTGGCCAACTTCGACGAGGTCAAGCGCCTGACCAGCGGCTGTTCGCTGATCGCCAAGGGCACACTGGTCAAATCACAGGGCAAGGGCCAGTCCTTCGAGATCCAGGCCAGCGACGTGGAAGTGGTCGGCTGGGTCGAAGACCCCCTGACCTACCCGATCCAGCCCAAGCCGATGTCGCCGGAGTTCCTGCGCGAAGTGGCGCACCTGCGCCCGCGCACCACCCTGTTCGGCGCGGTCACCCGCATCCGCAACTGCCTGTCCCAGGCCGTGCACCGGTTCTTCCACCAGAACGGCTTCAACTGGATCAGCACGCCGATCATCACCACCTCCGACGCCGAAGGCGCCGGCCAGATGTTCCGCGTCTCCACGCTGGACATGGTCAACCTGCCGCGCACCGAGCGCGGCGAGGTCGACTTCAGCCGTGATTTCTTCGGCAAGGAAACCTTCCTGACCGTGTCCGGCCAGCTCAACGTGGAGGCGTACTGCCTGGCGCTGAGCAAGGTCTACACCTTCGGCCCGACCTTCCGTGCCGAGAACAGCAACACCACCCGCCACCTGGCCGAATTCTGGATGATCGAGCCTGAAATCGCCTTCGCCGACCTGGCCGAAGATGCGCGGCTGGCCGAGGAATTCCTGAAGTACCTGTTCCGCGCGGTGCTGGACGAACGTGGCGACGACCTCGCCTTCCTGGCCGAACGCGTGGACAAGAACGCGATCAGCAAGCTGGAGAACTTCATCAATGCCCCGTTCGAGCAGATCGACTACACCGAAGCGGTGCAGCTGCTGCAGAACTCCGGCCGGAAGTTCGATTTCCCGGTGGAATGGGGCCTGGACCTGCAGACCGAACACGAGCGCTGGCTGACCGAAGAACATATCGGCCGCCCGGTGGTGGTGACCAACTACCCCGAGCACATCAAGGCGTTCTACATGCGCCTGAACGACGACGGCAAGACCGTCGCGGCGATGGACGTGCTGGCACCGGGCATCGGCGAGATCATCGGCGGCAGCCAGCGCGAAGAGCGCCTGGACGTGCTGGATGCGCGCATGGCGCAGTTCGGCCTGGACCGCGAGCACTACGGCTGGTATCGCGACTTCCGCCGCTATGGTTCGGTGCCGCACGCCGGCTTCGGCCTCGGCTTCGAGCGCCTGGTGGTGTACGTCTGCGGGCTGTCCAACATCCGCGATGCCATCGCCTACCCGCGCGCCCCGGGCAACGCCGACTTCTGATCCCCTTCCATCCACGGAGGTACCGACCCCATGACCCTGTTCTTCGCGCTGTGTTTCTTTGGCGTGGCGATCGCCGGGTTCAGTGCCTTCGTGATCTTCTGGCCGCTGACCCTGGTGCACCTGCGCGACCGCCATCCGGCGTTGTCGCAGCGCTTTGGCAGCGGTGCCTTCCTCAAGCCCGAAGCACTGGCCTGGCTGTTGCGGCGTGACTATCGCGCGCAGCCGGACCGCTCGCTGTCCGGGCTGGCGACACCGGCCTGGGTATCGCTGCTGACCCTGCTGGCCGGACTGGGCATGGCCGCCCTGCTCTGGCTGGCGTCGATCTGGTAATCACGAGATGAATGACGACTCCCTTCCGCAGGACAGCTGGTGGCTGGCCAGCCTGGGCAACACGCTGATCTGGGCACGCCTGCGCATCCGCCCGGCCGGCACCGCCGAAGTGCTGGACAGCGATGGCAACACGCTGAGCTACGACGGTGAAGACACCGCGCGCGCGCAGCTGTTCGATGCCGAGTTCGTGGAATACGACGGGCTGGACGAAGAAGACGCGCTGGTGCGTGGCTTCTCGCTGCATGAAGTGCAGCCGCCCCGGGCCAGCACCGATGAAGGGCTGCGTGGCCTGATGGTGCAGTCGCTGGGCCGCACGGTCTAGCTTCATGTTCACCCCGCGCGCCTTCGCTGAAACCGACCTGCAGTGGCTGGACGCGCTGTTTGCCCGCGATGCGTTCATTACCCTGCTCACCACCGGTGACGATGGCCTGCCAGAGCTGACCCGGCTGCCGGTGCTGTACCGCCGCCAGGGGCAGGCGATCGAGCTGCGCGGGCACTGGGCCAGGGCCAATCCGCAATCGCGCCGCGACGGACCCGCCAAGGTGCTGGTGGACGGCCCGCACGGGTATGTGTCGGCGTCCTGGTATCCGGACAAGGAGGCCATGGCACGGGTGCCGACCTGGAACTATGCCGCCGCTGAACTGTGCGGCCAGCTGCACCGCTTCGAGGACACCGACGCGCTGGCGGCGGTGGTCGCCGATACCGGCGATCTGTACGAAGCGAAGGTAGGCCGTGACTGGCAGTTCGAGGCGCAGCGCGATGACCACCGCAGCCAGTTGCGCGGCATCATCGGCTTCCGCTTCCTGGTGGACACCGTGCAGTTGAAAATGAAGCTCAGCCAGAACCACCCGGTGGCCAACCAGCAGGCCGTCATCGCCGAACTGGAACGGCTGCCCTGCCCCACCTCGCACGAGCTGGCGCAGTGGATGCGCCGTTTCCTGGACGCGCCGGACACCGCGCGCGACTGAAGTATTCCGTTGATTCCCGCGACGACGCGGCTCTGCCCGCCGCGCCTTGCCCCCCACCACGTCAGGGACCCCACATGAAAGATGTTGAAAAGCTGCTGCAGAACAACCGCGACTGGGCCGACCGGATCCAGCAGGAAGACCCCGCGTTCTTCGACCGGCTGTCCACGCAGCAGCATCCGGAATACCTGTGGATCGGCTGTTCCGATTCGCGCGTACCCGCCAACCAGATCATCGGCATGGCCCCGGGTGAGGTCTTCGTGCATCGCAACGTGGCCAACGTGGTGGCGCACACCGACCTCAACTGCCTGAGCGTGATCCAGTACGCGGTGGACCAGCTGAAGGTGAAGCACATCCTGATCGTCGGCCACTACGGCTGCGGCGGCGTGCATGCCAGCCTCAACAACGTCCGTGTCGGCCTGGCCGACAACTGGCTGCGGCATGTCGGCGACGTGGCCCAGAAGCATTCGGCCATCCTCGATGCGATCGATGATCCGGACCTGCGCCACGCACGGCTGTGCGAACTGAACGTGATCGAGCAGGTCGCCAACGCCTGCCAATCCACCATCGTGCGCGATGCCTGGGCACGCGGGCAGAAGCTGACCGTGCATGGATGGGTCTACAGCCTGCGCGATGGCCGCGTCCGCGAAATGGGCATCGACGTCGACAGCCCGGAAGCGCTGCAGCCGGGTTATGAGAAAGCGCTGTCCTTCGTCCCGCGCAAGGGCAAGCGCGACTGAGCCTCAACCGGAGCATCCGCATGCTTGCTTCACCGATCAACCTGATGGGCTGGGTCGAAGAACACCGGCACCTGTTGAAGCCGCCGGTCGGCAACAAGATGATCGAGGACGGCGACTTCATCGTGATGGTGGTCGGCGGCCCCAATTCGCGCACCGATTTCCACATCGACGAGGGCCCGGAGTGGTTCTACCAGCTGGAAGGCGAGATGGTGCTGAAGGTGCAGGAAGACGGCAAGGTCCGGGACATTCCCATCCGTGCGGGCGAGATCTTCCTGCTGCCAGGCAACGTGCCCCACTCGCCGCGCCGCCCGCCGGGCGGCATCGGGCTGGTGGTGGAACGCAGGCGCCTGCCGCACGAACGCGATGGCGTGGTCTGGCACTGCGAGCGCTGCAATCACAAGCTGCATGAAGAGTGGTTCACCCTGCAGAACATCGAAACCGACCTGCCGAAGGTGTTCGCCCGTTACCAGGGCGATCTGCAGCTGCGCACCTGCAGTGAATGCGGACACGTGGATCCGCTGCCCGGCAGCTGACCCGTACCGGCATGCCACGACGCCGCGCGCGGTACACTTCGAACACGTCAAATCGTGTGGCTTTCACTATGTCCGAACCGCTCAGCCGTGCCCACGCGTTGGCCCTGGATGCCAATGATCCGCTCCGCGACCTGCGCGGCGAATTCCTGATCCCCCGCCACGAAGGCGGCGAGCAGACCTATTTCGTCGGCAACTCGCTGGGCCTGCAGCCACGTGGTGCGCAGGCCGCGGTGCAGGAGGTCATGGGGCAATGGGCCACGCTGGCCGTGGAGGGCCACTTCACCGGCCCGACCCACTGGCTGGGCTACCACCGTCTGGTCAGCGGACAACTGGCGCAGGTGGTGGGCGCATTGCCCAGCGAAGTCGTGGCGATGAACACGCTCAGCGTGAACCTGCACCTGATGATGGTGAGCTTCTACCGGCCCACCGCGCAGCGCCCGGTGATCCTGATGGAAGCCGGCGCCTTCCCGACCGATCGCCATGCGGTGGAAGCGCAGATCCGCTTCCACGGGTTCGATCCCGCCGAGTGCCTGGTCGAAGTGCAGCCGGATGAAGCAGAGGGCACGATCTCGCTGCAGGCCATCGAGCAGGCCATCGCCCGCCACGGCGCGCGCCTTGCGCTGGTGCTGTGGCCCGGCGTGCAGTACCGCACCGGCCAGGCGTTCGACCTGCAGGCGATCACCACGCTGGCACGCGCCCAGGGCGCCCACATCGGCTTCGATCTCGCGCATTCGGTCGGCAACCTGCCGCTGCAGCTGCATGAGGTGGCGCCGGACTTCGCGGTGTGGTGCCACTACAAGTACCTCAACAGTGGTCCGGGCGCCGTCGCCGGGGCCTTCGTACATGAACGCCACCATCGCGACACCACCCTGCCGCGCTTCGCCGGCTGGTGGGGCCATGAGGAAGCCACCCGCTTCCAGATGGCGCCGCAGTTCGTGCCGTCCGTCGGCGCCGAAGGCTGGCAGCTCAGCAACCCGCCGATCCTCGGGCTGGCGCCGCTGCGTGCGTCGCTGGACCTGTTCGAACGCGCCGGCATGGCCGCACTGCGGGAGAAGTCGCTGGCCCTCACCGGGATGCTGGATGCGCTGGTGCAGAGCCGCCTGCCGCACGTGCTGGAACGCATCACGCCCGCTGACAGCGAGCGCCGCGGCTGCCAGCTGTCCTTGCGTGTGATCGGCGGCCGTGAGCGCGGCCGGGCCCTGTTCGAACACCTGCGCGCGGTGGGCGTGCTGGGTGACTGGCGCGAACCGGACGTGATCCGGATCTCGCCGACACCGCTGTACAACCGCTACCAGGACCTGCACCACTTCGTTGATGCAGTCGATGCCTGGGCCGGGCACTGACGCCGTGCAGGACACATCGCTGGACACCGCCGCCCCGCGTTCGCTGACCATTGTCGGTGCGGGGCTGGCCGGCTCGCTGCTGGCCATCCTGCTCTCCCGGCAGGGCTGGAACATCACGGTGTACGAGCGCCGTGGCGACCCGCGCGTCAGTGGCTATGAAAGTGGCCGCTCGATCAACCTGGCGCTGGCCGAACGCGGCCGCAACGCGCTGCGCCAGGCCGGCGCGCACGTGGAAGCGGCGGTGATGGAGCGTGCTGTGATGATGCGCGGGCGGATGGTCCACCTGCGCGACGACGCCGCCCCCGCGCTGCAGCGCTACGGCCGCGACGACAGCGAAGTGATCTGGTCGATCCATCGCCGTGAGCTCAACGTCACCCTGCTGGAGCTGGCCGAACAGGCCGGCGCCATCGTGCATTTCCACCGGCGCCTGCATACGGTGGACTTCGATGCGCAGCACGCGCGCTTCATCGATGACCGCGATGACACCCCGCATGACATCCGCTTCGCCACGCTGGTCGGCGCGGACGGCGCCGGATCGGCGCTGCGCGCGGCGATGAACCGCCGCCAGCCACTGGGTGAGCGCATCGAATTCCTGGACCACTCCTACAAGGAGCTGGAGATCCCGCCGGGCCCGGGCGGCACCTTCAGCATCGACCCCAACGCGCTGCATATCTGGCCGCGCGGCCGCTTCATGTGCATCGCCCTGCCCAACCACGAAGGCACCTTCACCGTTACGCTGTTCCTGCCCAACAAGGGCGATCCGGGGTTCAACACGGTCACCACCGGCGAACAGGCCGAAGCACTGTTCGCCCGCGAATTCCCCGATGCCCTGGCGCTGATACCGGACCTGCGCGCTGACTGGGATGCACATCCGCCCGGCCTTCTCGGCACCCTGTACCTGGAGCGCTGGCATACCGATGGCAAGGCCGTCCTGATCGGCGATGCCGCGCACGCCATGGTGCCCTTCCACGGCCAGGGCATGAACTGTGCCTTCGAAGACTGCGTCGCGCTGGCCCGGCACCTGGAAGCCGCCAGCGACCTGCGCAGCGCGTATTCGGCGTTTGAGATCGAGCGTTCGCCCAATGCCTGGGCGATCCAGCAGATGGCGCTGGAAAACTACACGGAGATGCGCGACCAGGTGGCCGACCCGGGGTTCCTGCTGCAGCGTGAACTGGAGCTGGCGCTGCAGCAGCGGTGGCCCACGCGGTTCGTGCCACACTACACCATGGTTACTTTCCTGCACACGCCCTACGCCGTCGCGCTGGAGCGCACGCGGATACAGCGCCGCATCCTGCGCAACGCCACCGCAGGCCTGGATTCCCTGCAGCAGGTCGACTGGCGCGCGCTGGAAGCCGAAGTCCACGCCAAGCTGCCGGTGCTGGAGGGCGCGCACTGATGGCCGACAACTTCCTGTTCTACGATCTGGAAACCTTCGGCCAGGATCCTCGCCGCACCCGTATCGCACAGTTCGCCGCCATCCGCACCGATGCGCAGCTCAACGAGATCGACACCCCCGTCAGTTTCTACGTGCGCCCGGCCGATGACCTGCTGCCTTCACCGTATGCCACGATGGTCACCGGCATTACCCCGCAGCATGCGCTGGCCGAAGGCATCGGTGAATCCGAGGCGTTGGCGCGGATCAATGACCTGATGAGCCGCCCCGGCACCTGCGCGCTGGGCTACAACACGCTGCGCTTCGATGACGAGTTCATCCGCCACGGGCTGTTCCGCAACTTCTTCGATCCCTACGAGCGCGAATGGCGCAACGGTAATTCGCGCTGGGACCTGCTGGACATGCTGCGGCTGATGCATGCGCTGCGCCCCGACGGCATCACCTGGCCCAAGCGCGAAGACGGTGCGACCTCGTTCAAGCTGGAGCACCTGGCCGATGCCAACGGCGTGCGCGATGGCGATGCGCACGAGGCGTTGTCCGACGTGCGCGCCACCATCGGCATGGCCCGGCTGTTCCGCGATGCGCAGCCGCGCCTGTGGGACTATGCGCTGCGCCTGCGCGACAAGCGTTTTGTCACCAGCCTGCTGGATGTCACCGCCCTGCGGCCACTGCTGCACATCTCGATGCGCTATCCGGCCAGCCGCCTGTGCGCCGCGCCGGTGCTGCGGTTGACCGTGCATCCGCACATCGCCAACCGCTACATCGTGTTCGACCTGGACGGCGATGTTGACGCGCTGCTGCAGTTGCCGGCCGAGACCATCGCCGAGCGCCTGTACCTGCGAGCCAGTGAACTGCCTGAAGGCGTGCAGCGCATTCCGTTGAAGGAAGTACACGCCAACAAGGTGCCCGCGCTGGTGGCCTGGAACCACCTTCGACCCGATGACCACCAGCGCCTTGGGCTGGACATCGCCGCCATCGAAGCCAAGGTCGAACAGCTGCGTCCCCATGCTGCGCAGCTGGCCGAGAAGGCGCGCCAGGTCTTCGCCCGGCCACGCGAAGGCGGCCCATCCGATGTCGACGCCTCGATCTACGATGGCTTCCTCGGCGCCGGCGACAAGTCCCTCCTGGCACGCGTGCGCACCACTCCGCCGGAAGCGCTGGGCGCGCTGGAAGGTGAGTTCAATGATCCCCGCCTGCCGGAACTGCTGCTGCGCTATCGTGCGCGCAACCATCCTGGCAGCCTGGATGCCGATGCCCGCGCGCGTTGGCAGGCCTACCGCCAGCGGCGCCTGCGCGGAGATGAAAAGCTCGGCGAAGTGAACCTGGCCGAGTACAACGAACAGATCGATGCGCTTGCCGCCGAGCCGTCCGACGACCTGCGCCGCCCGGCGCTGCTGCAGGCGCTGCGCGATTGGGGCAAGCAGCTGGAGGACAGCCTGTGAGCGCTTATTTTTCCGATGCCAGCTTCAAATTCCTGAAAGCACTGGCACTGCACAACGACAAGGCGTGGTTCGCTGACCACAAGCAGCAGTACGAAGACCACGTGCGACAGCCGTTCCTGCGCCTGCTCGCTGACCTGCAACCGGCGCTGGCCGAGGTCAGCCCGAAATTCCGTGCCGATACGCGCACCGTGGGCGGTTCGTTGTTCCGCATCTACCGCGATGCGCGCTTTTCCAACGATAAATCGCCGTACAAGAACTGGCAGGGCGCGCGGCTGTTCCATGAGCGCCGTCGTGAAGTCGCCGCACCGTCGTTCTACGTGCACCTGCAGCCCGGTGCGAGCTTCGTCGGTGCCGGTGTGTGGCATCCCGAGCCCGATACCCAGCGCCGCATCCGCCACTTCATCCTGGACAATCCGGGCAGCTGGAAGCAGGCCGCGCATGCCCCGGCGCTGCGCCGTCGCTTCGAGATGGAGCAGACCGAAAAGCTGGTGCGCCCGCCGCGCGGCTTCCCGGCGGATTTCGAGTTCATCGACGATCTCAAGCACCGCAACTGGGTGATGTGGCGGCAGCTGGACGATGCCACCATGACCGGGCCCCGCCTGCTGTCCACGCTGGGCAAGGACCTTGCCGCGCTGGGGCCGTTCGTGGATTACCTGTGCGCAGCGCTGGATCTGGAGTTCTGACCCCGATGGCGACGCCACTTCCGCAACAGCGCCGCACGCTGGGACGCAGCGGACTGCAGGTATCGCCGATCGGGCTGGGGTGCTCCGGCTTCTGGGGCCATCGCCGCTTTCCCGAAGCCGACGCAGCACGAGTGGTGGCGCATGCGCTGGAGCGGGGAGTCAACCTGCTCGACACCGGCCACAACTATTCCGCTTTCAACGCCGAGCCGCGACTCGGGCGCATCCTCAAGCCGCTGCTGTCGCGCTTCCCGCGTGACTCGCTGGTGATCTCCAGCAAAGGCGGAACGTTGACCGGCCAGGCCGGCCCCAGCGGCGCCGAGCAGCGCGATTTCTCGCCGGGGGCGATCACCGCCAGCTGCGAAGCCTCGCTGCGCAACCTCGGCCTGGACTACCTGGACGTGTACCAGCTGCACGGCATCGCGGGCGAAGAGGTCACCGACGAGCTGCTGCACGCGTTGCAACAGCTGCGCCAACGCGGACTGATCCGCAGCACCGGCATCAATACCCATTCCGCGGTGACCCTGGACTGGATGCTGGCGCGACCGCAGGCCTTTGACGTGGTGCTGCTGGACTACAACGCCCTGCAGCAGGATCGCGCATCACACATCAGCCGGCTGCACGCGGCCGGCATCGGCGTGCTGGCCGGCACTGTGCTGGCCCAGGGCCACCTGCTGCCGACGCGACCGCGCCTGCCACGGCCCGCCGATGCCTGGTATCTCGCGCGGGCCTGGCTGAAGCCAAGCAGCCGGCGGCTGATGCGCAGCGCCCGCGCGATGCGCGCGGCAGTGGCCGCGATTCCTTCGCAGCGCCCGGCACAGACCGCGTTCGCTTATGTGCTGCAGCATCCCGGGGTGGCCGCGGGCATCCTCGGTACCACCCGCGTGGGCAGCCTGGACGAAGTGCTGCAGACCGTGCCGGAGCGCTTGGGCGAGGCCGATCGCGCGCGTCTGGTCGCCGCGTTCGGGGACGGCAGCGGCTCACCCAGTCACTGAGGCTTAACCCACGTCCGCGCGTGATGCGGCACGCTGTGGGCTTGTCCCTCAACGCCCTGCTGCCATGAAGAAGTTCGTCGCTTTCGTGCTGGTCCTGCTGCTGGCACTGGCCGCTTGGTGGTTCAGTGGCCCCTACCTCACTGTGCATGGGCTCGCCCAAGCGATCGAACAGCGCGACACGACGCGGCTGGAGCGCTACGTGGACTTCCCGCGCGTGCGCCTCAGCCTGCGCGCGCAGGTCAGTGATTACATGGTGCGCCAGGCAGGTCCGGACGTGGCCGGCAGTCCGTTCGGCGCGCTGCTGTATGGCCTCGGCGACCAGCTGGGCGGCGCCGCGGTGGATACGGTGATCACCCCGATGGGGATCGGTGCGCTGTTGCAGGGCCACGCGCTGTACAAACGCGGCCGCAACGAGCTGCAGGGGAACGACTCCTGGGGCCCCACCCAGCCTGCGCAGCCGTTGCAGCAGGCCAAGGGACGCTTCGAGCGGCTGGACCGCTTCGTGGTGGACCTCGACCGCGGGCCCGGACAGCCACCGTTGCAGGTTGTGCTGGAGCCGCAGGGCCTGCGCTGGCAGGTCGTCGACCTGCGCAACGCGGTGCCGCAGTGAACCGTTTGCGCCGACCCGAGGTCGGTAGCTGACACACCCCGCGCTGCGCGCTCGGCGGGCATGGCTCGGCGCTGCCATGAACCGTCCGGTCAGGTTTCGTTGGCGACGCCGTGCGGCACATGGCCGGCCGCGACGTGTTCGCGGGCACTGTCGATGTTGTGCTGCGAATCATCGAAGAAGATGTCCGCGCCGAAGGCCTGCAGGAACGGGCCCTTGTGGCGGCCGCCGAGGAACAGCGCTTCATCCAGGCGCACGCCCCATTCGCGCAGCGTGCGGATCACCCGCTCATGCGCAGGCGCCGAGCGCGCGGTCACCAGCGCAGTGCGGATCGGCGCGTCTTCTCCGGACGGGAACACTTCCTGCAACGTATGCAGCGCCGACAGGAAGCCGCGGAACGGGCCCCCGCTCAAGGCTTCGCGGGCGCGCTCACGCTCATGCCGGCCGAAGGCTTCGACCCCCTGCTCGCGCGAAATACGCTCGCTTTCATCGCCGAAGATCACCGCATCGCCATCGAAGGCGATCCGCAGCTGCCCGGCCGGGCGCCGGGTATCCACTACCTGGTCGGCGGCGGCGGCAGCGGTTTCGCCGGGTGGCTTGGGCAGGATGGTCGCCGCAGCGATGCCGTGGCGCAGCGCGCTGCGTACCGATTCGGGATTGGCCGACAGGAACAGGTCCGTGCCGAAGGGCTTCACGTAGGGCCAGGTCGGCTCGCCGGCAGTGAACGTAGCGCGGATGATCCCCAGCCCGTAGTGCTGGATCGAGTTGAAGATGCGCAGGCCGGTATCGGCCGAATTGCGCGACAACAGGATCACCTCGACGCGCGGATTCTCCGGGCCGGCGCCCTGGTTCAGCGCCAGCAGCTTGCGCACCACCGGGAACGCCACGCCGGGGCCCAGCACGTCGTCTTCGTGCTCGCGCTGGTACTTGGCGTAGGCGTCCACGCCGTCGCTTTCGAACAACGCGTGGCTCTCTTCCAGGTCGAACAGGGCGCGCGAGGTCACCGCGACGGTCAGCAATCGGGGAGTGTTGTCGCCCATCGGGGAATTCCTTGCAGCAACCGGCGGTTGCCGGCGGCCTATTGTCGCTCAGAACACGAACTGTTCGGACAGGATCCGGTCTTCGAGATTGTGTTCCGGGTCGAACAGCAAGGTCACCTGGCGGTCGCGGCACTCGCGGATGGTCACTTCCACCACGTCGCGGGTCTCGTGCGAATCGGCGGTGACACTGACCGGGCGCTTGTACGGATCGAGCACGCGGAAGCGTACTTCGGTATCGGCCTTCAGGATCGCCCCGCGCCAACGGCGGGGCCGATACGGCGCCAACGGGGTCAGCGCGATGGTGGCCGAGCCCAACGGAAGCACCGGGCCATGCGCGGAATAGTTGTAGGCAGTGCTGCCGGCCGGCGTGGCAACCAGCACGCCATCACCGATCAGCTCAGCCACCCGTTCCTGGCCGTTGAGGTCCACGCCGATGTGCGCGGCCTGCCGGGTCTGGCGCAGCAGCGAGACATCGTTGTAGGCCAGCGATCCGGTGGAGGTCCCCGATTCGGTCAGCGCGGTCATCTGCAGCGGCCGCAGGTGGGCCGGTTCGGCCAGCGCGATGCGCGCGGCCACGTCGTCCGCGTCACGGTACTGGTTCATCAGGAAGCCCACCGTGCCCAGTTTCATGCCGAACACCGGCCGGCCGAGGTGGCCGTAACGGTGCAGGGTCTGGAGCATGAAGCCATCGCCGCCCAGTGGACACAGCACGTCCGCCGCGTCGGGCGCATGCTCGCCGTGGCGCGCCACCATGGCGGCGAGGGCAAGCCGTGCCGGCTCGGTGTTGCTGGCCAGGAAGGCAATGCGGGGGGAATCGCTCATGCAGGATGTCCGGTGGTGCGCGGGTACCGGTAGAGCATAACCGGACGTGGCGCGGAATCCGCGCCACGTTGGCTGATACGGGGCGTTGACGACCAACGGTCGTCACCCACCTTGAGCCAGGTCACCGGGGGGCTTACCCCCCGTGCGAGGCCAGCTGGCCCAGGCGCTGCACCGCGACCGACACGGTCGGGTAGTCCAGGGTCTTCTGTTCGGCCAGTTCGCCCAGCATCGCCAGGGTAAAGCGCAGGCTGTTGTCGTCACGACCGACCCATGCGGCGACCTTGGCTTCGGCCGTGCCGCCCTTGGTGGCCAGCACCTGGCCGGCCAGGTTGCGGTGGTGGGCCGCCAGTTCGTCACGCAGCACACCGCGTGCCACGGCATGCCAACGGCCGTTGACCTCCAGCGCATCGACCTGCTCGAACAACCACGGCAGGCTCAACGCCTCACCCAGGCGGAAGTGGATCTTGGACACATCCACCGGCTTGAGCTTGCGGGTACGTGCCAGTTCGATGATGTCGAACGCCGGGGCCAGGAAGTGCAGCTCGGAAAGCTGCTGCGCCAGGCCGGCCGGCAGGCCCTTGTCCACCCACTGCTGCACCAGCGCTTCGTAGGTCGGGCGCTGCGAATCAGGCAGCACGCCGGAAGCCACGCGGATGTCGTTGAAGGGACCCTGGTAGCGGTTGACCGCCTCGGTGATGCCCGGCATCGGGCCGGGGCGGAACAGCAGCCAGCGCACGAAGGCACGCTGCAGTTTCCAGATCACTTCCAGCGCATCGACCTGCACCGATTCGGGCAGCTGGCCGTCCAGTGCGTCGATCTGCGCCCACAGCGCGCGTGCATCCAGCGTTTCGCGGCTGATGGTATAGGCCTTGGCGACCTCGGCGATGGAACGGCCGGTGTCTTCCTGCATGCGCATCAGGAAGGTGGCACCCATCCGGTTGATGGTCTGGTTGGTCACTGCCGTGGCGATGATCTCGCGCTTCAGGCGGTGGCGTTCCATGGCATCGGCGTACTTCTTCTGCAGCGGCTGCGGGAAGTAACGCTGCAGCTCCTTGGACAGGTACGGGTCTTCCGGGATGTCCGATTCCAGCAGCTGCTGGAAGGCCACCAGCTTGGAGTAGGACAGCAGCACCGACAGCTCCGGACGGGTCAGGCCCTGGCCGCGCGCCTTGCGCTGGGACAGCTCGGCATCGGACGGCAGGAACTCGATCTGCCGGTCCAGCAGGCCCTGCTGTTCCAGCGTGCGGATGAAGTGCTGCTTGGAGCCCAGGCGCTTGACTGCCATCCGCTCCATCAGGCTCAGGGCCTGGTTCTGGCGGTAATTGTCGTTGAGCACCAGCGCGGCCACTTCGTCGGTCATCGACGCCAGCAGCTTGTTGCGCTGCTCGACGGTGAGCTTCTTGGCACGCACCACGTCGTTGAGCAGGATCTTGATGTTCACCTCATGATCGGAGGTGTCCACGCCGGCGGAGTTGTCGATGAAATCGGTGTTGAGCAGGACGCCGGCCTGGGCCGCTTCGATGCGTCCCAGCTGGGTCATGCCGAGGTTGCCGCCCTCGCCCACCACCTTGCAGCGAAGCTCGGTGCCGTTGACGCGCAGCGCGTTGTTGGCGCGGTCGCCGACATCGCTGTGCTGCTCACTGGTGGCCTTGACGTAGGTACCGATGCCGCCGTTCCACAGCAGGTCGACCGGAGCCTTCAGGATCGCGCTCATCAGGTCGTTCGGCGACAGCGCCTTGACCGAATCTTCCAGGCCAAGCGCCTCACGCACCTGCGGGGTGATCTCGATGGATTTCAGCGTACGCGGGAAAATGCCACCGCCCTTGCTGATCAGCTTGGCATCGTAGTCGGCCCAGCTGGAACGCGGCACGGTGAACATGCGCTCGCGCTCGACGAACGAACTGGCCGCGTCCGGATTCGGATCCAGGAAGATGTGGCGGTGATCGAAGGCAGCCACCAGGCGGATGTGGCGCGACAGCAGCATGCCGTTGCCGAACACGTCGCCGGACATGTCACCCACGCCTGCGGCGGTGAAGTCCTGGCTCTGGCTGTCATGGCCGAGTGCACGGAAGTGGCGCTTGACCGATTCCCACGCACCGCGTGCGGTGATGCCCATGCCCTTGTGGTCGTAGCCGACCGAGCCACCGGAGGCGAACGCATCGCCCATCCAGAAGCCGTGCGCCACGGCCAGGCCGTTGGCGATGTCGGAGAAGGTCGCGGTGCCCTTGTCGGCGGCCACCACCAGGTACGGGTCGTCCATGTCGTGGCGGACCACGTCGATGGGCGGCACGATTCTGTTGTTGACGATGTTGTCGGTGATGTCCAGCAGGCCCTGGATGAACAGCTTGTAGCAGGCCACGCCGTTGGCGAACACCGCATCGCGGTCACCGCTGGCCGGCGGGGTCTTGGCGAAGAAACCGCCCTTGGCCCCGACCGGAACGATCACCGTGTTCTTGACCATCTGCGCCTTGACCAGGCCCAGCACTTCGGTACGGAAGTCTTCGCGACGATCCGACCAGCGCAGGCCGCCACGGGCCACCGCACCGAAACGCAGGTGCACGCCTTCCACGCGCGGGCCGTAGACGAAGATCTCGCGATACGGACGCGGCTTGGGCAGGTCCGGCACCAGGGCGGCATCGAACTTGAAGCTGATGACATGGCCCGGACGGCCGTTGGCATCGGTCTGGTAATAGCTGGTGCGCAGCGTGGCATCGATCACGCCCATGAAGCTGCGCAGGATGCGGTCTTCGTCCAAGCTGGAGACGCGGTCCATCAGCTTCAGCAGCGCATCGCGCGCGGCCTGCATCTGGCCGTCGCGGTCTCCCTTGCGCGCCTCGACCACGGTCTTGAGCACTTTCAGGGTCGCCTCGTCGCCGGCGGCCAGTACGTCCAGGTGCGCCTTCAGCGTGGCCTGGCCGTGTGCGATGTCGTCCTTGCTCTCGTTGCCGGTCGCCGGGTCGAAGCGTGCTTCGAACAGTTCCACCAGCAGGCGGGCCAGCAGCGGATAGCGGGTGAACGTACCTTCCACATATGCCTGCGAGAACGGCACGCCGGTCTGCAGCAGGTACTTGCAGTAACCACGCAGCATCGCGACCTGGCGCCAGTGCAGGCCCGCGGCCAGCACCAGGCGGTTGAAGCCATCGTTCTCGGCATCGCCGTGCCACACGCGGGCGAAGGTCTCGCCGAACGCTTCATCGACACTGGCCGCGTCGATGGCACCGGCCACTGATTCGACCTCGAAGTCCTGCACGTACACCGGGGCATCATCCACCGTCAGGCGGTACGGACGCTCGGAGATCACGCGCAGGCCCATGTTTTCCATCATCGGCAGCGCGTCCGACAGCGGGATGTCATCCAGCTGGCGATACAGCTTCAGGCGCAGGCCATCACCATTTTCGCGCGGCACCGCCTGCAGGCTCAGGCGCAGGTCGTCCGGACCGGTCAGCGCGTCGAGCTGGCTGACATCGCTGGCCGCCACGGCGGTGCTGTTGTCTTCGATGTAGCCGGCCGGCAGCGCCTTGCCGATCCGCGAGGCGATGCGCAGGCCTTCGGTTTCGCCGTGGCGGGATACGAGCGTTTCGCGCAGGTCGTCCTGCCAGTTGCGCAGCAGGTGGGCCAGGTTCTGTTCCAGCGCGTTGGTGTCCACGTCGACCACCGGACCGGCCTTGGGACGCACGATCAGGTGCACCTGGGCAAGCGGCGATTCGCCCAGCACCACCGAGCTGTCCACGTGCTCGCCGTGCAGTGCGTCACGCAGCATCGCCTCGATCCGCAGGCGCACGTCGGTGTTGAAGCGTTCGCGCGGCAGGAAGGCCAGCGCGGAAATGAAACGGGAATACTTGTCGCGGCGCAGGAACAGACGGCTGCGGACCCGCTCCTGCAGGCCCAGCACGCCCATCGCGGTGCGGAACAGTTCGTCTTCGCTGGACTGGAACAGTTCTTCGCGCGGCAGCGTTTCCAGGATGTGGCGCAGTGCCTTGCCGCTGTGGCTGGACAGCGACAGGCCCGAGCGCTGCATCACGTGTTCATAGCGCTGGCGCACCAGCGGGATTTCCCACGGGCGACGGTTGTAGGCGCTGGAGGTGAACAGGCCGAGGAAGCGCTGTTCGCCGATGATGTTGCCCTTGGCGTCGAATTCCAGCACGCCGATGTAATCCATGTAACCGGCACGGTGCACGCGCGAACGCGCGTTGGTCTTGGTCAGGATCAGCGCGTCCTTCAGGCCGGTGGTGGTGTTCAGGCCCTGCGCGGCAAGCGTCTTGACCGGGCGCGCGGCGGACTTGTCGCGCCCCTTCATCAGCCCCAGGCCGGTGTCGTTGAGCGGGGCCAGCACGTCTTCCTTGCCGTCCTTCTGCACGCGGTATTCGCGGTAACCGAAGAAGGTGAAGTGGTTGTCGGCGGCCCAGCGCAGGAACTCCTGCGCCTCGCGGCGCGAGGCATCGTCGACCGGCAGCTGGCGGCTGCCCAGGTCGTCGGCCACGGCCAGCGCCTTGTCGCGCATCGGCTGCCAGTCGCGCACGATCGAACGCACTTCTTCCAGCGCCTTGATGATGCCCTGCTCCACCTCGCCCATGGCGTCGGGGCTCTGGCGGTCCATCTCCAGCAGCATCACCGATTCGATCTCGCCCTCGCCGACCTTGGCCAGCTTGCCGGCCTTGTCACGGCTGAAGCGGATCACCGGGTGGCCCAGCACATGCACGCCGATGCCCTGCTCGGCCAGCGCCATGGTCACCGTATCCACCAGGAACGGCATGTCGTCGTTGACGATCTGCAGCACGGTATGCGGCGATTCCCAGCCATTGCCCTTGGCGGTGGGGTTGAACACGCGGACGTTGGCCTTGCCGATCTTGCGGCTGCGCGCGAACTCCAGCGTGTCAGCGGCCAGCGCGGCCCATTCTTCCACGCTGTGGTGCGGGAACTCGTCCGCTTCCATGCGCTTGTAGAAGTCGGCGGCGAACGCTACTGCCTCGGCCTGCCCGGCCGCGGGGTATCGCTTGCGCAAGGCCGTGTACACCGGTTCCAGCGAGAAACCAGTTGCCGGGACAAGCTGGGTTTCCGCCGGGGCGGGCTTGGTTTTCACGGTTTTGACTGCAGACTTTTGCGATTTCATGGCAGAGCGAGTCGTGTTGCCCAGTTGGGAAAATGAAATTGTAGCCGTGTTGCGGGAAAAGGCCTTGCTGCAGGACGGAATATGCAGATACGGGTTGGGTGCGGTTTACATCGGACGCAGCGACCGCACGCACCGTTCGCCCGCGTACGGCTGTCGCGATCGGCGGGCAATGCCGACAGGATCGGCAAAGCCTGTGACAGAACATGCCGCAACACGTCTCAAAACGTTTCCACAATCCTGAACTGGACGGTATAGTCCACTCCGTGAACCCCGCTCCCCTCCCCGCTGCCGACATGGACGCGCGCGATCTACGTGTGTTCGATGCGGTGCGCGAGCTGCTCGCCCGGCATGGCATGCAGATGAGCATGGAAGCAGTGGCCCAGCACGCGGGGTGCTCCAAGCAGACCCTGTATTCGCGCTACGGCAGCAAGCAGGAGCTGATGCGCCGGGTAGTGGAACGGCACGTCTGCCGGGCCACGGCCGGATTGCGCGGCCTGCGCGAGGATGACCTGCGCGGCAGCCTGATGCAGTTCGCCACCGATTACCTGGACCACTTCAACCAGCCGCACGTGGCCCAGGCCTGCCGGATGATTTCCGCCGATGCGGCGCAGTTTCCCGAAGAGGCCTGCAGCCTGTGGCGCGATGGTGCCGGAACGCTGACGCTTCACCTTGCTGAATGGATCGAATCCGCCATTGCCCGCGGGCAGCTCCGGCATGACGACCCGCACTTCATGGCCGAACTGCTAATCAGCATGATCGGTGGCCAGGATTTCGATCGGCAACGCTTCCACATGCCCCATCGCGACGACGCCGGGACGCGTCGGCGCTGGGCTGGATTTTCCGTCGACAGCTTCCTGCGCGCGTTCGCGCCGGCCGCTTCGCCCCAACCGCATTCAAACCAACTCCGGAGTTTCTCCTGATGATCGCCCCACTCCGCACCCTCGCACTGACGTGCGCTGTTGCCATTGCCCTGGCTGGCTGCAAGAAAGAAGAACAGCAGGCCCCGCCGCCGCCGGAAGTGGGCGTGATCGATGCCAAGCCGCAGACCCTGCCGCTGCAGCGTGAGCTGGTGGGCCGGCTGTCGCCGTTCCGCAGCGCCGACGTCCGCGCCCGCGTGCCGGGCGTGCTGCTCAAGCGCGTCTATCAGGAAGGCAGCGAGGTCAAGCAGGGCCAGACCCTGTTCCTGATCGACCCGGCGCCGCTGCGTGCCGAGCTCAACGCTTCCGAAGCCCAGCTCGCCTCGGCCCGTGCCAGCTATGCCAACGCCAAGGTGGCAGCGGATCGCGCCCGTTCGCTGGCCCCGCAGAAATATGTTTCCAAGGCCGACCTGGACAATGCCGAATCGGCCGAGCGCACCGCGCTGGCGGCGGTCAAGCAGTCCGAAGCCGCCGTGAGCAGCTCGCGCATCAGCCTGGGCTACGCCGAAGTCACCGCGCCGATCAGCGGCGTGGCCGGCAAGCAGCAGGTCACCGAAGGTGCGCTGGTAGGCCAGGGCGACGTCACCCTGCTGACCACCGTGGACCAGCTGGATCCGCTGTACGTGAACTTCTCGCTGAGCGTGGACGAGCTGTCACAGCTGCGCGCCGCACAGGCCAAGGGCGCCCTGGCGCTGAGCGGCGATGGCAAGGCCACCGTGCAGGTCAAGCTGTCCGATGGCACCACCTACGGCCAGAACGGCACGCTGGACTTCTCCTCGACCACGGTCGATCCGGCCACCGGTGCGGTATCGCTGCGCGCGGTGCTGCCGAACCCGGACCGGATCCTGCTGCCCGGCGCCTTCGTCAGCTTCCAGGCCACCCTGGGCGAGCGCAACAACGCCTACCTGGTGCCGCAGCAGGCGCTGCTGCGTGATGCCACCGGCGGCTACCTGATGGTGGTCGGGGCCGATGGCAAGGTGGTGCGCCGCGACGTCAAGACCGAAGGCGCGCAGGGCGGCAACTGGCTGGTCACCGATGGCCTGCAGCCGGGTGACAAGGTCGTGGTCGCCGGCGTGCAGAAGGTCAAGGAAGGCGCACCGGCAACGGCCAAGCCGTGGACCCCGGAACAGGCGGCCGCCGCTGCCCAGGGTGCACCGGCGCAGGGCCAGGCGCCGGCCGCCCAGGGTGATGCCGCCGCCGATGCGGCCACGCCCGATGCAGCCCAGCAGGCTCCGGCCGCTGCCGAGCAGGCAGCGCCGGCCTCCGATTCGACCAAGCAGTAACGGGAAGACTCCGTCATGCCTAAATTTTTCATCGAACACCCGGTCTTTGCCTGGGTGGTAGCGATCCTGATCTCGCTCAGCGGCGTGATCGCGATCCTCAACCTGGGTGTGGAGTCCTACCCCAGCATCGCCCCGCCACAGGTCACCGTGTCGGCCACCTACCCGGGCGCCAGCGCGGACACCACGGAAAAATCGGTCACCCAGGTGATCGAGCAGCAGCTGACCGGTATCGATCACCTGCTGTATTTCAGCTCCTCCTCCTCGTCCAATGGCCGCGCCACGGTCACCCTGACCTTCGAAACCGGCACCGATGCGGACATCGCCCAGGTGCAGGTGCAGAACAAGGTCTCGCTGGCCACGCCCCGCCTGCCCAGTGAAGTGACCCAGCAGGGCGTGGTGGTGGCCAAGGCCAACGCCGGCTTCCTGATGGTGGTGGCGCTGCGTTCGGATACCGGCGGCAACAGCCGTGACGCACTGAACGACATCGTGGCCTCGCGCGTGCTGGACCAGGTCTCGCGTATTCCCGGCGTGGGCAGCACCCAGCAGTTCGGTGGCGAGTACGCCATGAACATCTGGCTGAACCCGGAACGCATGCAGGGCTATGGCCTGTCGGCCAGCCAGGTGTTGGCCGCAGTGCGTGAGCAGAACGTGCAGTTCGCCGCCGGTTCGCTGGGTTCGGACCCGGCCCCGGTGGGCCAGCACTTCACCGCCACGGTATCGGCCGAAGGTCGCTTCAGCACCCCGGAAGAGTTCGAGAACATCATCCTGCGCGCCAACCCGGATGGTTCGCGCGTGTTGCTGAAGGACATTGCCCGGATCGGCTTCGGCGCGGGCAATTATGGTTTTGACACCCAGTACAACGGCAAGCCGACCGGTGCCTTCGCGATCCAGCTGCTGCCCGGTGCCAATGCACTGAACGTGGCAGAAGCGGTGCGCGCGAAGATGGATGAACTGCAGCCGAGCTTCCCGGCCGGTGTCAGCTGGTTCTCACCGTACGACAGCACCACCTTCGTGAAGATCTCCATCGAGGAAGTGATCAAGACGCTGGTCGAGGCCATCATCCTGGTCTTCCTGGTGATGCTGATCTTCCTGCAGAACTTCCGTGCCACCCTGATCCCGACGCTGGTGATCCCGGTCGCGCTGCTGGGTACGTTCCTGGGCATGTGGATGATCGGCTTCACGATCAACCAGCTGACCCTGTTCGCGCTGGTGCTGGCGATCGGCATCGTGGTCGATGACGCGATCGTGGTGATCGAGAACGTCGAACGCATCATGACCGACGAAGGGATGGCGCCGAAACAGGCCACCCAGAAGGCCATGACCCAGATCACCGGCGCGGTGGTGGCCATCACCGTGGTGCTGGCGGCGGTGTTCATCCCGTCGGCGCTGCAGGGCGGTGCGGCCGGTGAGATCTACAAGCAGTTCGCGCTGACCATCGCCATTTCGATGGCGTTCTCGGCGTTCCTGGCGCTGGGCTTCACCCCGGCCCTGTGCGCGACCTTCCTCAAGCCGACGCACAACGACAAGCCGAACATCGTCTACCGCACCTTCAACAAGTACTACGACAGGATCAGCGGCACTTACGTGGGCCACATCACCTCGGCGGTGAAGCATGCGCCGCGCTGGATGATCCTGTTCGTGGTGCTCGGTGCGCTGTGCGCGTTCCTGTTCACCCGCATGCCGGGCAGCTTCCTGCCCGAAGAAGACCAGGGCTACGCACTGGCCATCGTGCAGCTGCCGCCGGGTTCGACCAAGACCCAGACCAACGAAGTGTTCGCGCAGATGCGTGGCATCCTGGAAAAGCAGGAAGGCTTCGAGGGCCTGCTGCAGATCGCAGGTTTCAGCTTCGTGGGCTCCGGCGAAAATGTGGGCATGGGCTTCATCCGGCTCAAGCCCTGGGCCGACCGCGAGGTCACCGTGCCCGAGCTGATCGGCAACATGAACGGCGCGTTCTACGGCATCAAGGAAGCGCAGATCTTCGTGGTCAACCTGCCCACCGTGCAGGGCCTGGGCCAGTTCGGCGGCTTCGACATGTGGCTGCAGGACCGTACCGGTGCAGGCTTCGAGCAGCTCACCAATGCCCGCAACACCCTGCTGGGTGCGGCCGCGCAGAAGAGTGACCTACTGACCGGCGTGCGCCCCAATGGACTGGAGAACGCCCCGCAGCTGGCCCTGCACGTGGACCGCGTGCAGGCGCAGGCGATGGGCATGTCGGTGTCGGATGTGTACAGCACCATCCAGCTGATGCTGGCCCCGGTGTACGTCAACGACTTCTTCAGCGAAGGCCGCATCAAGCGCGTGACCATGCAGGCCGATGCGCCTTACCGCACCGGCGAAGCATCGCTGAAGAGCTTCTACAGCCCGTCCACGCTGGACACCAATGCCGACGGCACCAGCACGATGATCCCGCTGAGCACCGTGGTGCGCTCGGAATGGGTATCGGCGCCGCCGTCGCTGAGCCGCTACAACGGCTATTCGGCAGTGAACATCGTGGGCTCGCAGGCGCCAGGGCGCAGCTCCGGCGAAGCGATGACCGCGATGGAAGACATCGTCCGCGATGAACTGCCGGCCGGCTTCGGCTACGACTGGTCCGGCATGTCCTACCAGGAAATCCTGGCGGGCAACGCAGCCACGCTGCTGCTGGTACTGTCCATCGTGGTGGTGTTCCTGTGCCTTGCCGCGTTGTATGAAAGCTGGTCGATCCCGGTCGCCGTGCTGCTGGTGGTGCCGCTGGGCGTGCTGGGTGCGCTGGTGTTCTCGATGGCCCGCGGCCTGCCCAACGATCTGTTCTTCAAGATCGGCCTGATCACGGTGATCGGCCTGGCAGCGAAGAACGCGATCCTGATCGTGGAGTTCGCGGTGGAACAGCGTGCGGCCGGCAGGACCCTGCGCGACGCCACCATCGAGGCGGCCCGCCTGCGCTTCCGTCCGATCCTGATGACCTCCTTCGCCTTCATCATGGGCGTGATCCCGATGGCCATCTCCACCGGCGCCGGCGCCAATTCCCGCCACGCCATCGGTACCGGCGTGATCGGCGGGATGGTGTTCGCCACCTTCCTCGGCCTGCTGATGATCCCGGTGTTCTTCATCGTGGTCCGCCGCATGCTGGGCGACAAGCTGGACGAGCCCTCCAAGGAGTTCGTGGAGCGCCAGCACGAAGCAGAGGGCGCACACCGCCCGGACCGCTGAGGGCAGTGACGGCCACTGGCCGTCGTGCCTTTGCAGCCGTCACGCTTCAAACGAAAAGGCCCCGGATCGCTCCGGGGCCTTTTTTTCACTCGCACCCGCCGCTCAACGCAGTACGGCAACCACCGCGCACGCCAACACGATGGCCAGCGATGGCCATTGCATGGGCAGGTAGAAGAAATGATGCCGCGCCGGCACGCCCTCGGCGCGCACGCCGCGATTGAGGACGAACCCCAGCACCACGTTGATTGCCGCGCCGATGCCGCAACCCAGCAGGAACTGCGCCAAGGTGATGTTGCCCTTGGCGACGGACGGATCGGGATACAGCCAGAGCAGCAACAGCACTGCGACGATCGGTGTCAGCAGGGTAAAGAACCCTGCACCGCGGTAGATGACCATGCCCGTACCTGTTTTGAGAGGACGGGCATTCTAGGCGATCGTGCAGGCGGATCGGGTCGTGGACCCGCCCGCACGCTTACGCCGAAGCCTCAGCGCAGCCCGGTTTCGTTGCGTGCGATGACCAGGCGCTGGATCTCCGAGGTGCCTTCGTAGATCTCGGTGATCTTGGCGTCACGGAAGTAACGCTCCAGCGGCATTTCCTTCGAATAGCCCATGCCGCCATGGATCTGCACGGCCTGGTGGGTGATCCACATCGCCGCTTCCGATGCGGTCAGCTTGGCGATCGCCGCTTCATTGCTGAAACGCTTGCCCTCTCCCTTCACCCATGCCGCACGCAGGGTCAGCAGCAGGGCCGCGTCCAGCTTGCATTTCATGTCGGCGATCTTGGCCTGGGTCATCTGGAACGTGCCGATGGCCGCGCCGAATGCCTTGCGCTCCTTCACATATTCGATCGTCGCTTCATACGCAGCACGGGCAATGCCGATGGCCTGCGAGGCGATGCCGATGCGGCCGGCGTCGAGCACGCCCATCGCGATCTTGAAGCCCTCGCCTTCCTGGCCCAGCAGGTCTTCGGCCTGCGCAACGTAATCGTTGAACTCGATCTCGCAGGTCGCCGATGCGCGGATACCGAGCTTGGGTTCGGTCTTGCCGCGGCCGAAGCCGGCGTTGTCGGTGTCGATCAGGAACGCACTGATGCCGCGCGCGCCCTTGTCCGCATCGGTCATCGCGAACAGTACGATGTACTTGGCCACCGGGCCGGAGGTGATCCAGCTCTTCTTGCCGTTGATCACGTAGCTGCCGTCGGCCTGCTTGACCGCGCGGCAGCGCATGGCCGTGGCATCCGAGCCGGACTGTGGTTCGGTCAGTGCGAAGGCGCCGATGGCCGCTCCTTCGGCGATGGCGCGCACGTACTTCTGCTTCTGTGCCTCGGTGCCATGGGTCAGGATGCCGTTGCAGAACAGCGAATTGTTGACCGACATGATGGTCGAGTGGGCCGCGTCACCGGCAGCGACCTCCACCATCGCCAGCACGTAGGCGATGGGGTCCATGCCCGCACCGCCGTACTCGGCCGGCACTTCGATGCCCATCAGCCCGTTCTCGCCCAGCAGCTGGATGTTGGCCAGCGGGAACTCGCCGGTGCGGTCATGGTGCTCGGCGCTGGGCGCGATCTTTTCCTGCGCGATGCGGCGCGCGACGTCCTGCAGCATCAACTGCTCTTCGGTAAAGCTGAAATCCACAACGACCCCTCCCGGGTAATGAATCGGCGATTGTACTGGGGGCGGGGTATCGCCAGCTGACTGGGGCGCTGAACCTTGGAATCCCACTGTCCATGCACCGCTGCGCCGCTCAGGTAGCGCCGAGCGGTGCTCGGCGGATTCCCGGCGCCCATGCACCGCTGCGCTCGCCGACCGTGGGTCGGCGCTACCGTCTGGCCGCTCTGGTAGCGCCGAGCCGTGCTCGGCGGAATCCCGGCGCCCACGCACCGCTGCGCTCGCCGACCATGGGTCGGCGCTACCGTCCTGGCCGCTCTGGTAGCGCCGAGCCGTGCTCGGCGGATTCCCGGCGCCCACGCACCGCTGCGCTCGCCGACCATGGGTCGGCGCTACCGTCTTGGCCGCTCTGGTAGCGCCGAGCCGTGCTCGGCGGAATCCCGCCGCCCATGCACCGCTGCGCTCGCCGACCCTGGGTCGGCGCTACCGTCTGGCCGCTCTGGTAGCGCCGAGCCGTGCTCGGCGGAATCCCGCCGCCCATGCACCGCTGCGCTCGCCGACCATGGGTCGGCGCTACCGTCTGGCCGCTCTGGTAGCGCCGAGCCGTGCTCGGCGGAATACCGCCGCCCATGCACCGCTGCGCTCGCCGACCATGGGTCGGCGCTACCGTCCTGGCCGCCTTGGTAGCGCCGAGCCGTGCTCGGCGGAATCCCGCCGCCGCGCCGCTGCGCTCGCCGACCATGGGTCGGCGCTACCGTCCTGGCCGCTCTGGTAGCGCCGAGCCGTGCTCGGCGGATTCCCGCCGCCCATGCACCGCTGCGCTCGCCGACCATGGGTCGGCGCTACCGTCCTGGCCGCTCTGGTAGCGCCGAGCCGTGCTCGGCGGAATCCCGCCGACCACGCACCGCTGCGCTCGCCGACCATGGGTCGGCGCTACCGATCCGAACGCGTCACGGATCCATGGGCCAGCGGCACCAGGCAAAGGGATAGACACCCAGTCGATCGACAAGACCCGCTCTTACGGGATTGGCCGCGATGTAGCGCGCCTGCTTGAGCAGCGATTCGTCCGACCGCAGGGCGTGCTCGAAGTAGCTGGGCTGCCATAGCCGTGTCACGGATCCGGCCGCTTGACCGATCAGCCGGCTGCTGCGTGATTTGAACCGTTGCATGCAGGCACCCAGCGTGCCCTGGCGCAGCTGCAGCAACCAATGCACGTGGTCGGGCATGACGACCCAGGCGAAGGTATGGCTGATGCCCGCACGCTCGATGTCACGCAGGCATTCGACAACGATCTCCGCGTTACTGGCGCGGTCAAACAACGGGCGACGGGCGCGGGTGACCGTGGTCAGGACGTAGACGCTGCCTGGGCAGGAAAAACGGCCGCGCTGGAGATGGCGACTGGACATACACCAAGTCTCGGGCACGCGTTCTGATGCGAGAATCAGCAGCTCAAGCACCATTGGATGGGAAAAGCGCCCGGTAGCGCCGAGCCGTGCTCGGCGGAGTCCCGGCGCCCATGCACCGCTGCGCTCGCCGACCATGGGTCGGCGCTACCGCCAACCTCCGGTTGCTTGACCGTTCATCGCCTGCAGGCGAAAATATCTCTCTATCGCGATGGGTGGATATTTATGGATCTCGAGGATTGGTCGACCCGGCTGAAAGTGTTCGCCGACGCCACCCGGGTGCGCCTGTTGGCGCTGCTGGAGCAGGAAGAACTGACCGTAGCCGAGCTGTCGGCGATCACCCGGCTGGCCCAGCCGCGGGTGTCGACGCACCTGGCACGCCTTAAAGAGGCCGGGCTGGTGCGCGACCGGCGTGCGGGCGTGTCCGCGTACTACCGCTTCGACGACGCCCAGCTGGACCCGGCACAACGCGCATTGTGGCATGCATTGAGCACCGGCAGCGACGACCCGCTGCTGCGCCAGGACGCCGAACGCGTGGCCTCGGTGCTGGCCAGCCGTGCCGCCGACCAGAACTGGGCCGACAGCGTGGCCGGTGACATGGAGCGCCACTACTCCCCGGGCCGCACGTGGGAGGCCCTGGCACGCACCGCGCTGCCCCTGCTGGAAACCGGCGACGTGCTGGATATCGCCTCTGGCGATGGCGTGCTCGCTGAACTGGTGGCCCCGCATGCCAGCCGCTACGTCTGCATCGACACCAGCGCGCGCGTGGTCGCCGCCGCCAGCGAGCGCCTGCGCCGCCTGCCCAACGTGGAAGTGCGCGAGGGCGACATGCATGCGCTTCCGTTCAAGGACCGCAGCTTCGACCTGGTGGTGCTGATGCATGCACTTACCTACGCCGCAAAGCCGGCGCAAGCGGTCACCGAAGCGGCGCGCGTCCTGCGCCCGGGCGGACGCCTGCTGCTGTGCAGCCTGGCCCGCCATGAACACAAAGCGGCGGTGGATGCTTACGGCCATGTCAACCTCGGTTTCAGTGACAAGGAGCTGCGCAGGTTCGTCGACAAGGCCGGCCTGCAGGTATCGAGCCTGGAGACGGTGACGCGCGAAAAACGCCCGCCGCATTTCGAAGTCATTTCGCTGATCGCCAACAAAGCCTGAGGTCGCCGTGCCCGCCCTGCCCTGGTTGCATCCCGAACGTGCCACTGCCCTGCTCAATGCCCTGCGCGACCGCATCCTGGTCATTGACGGTGCGATGGGCACGATGATCCAGCGCCATGGGCTGCAGGAGGACGATTACCGGGGCCAGCGCTTCATCGGCGGGGTGGATACCCGTGCCGACGGCCACGTGCATGGTGCCGGCTGCGACCATGGCCCGGTGCAGGAGCAGGACCTGAAAGGCAACAACGATCTGCTGCTGCTGACCCGGCCGGACATCATCGCCGGCATCCATACCGAGTACCTGCAGGCTGGCGCGGACCTGGTGGAGACCAACACGTTCAACGCCACGTCGGTCAGCCAGGCCGACTACCATCTGGAACACCTGGTGTACGAACTGAACAAGGCCGGTGCCGCCGTGGCGCGTGCCTGCTGCGATGCGATGGAAGCGACCACGCCGGACAGGCCGCGCTTCGTCATCGGGGTGCTCGGACCCACCAGCCGCACCGCCTCGATCAGCCCGGACGTCAACGATCCAGGCTTCCGCAACACCAGCTTCGACGAACTGCGCGGCACCTATCGCGAGGCCATCGACGGGCTGATCGATGGCGGTGCCGATACGCTGATGGTGGAAACCATCTTCGACACCCTCAACGCCAAGGCAGCCCTGTTCGCCGTGGAAGAGGCCTTCGATGCGCGTGGCGCACGCCTGCCGGTGATGATTTCCGGGACCATCACCGACGCCTCCGGGCGCACCCTCTCCGGGCAGACCGCCGAAGCCTTCCATGCCTCGCTGGCGCATGCGCGACCGCTGTCGATCGGGCTCAACTGCGCGCTCGGCGCCGATGCGATGCGCCCGCACGTGGAAACCCTGTCGCAGGTGGCCGGCTGCTACATCAGCGCCCACCCCAATGCCGGCCTGCCCAACGCGTTCGGCGAGTACGACGAGACCCCCGAAGAGATGGCCGCCACCCTGCGTGGCTTCGCCACCGACGGCCTGCTGAACCTGGTCGGCGGCTGCTGCGGCAGCACCCCGGCGCATATCCGCGCCATCGCCGAGGCGGTCGCCGGCCTGCCGCCGCGTGCACTACCCGGCACACGGGAGCAGGCGGCATGAGCAACGTCCCGCATACCCGTCTGTCCGGGCTGGAACCGCTGGTCATCACCCCGGACCTGCTGTTCATCAACATCGGCGAGCGCACCAACGTCACCGGCAGCGCGCAGTTCCGCAAACTGATCAAGGAAGAGCGCTATGAGGAAGCGGTGGACGTGGCGCGCCAGCAGGTGGCCAGCGGCGCGCAGATCCTCGACGTCAACATGGACGAAGGCCTGATCGATTCGGAAGCGGCGATGACCCGCTACCTCAACCTGATCATGTCCGAGCCGGACATCGCGCGCATCCCGGTTATGGTCGATTCTTCCAAGTGGAGCGTGATCGAGGCCGGGCTGAAATGCCTGCAGGGCAAGAGCGTGGTCAATTCGATCTCGCTGAAGGAAGGCGAGGACCTGTTCCGCGAGCATGCGCGCAAAGTACTGCGCTACGGCGCCGCCGCGGTGGTGATGGCCTTCGATGAAGCCGGGCAGGCCGACACCTGCGCACGCAAGGTCGAGATCTGCACGCGGGCGTACCGCATCCTGGTGGATGAAATCGGCTTCCCGCCGCAGGACATCATCTTCGATCCGAACATCTTCGCCGTCGCCACCGGCATCGAAGAGCACGACAACTACGCGGTGGACTTCATCGAAGCCACCCGCATCATCAAGCGCACCCTGCCGCACTGCCATGTGTCCGGCGGGGTATCCAACGTGTCCTTCTCCTTCCGCGGCAACGAGACCGTGCGCCAGGCGATCCACGCGGTGTTCCTGTACCACGCCATCGCCGCCGGCATGGACATGGGCATCGTCAACGCCGGCGCGATGCCGATCTACGACGACCTGGATGCCGACCTGCGCGAACGCGTGGAGGACGTGATCCTCAACCGCCGCGCCGATGGCACCGAGCGCCTGCTGGAAATCGCCGAACGCTACAAGGGCAGCAAGGGCGCGGCGCGGGTCGAAGACCTGGCGTGGCGTGACAAGCCGGTCACCGACCGCCTGGCCCACGCGCTGGTGCATGGCCTGGATGCCTGGGTCGAGCAGGACACCGAAGAAGCGCGGCAGGCCTCCACGCGCCCGCTGGATGTGATCGAAGGTCCGCTGATGAACGGCATGAACGTGGTCGGCGATCTGTTCGGCGCCGGCAAGATGTTCCTGCCGCAGGTGGTCAAGTCGGCGCGGGTGATGAAGAAGGCGGTGGCCTACCTGCTGCCCTGGATCGAAGCGGAAAAGCTGCGCAGCGGCGACACCGCGCGCAGCAATGGCAAGATCATCATGGCGACGGTCAAGGGCGATGTGCACGACATCGGCAAGAACATCGTCGGCGTGGTACTGGCCTGTAACAACTTCGAGGTGATCGACCTGGGCGTGATGGTGCCGGCGCAGAAGATCCTCGACGCCGCACGCGCCGAGAACGCCGACATCATTGGACTGTCCGGCCTGATCACCCCGTCACTGGAAGAGATGAGCCACGTGGCCCGCGAGATGCAGCGCCAGGGCTTCGAGCTGCCGTTGATGATCGGCGGCGCCACCACCTCGCGCGCGCACACCGCGCTGAAGATCGACCCGCATTACAAGGCGCCCACGGTGTGGGTGAAGGATGCCTCGCGTGCGGTCGGCGTGGCGCAGTCGCTGATCTCGCGCGACCTGCGCGACGCCTTCGTGGCCGCCAACGAAGCCGACTACGCCGACATCCGCCTGCGCCACCGCAACCGCGGCGATGCCAAGCGCCTGGTCAGCCTGGCCCACGCACGCGGGCAGCGTTTCGATGGCGGCTGGGCGGACTACGTGCCGCCGGCGCCGAACCAGCCCGGACTGCATGTGTTGGACGACTATCCCTTGGCCGAACTGGTGGATTACATCGACTGGACGCCGTTCTTCCAGGCCTGGGAGCTGGCCGGCAAGTATCCGGCGATCCTCACCGATGAGATCGTCGGCAGCCAGGCCAGCGAGCTGTATCGCGATGCACGGCAGATGCTGGACCGCATCGTCAAAGAGCGGTGGCTGCAGGCACGCGCGGTGTTCGGGCTGTGGCCGGCCAACAGCGTGGGCGATGATGTCCGCGTGCAGCATCCCGACGGCGAGGCCACGCTGCACTTCCTGCGCCAGCAGGTCGACAAGCCCGCCGAGCGTCCGGATTTCTGCCTGGCCGACTTCATCGCGCCCGCCGACAGTGGCCGCCAGGACTGGATCGGCGCGTTCGCGGTGACCGCCGGAATCGGCATCGATGCGCACGTGGCGCGCTTCGAGGCCGCCCATGATGACTACAATGCGATCCTGCTCAAGGCCTTGGCCGACCGCTTCGCCGAAGCGCTTGCCGAGCGCCTGCACCAGCGCGTGCGCAAGGAATTCTGGGGCCATGCCAATGACGAGGCCCTCGACAACGACGCGTTGATCGCCGAGAAGTACAGCGGCATCCGGCCTGCTCCCGGCTATCCGGCCTGCCCGGAACACAGCGAGAAAGAGACCCTTTTCCGGCTGCTGGACGCGCAGGGCAATGCCGGGATGCAGCTGACCGAAAGCTTCGCGATGCTGCCCACCGCGGCGGTATCCGGCTACTACTTCAGCCATCCGAAGAGCCAGTATTTCGTGGTCGGCCGGGTCAGTCGCGAACAGGTCACCGATTACGCCAGGCGCAAGGGCGTGGACCGCGCCCAGGCAGAGCGCTGGCTGGCCTCCAACCTGGATTACGACCCGGAGTAATGCCGGGACTGCCCGCTGCGCTCGCCGACCATGGGGTCGGCGCTACCGATGCCGTACGGCGGGCATCGCCGAGCACGGCTCGGCGATGGCGTGGCGATGCTTACCAGACCAGGTCGTCAGGCACCTGGTACTGCGGATCGGCGTACGGGTCATCCTCGGCCGGCGCGTCCGGATCCACCTTCAGCGCCACGGCCTGGGCGAAGATCGCCTCGGCCTGGGCCAGCATGTCCGCAGTCACCAGCATGTAGCGCCCGGCCACCTGCACCACGCCCAGTTCGCCGGCGTTGAGCGCCTTGAGCTGGTCGGCGGTGACGTAGATGCGCTTGATCTTGCCGCCGTACGGGAAGTGCCGCGCGATCTCGGCCTCTTCCACGTTCAACGAGGCGTCCTTCAGCAGCACTTCCAGCTTCGCCTTCGCCTCGCGGCGCACGCGTGCTTCTTCCTGCTTCTGGCGCTCGGCTTGGATGCGCTCTTCCTTCTCGCGCTGCGCGCGGATGGCATAGGCCTTGGCCAGGTCCATCTCTTCCTGCGAGCGCGGCTTGCGCGCGCCCTGCGGTCGCGTACCAGGACGGTTGCCGGGAGCGCCGGCATTACCCGGGCGTGCAGATGCTGGACGATTCTCGCCCGGCTTGTCGTGGTTCGGGCGGGCACCGGCCTGCCCCGGCTTGCCGCCGCCCGGTCGCCCATCACGGCGCGCCTCCGGCTTGCGGTCCGGCTTGCGGTCATTACTGCGTTCAGGCTTCGGCGCGGGCTTGAAGCCCAGGCCCATCAACTGGTCGCGGAGGGTATCGCTCATAAGGACAGATCAGTAGTGCGGCGGTGGCGGCTCATCCACCGGATCAGAGGAATACAGCGCGTTGCGGACCTTGCCCAGGTCCTCCAGCAGTACCCGCATCAGGCCCTCGTTACGGGAGCCCTCCATGCGTGCATCGGCCAGCGCCTCGCTCAGCTCGGCCAATGCCTGCTCCTGGAAGGAGACACGCATTTCCAGCTCGACCAGGCGCGCTTCCAGCGCCTGCTCGCGTTCGCTCGATGAAGTTTCAGACATGCGTTGATCGTCCCCGGCCAATGACATGGATCGCCAGTCCCGCCGGTTGTCCCGGCGGGTATGGCAGGGCGCGTGCGTGCCTTACGGCTGCACGGAAATGAGTTCGACGTCGAAGGTCAACGTGGCGTTCGGACCGATCGGGCCACCCTGGGTGCCGTTCTCGCCGTAGGCCAGCTCACCGGGGATCCAGAAGCGGTACTTCGAGCCCACCGGCATCAACGAAACACCTTCGGTCCAGCCCTTGATCACCTGGTCCAGGCCGAACTCGACCGGCTGGCCGCGCTGGTAGCTGCTGTCGAAGACAGTGCCGTCCAGCAGCTTGCCTTCGTAGTTCACCTTGACCTTGCTGCTCGGCAGCGGACGCTCGCCGCTGCCCGGGCGGATGACCTGGTACTGCAGGCCCGAGGCGGTGGTGACCACGCCCGGCACGGTCTTGTTCTTGGCCAGGAACGCATTGCCTTCCTGACGGTTGGTCTGGCCCAGCTGCGCGGCCTTGGCCTGCATTTCAGCCTGCTTGGTGGCCATGAAGGACTGCAGGATCGCCGCGCCCTCTTCCTGGCTCAGCTTCGGCTGGCCACCGTCGAAAGCGGTCTTGACCGCGTCGAACAGCGCGTCCAGCTCGATGTCACCCTTCAGTTCGGCCAGCGACGGGCCGACCATGTAGCTGCCCAGCATCAGGCCGACCTGCCGGTTGTCCACCTTCGGCGGCGCCGAACCCGGAGCCTGGCCGGGAACCTGCTGTCCATTGGCGATCGCCATGGAGGTACGCAGCGCCGTGTCGGTCTTCTGCGCATCGGCCTGGGTGATCAGCGGCTGTCTGCCATCGAAGGTGGCCTGTACGGCTTCACGCATGGCGGCCAGGTCGATGTGCGTCTTGATCGCTTCGAGCGAACGGGCGACGTCGCCGCCGATGGCATAGCCGAGCTTCTGCTTGGAATTCAAATTACCGGTCTCCTTGGCTGCTGCCGGGGCGGCAGCCGGTTGCTGCGACAGCGCCACGCCGGTGGTGCCCATCGCCAGAATCAGAACCGACGCCGCAGCGCCACGCATTCCCATCTTCATGTGTTGCATTCCTGGAAGTGAAAAAACGCCGACGTCGGCGCGAAAACACGCATTGTCGCACGCGCGTCCGATATGTCGAGGCGCACGTGCGTCGTTCAATGACCCGCGGGGGCCGCCAACGCGCGTTCGATCGCCGCCACCAGTTCCTTGTCATCCGGCTTCACCCGGCTCGGGAACTGGGCGATGACCGTGCCATCGCGCCCGATCAGGTACTTGTGGAAGTTCCAGCCCGGCGCCACGCCGGTGGCGGCGGTCAGGCCCTTGTACAGCGGGGTCGCCTGGTCCCCGACGACATGCACCTTTTCGAACATCGGGAACTTGACCCCGTAGGTCAGGGTGCAGAACTCCTGGATGTCTTTCTCGTCGCCCGGCTCCTGCCCCTTGAAGTCATTGGACGGGAAGCCCAACACGCTCAGGCCGCGCGCGGAATACGACTTCTGCAGCGCTTCCAGGCCCTCGTACTGCGGGGTGAAGCCGCATTTGCTGGCGGTGTTGACCACCAACAGGACGCGCCCGTGGTAGCGCTGGGCCAGGTTCACCGGGTCCTTGCCGGCCAGCGGGCGGTAAGCGACGTCCAACAGGCCGGCGGCCGAGGCCATCACCGGCAGGGCCAGGCTTGCGGCCACCAGCAGCGAACCCAGCAGACGGGGCAGGATCGGGCCGCGGCGCGGCAGGGAAACAGGTCGCAGCATGGGAGGTGTTCCTGGCAGGAATGAAGGGCCGGACGCGGGGTCCGTATTTCGCCGCGAACTATACCACTGGGCCCTGTGCGCCTTATGTCGGCGATCGCACAGCGCGCGCGGCATTCCTGCGGCCGGGGTGGGTCGAACGGGTGGAACCACCCCTCGCGGGTGGCTGGAGTGCAACAGCCGGGGTGGCGCCGGGTGGTGGGGCTGGTCGGGGGACGGGGACGTCATCGCATTCGCGCTGCCGCTCCCACGCTTTGCTTTGCAAACCGCGGGCCCCGTCTCACCAGCCCCCACACCCCGCCGCTTCGCGGCCGCCCCTGACTCAGGGGCTCCCTCCACCCGACACGCCACGGGCGCTCTGGTAGCGCCGACCCATGGTCGGCGAGCGCAGCGGGCCCTTGGCGGGAACACTCCGCCGACCATGGGTCGGCGCTACCGATGCCCGCAGGTTCCAAGGCCCCCATGGACCCGCCCCACCAACAGGCAGCCCCGCAGCTTCTGCCGTTGACGTGGCTTCGGCTTGAAAACGCAACCGCCGGGCGCAGCCCGGACCACCCCTGCCATCAGTTGGTGACGCAGACCGCTTGCACTCTGAATCTGTGGTGTTATAGTTGACTACAACACCAGTCACCTGAGACAGGGGGAGCCGATGAATACGTCAGTCCAACGTCGCATGACCCGTACGGCCGCCAGCGCAGCGGGCCTGCTGCTCCTGTCTTTGTGGTTCGGTGCGGCGCACGGCGGCGCCGACCAAAGCGAAGCCGCCTCCGCCCTCGACAGCCTGCAGGACGCAGGCGTGCCGGATGCTGGGAATGCACCGCCGGCACCCTCCCCCCCGCGGCGGCTGAACAGCTCGTTGTCCATGCCGTATTTTTCTTTCGCACAGTCGCTGAATCCCCGGAGCTGACCATGAGCGATATCCAGTGGAGCGATGGCGCCCCCATCTACCGTCAGCTGAAGGAGCGCGTGATTGCCATGATGCTTGATGGAATCATCAAGCCGGGCGACGCCCTGCCCTCGGTCCGCCAGGTGGCGGCCGATTACCAGCTCAACCCCATTACCGTGTCCCGTGCCTACCAGGAGCTGGCCGATGAAGGCCTGGTCGAAAAGCGCCGCGGCCTGGGCATGTTCATGACCGAAGAAGCGGCAACACAGCTGCGCAGCAGCGAGCGCGATCGCTTCCTCAACGAAGAATGGCCGGCCGTGCTCGAGCGCATCCAGCGCCTGGGCCTGGACGTGAACAAACTGTTGACCCAAGGGAGACTCTCATGAACGGCGCAGCACACCAGGATGTGATCACCGCGCGGGGCCTGCGCAAGGCCTACAAGCGCACCCTCGCGCTGGACAACACCAGCTTCAGCATTCCGGCCGGCCGCATCGTCGGGCTGATCGGCCCGAACGGGGCCGGCAAGACCACCGCGCTCAAGGCGCTGCTGGGCCTGACCTCGGTGGAAGGCGAGCTGAGCGTGCTCGGCAAGGACCCGCGCAGCCACCGCGATGAGCTGATGAATGACATCTGCTTCATCGCCGACGTGGCCGTGCTGCCGCGCTGGCTGAAGGTCCGCGAAGCCATCGATTTCGTTGCCGGGGTACATCCGCGCTTCGACCGCGCCCGCTGCGAGCGCTTCCTTTCCACCACCAAACTGCAGCCGAGGCAGCGCGTGCGCGAGCTGTCCAAGGGCATGATCGTGCAGCTGCACCTGGCCCTGGTGATGGCCATCGACGCCCGCGTGCTGGTGCTGGACGAGCCCACCCTGGGGCTGGACATCCTGTACCGCAAGGAGTTCTACCAGCGCCTGCTGGAAGACTACTTCGACGAGCAGAAGACGATCATCGTCACCACCCACCAGGTGGAGGAGATCGAGCACATCCTGACCGACGTCATGTTCATCCGTGACGGCAAGGTCGTGCTCAGTGCCGAAATGGACGAGGTCGGCGAGCGCTACACCGAAGTGCTGGTCAACGCCGACCAGCTCGATACCGCCCGCGCGCTCAAGCCGATCGACGAACGCAGCCTGCCCTTCGGCAAATCCGTGCTGCTGTTCGACAACGTGCCGCGCAGCCAGCTGGCAACGCTCGGCGAAACCCGCAACCCCGGCCTGGCCGACCTGTTCGTCGCCATCATGAAGGGAACCTACGCATGAACGCCGTGAACCATCCGATCAGCAAGGCCGGCACCCTGCGCTGGCTGCTCAAGCGCGAATACTGGGAAAACCGCGGCGGTTTCCTGTATGCCCCGATCATCGCCGGCGTCGCCTCGCTGGTGATGAGCACCATCGGCATCATCATCGGCCTGTTCGTGCTGCGCCGCGCCGCCTCGCAGGGCGACCTACACATCAACGACAGCGATATCCAGGTCAACGGCCTGGACCTGGACCTGCTGACCCGCCAACTGGATCCCAAGGACCTGGTGGACCTCGGCAACGGCCTGGATGCAACGCTGGCGCTGAGCTCGGCGTGGCCGTTCGTGGTGATGGCCTTCGTTGTGTTCTTCTACTGCCTGGGCGCGCTGTATGACGACCGCCGTGACCGCAGCATCCTGTTCTGGAAGTCGTTGCCGCTGTCGGACACCCAGACCGTGCTGTCCAAGGTGCTCAGCGCGATCGTGATCGCTCCGCTGATCGCGGTGGCCGCTTCGATACTGACCATGCTGTGCTTCCTGGGCGTCATTTCCATCGTCGCCCTGACCCACGGCGGCGACCCGATGTCGCTGATCTGGGGGCCGTCCAGCCCGCTGCTGCTGGCCGCTGGCCACCTGAGCTGGATCCCGGTGTTCGCCCTGTGGTCGCTGCCGACCGTCGGCTGGCTGCTGCTGTGCTCGTCCTGGGCCAAGAGCAAGCCGTTCCTGTGGGCGGTGATGCTGCCGCTGTTTGCCGGCATCGTGGTCAGCACCACCAAGGTGATGGGCCTGCTGGACATGACCAGCGGATGGTTCTGGCAGCACATCGTCGGCCGCTTGTTGCTGGGCACCGTGCCCGGCGTCGAACTGGCCTACCGCTCCGGTGTGGCCAGGGAATCCGGGTCCATCGTCCAGCTGCTGTCGCCGTCCAACCAGCTCGGTGCACTGGCCATGCCGGACCTCTGGATCGGCGCTGCGGTCGGCATCGTCTTCATCTTCCTCGCCATCCGCCTGCGCCGCCGCGCCGGCGAAATCTGAGCCACAAGGAGCCTGCCGCCATGCGTACCCTGCTTGCCTGCGCCACCCTGATGCTGCTGCCGCTGTCCGCCCTGGCCAACGACGCGCCCTGCAAGTTCACCGAGAGCCGAGACCTGAAGCTCGATCTGGCCGGCGCAAAAACCGTCGTACTGGAGGTCAACCAGCACGACCTGCACGTGGTCGCCGGCAGCGGTCCGGCGCAGTTGTCCGGCCGGGCCTGCGCGTCCAGTGCCGACTGGCTGCGCGACCTGACCCTGACCCAGCAGCGCAGCGGCGACAAGCTGCTGGTAAGCCTGCGCCGCGAGGGCAAGCAGGGCATCGTGATCGGCGACAACTACGCGTGGCTGGACATCCGTGGCAGCGTGCCTTCCGATGTCATGGTGCAGCTGAAGGTCGGTTCCGGTGATGCGCATGTGGAAGGCGCGCGCTCGCTCAGCGTGGACGTGGGCTCCGGCGACGCGGATGTGCTGCGCACCCAGGGCAGCGTGCATGCCGCAGTCGGCTCTGGTGACCTGCTGGTCGACGGCGCCGACAGCCTGAACCTGCTGTCGGTGGGCTCCGGCGATGCGAAGGTATCCAACATCCGCCGCGACGTAACCGTTGGCAGCATCGGCTCAGGCGACCTGGAGCTGCGCGATGTCGGTGGCAACGTTGCCATCCGCACCATCGGTTCCGGAGACGCCGACGCCCGCCAGGTGCGCGGTAATGTGGAAATCGGCGTGCTCGGATCGGGCGATGTCGAGCTGCGTGATGTCGGCGGCAACCTGCTGGTCGGCAGCCACGGCTCGGGCGGGATCAAGGCCGACGGCGTGGGCGGCAACCTGACCGTCCAGCGCAGCGGCAGTGGCGATGTCCGCCACAGCGGCGTGCGCGGCACCGTCACCCTGCCGCGCGGCAAGTAACCCGACCGACACACGGAAGAATCGACCATGAAGATGCGAACCCTGCTGCCCACCCTGTTGCTGGCCCTGCCATTGGCGGCCTGTACCGACCATGGCACCGACGCGGCCAAGTCCATCAGCGATACCGGCAGCAGCATCGGCCGTTCGGTACAGCAAGCCACCGACAAAGCCCGCAAGGAAATGAGCACCGGCAACTTCAAACTGTCGGTCGATGGCCTGCCAACCGCCGAAATCACCCCCGCCGGTGCCCTGCTGATCGAGGGCAAGGACGTAGTGACCACACCCGTCCAACGCGCCCAGCTGCTGGAGTACCGCCACCAGGTGGAAGGTATCGCAATGGCCGGCATGGACATCGGCGTGGCCGGCGCGAACCTGGGCGTCAAGGCCGCGGGCGAGGCGCTCAAAGGCGTGTTTTCCGGGCAGACCGAGGGCATCGAACAGCGTGTCAATGCCGAGGCGGACAAGCTGAAGGTCCAGGCCAAGGGGCTGTGTGACAAGCTGCCGGCCATGCTGGCGACCCAGCAGGCACTGGCGGCCTCGCTGCCTGCCTTCGCCCCGTACGCGACGATGGACCAGACCGACGTGGACGGCTGCGACGAATGAGCGCACCCGGCCGTCGCCTGCGATCTGGCGGCGGCCGGCCCGCGCTGCGGGGATTACACTAACGCGTTCCCCCTTTCCCGTGGACCGCCATGAAGAAGCTGTTCCTGCTGCTGGCCGCCCTGTCCTGCCTCGTGCTTGCCGGCTGCGACCAGGAGTACCGCAACCACCGCGTCGAACGCAGCAAGCCGAAGATCACCGTCAGCGACAGCATGGTCACCGTGCGCCGCGCGCCTGCTCCGAACATCATCATCCTGGCCAACGGTCATATGAAGGTCGATGAGATCGAAATACCGCTGCGGGCCGACCAGCAGCAGATGCTGCAGCAGATGTTCGGCCACCTGCAGGTGCTGCGCCAGAATACCCTGGTCGACGCCCCGGCCGACCCGGACAGGAAGCCGGTGAAGATCGTGCCGCCGGCGGGAAGCAACCCGATCCCGGCCGACCTGGTGCAGGTGATCCCGGAGTTCAAGGACTACACCGAAACCTTCGGCAACCTGCAGGCTGATCGTCGCTGAGGATCATGGGTAGCGACGGCCGCTGGCCGCCGGTCCCTTGCCCTGGTGGGTGACGACCGTTGGTCCTCACGCAGATCCGGCAACGCGGGGCATCAGCCGCCGCCGCCGCCGCCTGCGTGGATGCCACCGGCGGTGAGCGCCTTCGGATCCAGCAGCCGGCGCAGTTCGGCCTCGGCCAGGCCGCTGTCCTCCAGTGCGATCTCCAGCACCGGGCGCTGTTCCTTGTAGGCACGCTTGGCGATCGCCGCGGCCTTCTCATAGCCGATGATCGGGTTCAGCGCCGTCACCAGGATCGGGTTGCGGTCCAGCGCCTCGCGCACCCTGTCCTGGCGCACCTTCAGCCCGTCGATGGCGCTGTCTGCCAGCAGCCGCGATACATTGGCAAGCAGGGTGATGCTGTCCAGCAGGTTCACCGCGATCAGCGGCAGGGTGACGTTCAACTGGAAATTGCCGGTCTGCCCGGCCACGGTAATCGCGGTGTGGTGACCGATCACCTGTGCGCAGGCCATCACCGTCGCCTCCGGGATCACCGGGTTGACCTTGCCCGGCATGATCGAACTGCCCGGCTGCAGCGCCGGCAGTTCGATCTCACCCAGCCCGGCCAGCGGACCGGCATTCATCCAGCGCAGGTCGTTGGCGATCTTGATCAGTGCCACCGCCAGCGCGTTGAGCTGGCCGGAAATCTCCACCGCATCATCCTGCGCCGCCAACCCTTCGAACTTGTTGGCGGCACTTTCGAACTTGAACCCGGTCGATGCCTTCAGCGCCTTGGCCACGCGTTCGCCGAAGCGCGGATCGGCGTTGATGCCGGTGCCGATCGCCGTGCCCCCCAGCGGCAGGCGACGCAGGCGCTTGAGGCTGTCATCGAAGCGCTGCTGCGCCGAGGCCAGCTGCGCCGACCATGCCGAAAACTCCTGCTCGAAGGTCAGCGGCATCGCGTCCATCAAGTGCGTGCGCCCGGTCTTCACCACCTTGCGCAGGCTGCGCCCTTTGCGGTCGATGACCTTGCGCAGGTGCGCCAGCGCCGGCAGCAGGTCTTCCTGCGCGGCCAGCGCCGCCGACACCCGCAGGGCGGTCGGGATCACGTCGTTGGAGCTCTGGCCCTGGTTGACGTGGTCGTTGGGATGCACCGGCGTGCGCCCGGCCTTGCCGCCGCGGTTGGCCAGCGTGGCGATGACCTCGTTGGCGTTCATGTTCGAAGAAGTGCCAGAGCCGGTCTGGTAGACGTCGATCGGGAAATGCGCGTCCCACTCACCGGCGGCCACTTCGGCGGCCGCGCCCTGCACCGCCTTGGCGATGTTCCTGGGCAGGTGGCCGAGTTCTGCGTTGACCCCGGCCGCCGCGCCCTTGACCAGGCCGAGCGCGCGGATGAAGCCACGCGGCATGCGCTGGCCGGACACCGGGAAATTGTCCACCGCACGCTGGGTCTGCGCGCCCCACAGCGCATCGGCAGGCACCTGCAGCTCGCCCATGCTGTCATGTTCGGTCCGGAAACCGGGGGTGGAATTCGTGCTGGAACGCTTGCTCATCCGATCAACTCCGCATGCTTTCAGGGGGAAAGGGAAACTGCGGCTGGCATCGGGCAGGTTCCCCAGGCTGGCATCTGGTTTCAGGATACAGGGTCGGAACGGCCGCCGACGGCCACCTCGCCGCCGCTGCCGGTGTTTTCGACAGTCGAGCAGGCACGCCCCTACAATATGGCCCCCGCCGTCTCACAGCTGCCTGCCGACATGTCCGAATCCGCCCTGCTCGCCCTGTCCCCGCTCGATGGCCGTTATGCCGGCAAGGTCGATGCGCTGCGCCCGATTTTCTCCGAGTACGGGCTGATCAAGGCCCGCATCACGGTGGAAGTGGAATGGTTGCTGGCCCTGGGCGCGGAGCCCGGCGTGATCGAGCTGCCGGCCTTCTCTGCCTCCGCCACGGCGCGCCTGCGCGCGCTGGCCAAGGATTTCAGCCCGGCCCAGGCCGCGCGGGTGAAGGAGATCGAGCGCACCACCAACCATGACGTCAAGGCGGTGGAGTACTTCGTCAAGGAACAGCTGAAGGACGATGCCGAACTCGCCCCCGCGCTGGAGTTCGTGCATTTCGCCTGCACCAGCGAAGACATCAACAACCTCAGTTACGGGCTGATGCTGGAACAGGCCCGCCGCGAGGTGCTGCTGCCTACCCTGGATGGCATCGTCGCGTCCCTGCGCTCGCTGGCCCACGCACAGGCAGCCCAGCCGATGCTGTCGCGCACCCACGGCCAGACCGCCTCGCCGACCACCCTGGGCAAGGAGCTGGCCAACGTGGTCGCCCGCCTGGAGCGCCAGCGCCGCCAACTGGCTGCGGTGGAGCTGACCGGCAAGATCAACGGTGCGGTGGGCAACTACAACGCGCACGTTTCCAGCTATCCGGACGTGGACTGGCCGACCTTCGCCGAGCGCTTCGTCGAGGGCTTGGGACTGGTGTTCAACCCGTACACCACCCAGATCGAACCGCACGACAACATCGCCGAGATCGGCGATGCCGCGCGCCGCGCCAACACCATCCTGATCGACCTGTCGCGCGATATCTGGGGCTACATTTCGCTGGGTTACTTCAAGCAGCGCCTGAAGGAAGGCGAAGTGGGTTCCTCGACCATGCCGCACAAGGTCAACCCGATCGACTTCGAGAACGCAGAGGGAAACTTCGGCATCGCCAACGCTTTGTTCGAACATTTCAGCGCCAAGCTGCCGATCAGCCGTTGGCAGCGCGACCTGACCGATTCGACGGTGCTGCGTGCACTGGGCACGGCGTTCGGCCACACCCAGGTGGCGCTGGATTCGCTGGCCAAGGGCATCGGCAAGCTGGAAGTGAACCCGCAGCGGCTGGATGCCGACCTGGACGCAGCATGGGAAGTGCTGGCCGAAGCCGTGCAGACGGTGATGCGCCGCCATGGTCTGCCCAATCCGTATGAGCAGCTGAAGGCGTTGACCCGCGGCCAGGGCATCACCGCCGAGTCGATGCGCGCCTTCGTCGAATCGCTGGAGCTGCCGGCCGATGCCAAGCAGCGCCTGCGTGAGCTGACCCCGGGTGGCTACGTCGGCCTGGCAGCCGAGCTCGCCCGCGCGGTGTAAGGAGGGTGGCCGGGCTGCGCCCGGCACCTGCTTTTTTTAAAGCAACGTCAACGTCCAGGGCAACAGCTGCAGGACCTTGGTTGGGCGGGGCGGGATGGGTTGGCGGGGGACGGCAAAAGCCGCTCCTGCGGGCCTCGTTTCGCGCCATCCATGGCGCTCAACGCCCCCGCCAACCCACCCCGCCCCACCTTCGACAGGTCCATGGCGGCCGTGGAACATGCGGTAGCGCCGACCCATGGTCGGCGGAATGTTCCAGCCAACGGCCCGCTGCGCTCGCCGACCATTGGTCGGCGCTACCGCTTTTTCTTCTTCTTATTACGCGGGTGGCGGCGCCCGGAACCTGTCAGGGGCCGGGCGGGGAGGCTGTGCGGGGCCTTGAGCGGCAGGAGCCGCGAAGAGCTACATGGACGTACTTGCGCGTGCCCCGCACAGCCTCCCCGCCCGGCCCACCCCAGATGCGGCTCTAGATCCCAGAGACACCCGCGAGGGGGTCCCACCGGTTCGACACCACCCCGTCCGAACGCGGACAATAGGCCATCAGCGGCTGCACAGGCCGCGCCCTGTCTCCGTTGCAAGGACCTCCCCCATGGCCGCACGCAAATCCCCTTCCACCGCCAAGACCTTCGCCATCGAAGTCCATGCCACCCCCGCCAAGCCGCTGGGCATGGCCCCGGCAACCTTCCTGCGCGACTACTGGCAGAAGCGCCCGCTGCTGATCCGCAACGCCTTCGCCGGCTTCCAGAGCCCCGTGCAGCCCGAAGACCTCGCCGGCCTGGCCTGCGAGAACGGCGTGCTGGCGCGTCTGATCGAACATGACCGCAGCACTGACGGCTGGCGCGTGCGCACCGGCCCGTTCCAGGAGGCGGTGTTCCCCGCGCTGCCGGAAAAAGACTGGACCCTGCTGGTGCAGGACGTGGACAAGTGGGACCCGGACGTGCGCGCGCTCATCGCCCACTTCGATTTCCTGCCGCGCTGGCGGATGGACGATGTGATGATCAGCTTCGCCGCCACCGGCGGCTCGGTCGGTGCCCACGTGGACCAGTACGACGTGTTCCTGCTGCAGGGCCAGGGCCATCGCCGTTGGCAGATCGATGCCAGCGAATCGACCAGGGGCAAGCGTCCGCCGCTGGATTTCCGCCCGGACATCGAGCTCAAGCAGCTCACGAAATTCAAGCCCAGCCATGATTGGGTGCTGGCGCCGGGTGACATGCTGTACCTGCCGCCGAACGTGCCGCACAACGGCGTGGCCGTAGATGCCTGCCTGACCTTCTCCTTCGGCATGCGCGCACCGGCATCGGCCGAACTGATCAGTGATTACCTGGACACCCTGGTGGTGGATGCCGATGAGGGCATCCGCTACCAGGACCCCGACCTGGAGCTGCCGGAGGATCCGAACGAGATCGACGTGGCGGCGATGAACCGCGTCGTGGCCGCGCTCAATGCCATCCGCATGAACGACCCGGACAAGCTGGGCGACTGGTTCGGCCGATTCATCACCACCTACCGCGCCGCTGGCGAAGTCATGCCGAGCGGCCCGGCGCCGTCGCTGGACGAGGTCGACCACGCCCTGGCCAACGGCCTGTTGCTGGAACGCCATCCCTGGGCCCGTCTGGCCTGGCGGCGTGCCAAGCGTGGCGCGAGCCTGTACTGCAGCGGGCTGGACCTGGCGGTGTCGGTCAAGGACGCCCAGCGCATCGCGGCCGCCGAGCGGCTTGACCTTACCGCATGGAACGGCCTGACCGCCAAGGGTCGGCAGGCCCTGCAGGAACTGATGGTGCTGGGCTTCTACCAGCTGACCGATCCCGCTTTCGAAGACCAGGTGGAAGAGGTGCTGGACGCCGACGCGGAGATCGTGGTCGCGCGGGATACCGTGGACACCATCGAGGTTGACGATTTTTCCGATGACGTGCGCGAAGTGAACGTGCATGAGGATGGCGTGGAAGTGGTGGTCAGCTTCGACGAGGAGGACGAAGAGGACGAGCCGGAGGACGGCGCCGGCCAGCGCCGCCACTGAACATGGCCGCCTTCAGTGTCCAGCGGGCCGACCACGCCGCGCACCACGCGGCCATCCACGGCGTCCGCCAGCAGGTATTCGTGGTCGAACAGGGCGTGCCGGCCGAGCTCGAGCGCGATGCGTTGGATCCGGTCTGCACCCACGTGCTGGCACGCGATGCAGACGGGGCGCCGATCGGTACCGGACGGCTGTTGCCCGATGGCCGCATCGGGCGCATGGCGGTGCTGGCGGCATGGCGCAGCCGGGGCGTCGGCGAGGCCATGCTGGAGGAGCTGGTACGTGCCGCCACGGCGGCCGGGCTGCCGCACGTGCATCTGCATGCCCAGTTGCCGGCAGCTGATTTCTACGCACGTCAAGGCTTCATTCCCGAAGGCGGACACTTCGAAGAAGCCGGCATCGCGCACCTGCAGATGCACCGCACGCTCGGGGCCGCCGCGGCCATCGAAGGCTTGCAGCCGGCCGTGGCGGTGACCACCGCGGTCATCCACCGGGCGCGCCGCCGGCTGTGGATCCACAGCCGCCAGCTGGATCCCGGCCTGTTGGACGCCGCTCCCGTGCAGGCGGCCCTGCGCCGCTTCGCCACCCGTGCGCACGACAAGCAGCTGCGGGTCATCGTGCATGATGCGGCGGCGGTCCAGGCCGCAGGTGCGCCGCTGCTGGCCCTGCTGCAGCGCCTGCCCAGCGTGGTCCAGGTCCGCGAGGTGAGCGATCCGGTTGACCGGGCGCTGACCTCGGCCTGCATCGCCAACGACGGCGGCGACTACTACTTTCGTCTGATGGGGCATCGGCTCGAGGGCGAAGCCGGCATCGCACTGCCCTCACGTTCGCAGCCGCTGGAGCAGCAATTGCAGCGCGTCTGGGACCGTTCGCGTGACTGCAGCGAGCTGCGCGCCCTCGGCATCTGAGCCCGGCGGCGCCGCGCAACCTGTCTGGCAGCGACACCGGGGGGCCTGATCGCGTCGCTGCAACGCCCCTTCCCCGGCGGATGGGGGTACAATTTGGGTGTTTGAACGCGCCCGTGCATGGCTATTCATCCAGTCGGCCGGGTACTTCCAGAGCCCTACCCCACAAAGCGAATAATCACTCTCCATCGTGGACAATCTACTGAAGCAGTTTGCGCAGTCATCGCAGCTCGCCGGCGGCAACGCCTCCTATGTCGAGGACCTGTACGAGCAGTACCTCGTCTCCCCGGACAGTGTCGATCCCAAATGGAAGGCCTACTTCGACGGCTTCCAGGGCCGTGAAGCGGGTGACATTCCGCACTCGGGCGTCATTGCGCACATCGCTGACGCCGCCAAGGGCGCGCTGAAGAGTGGCACCGGCGAAGGGGCCGGCGACGAGCGCGAGCGCAATGTCGGCCGCCTGATCACCGCCTACCGTTCGCGCGGTCACCTCGGTGCCCGCCTGGATCCGCTCGGCCTTGCCGAACCGACCAACCCGCCGGACCTGGGCCTGCCGTTCCACAGCCTGTCCGATGCCGATCTGAACGCCGAGTTCAGCACCGGCGGCGTGGGTGGCCAGCCGCGCATGAAGCTGCGCGACCTGCTGGCGCGCCTGAAGGCGACCTACACCGGATCGATCGGCGCGGAGTTCATGCACATCTCCGAAGTCGAGCAGCGCCAGTGGATCTACAGGAAGCTCGAACTCGCCGGTGGCGACTACGCGCTGGATGCAGATACCAAGCGCCGCACGCTGGAGCGCCTGACCGCAGCCGAAGGCCTGGAACGCTACCTGCACACCAAGTACGTGGGCCAGAAGCGCTTCTCGCTGGAAGGCGGCGATTCGCTGATCCCGATGATGGACACCATCATCCGTGACGCCGGCAAGGACGGGGTCAAGGACGTGGTGATCGGCATGGCCCACCGCGGCCGCCTCAACGTGCTGGTCAATACGCTGGGCAAGAATCCGCGCAAGCTGTTCGACGAGTTCGAAGGCAAGTTCGAGCACGACAACCACGCCTCCGCAGGCGATGTGAAGTACCACATGGGCTTCTCGGCCGACGTCAGCACCGACGGCGGCCCGGTGCACCTGGCGCTGGCCTTCAACCCCTCGCACCTTGAAATCGCCGACCCGGTGGTTGCCGGTTCGGTGCGCTCGCGCCAGGAGCGCCGCAGCGATACCGCGCGCAAGCAGGTGATGCCGATCCTGATCCACGGCGATGCGGCCTTCGCCGGCCAGGGCGTGGTGATGGAGCTGTTCCAGATGTCGCAGGCGCGCGGTTTCGCCGTCGGCGGCACGGTGCACATCGTGGTCAACAACCAGGTCGGCTTCACCACGTCCAATCCGGAAGACTCGCGCTCCACGCTGTACTGCACCGACGTGGCCAAGATGATCGCCGCGCCGGTGTTCCATGTGAACGGCGATGACCCGGAAGCCGTGGTGTTCGCCGCCAAGCTGGCCTTCGAGTTCCGGCAGAAATTCGCCAAGGACGTGGTCATCGACCTGATGTGCTACCGCCGTTGGGGCCACAACGAGGCCGACGAACCGGCGATCACCCAGCCGCTGATGTACCAGGTGATCCGCAAGCACAAGACCACCCGCGAAATCTACGCCGAGCAGCTTGAACAGGCCGGCGTGATCGAATCCGGTGCCGGCAAGGCACTGGTGGATGGCTACCGCGTGAAGCTGGACAGCGGCGAGTACACCACCGAGCTGGCCACCGTGGAAAAGACCCCGCCGACCAGCCCGCTGTTCGTGGATTGGCCGAAGCTGCTGGACGGCAAGCTGTCGGACACGATCAGCACCGCCGTCGGCATGGAAAAGCTGACCGCGCTGGCCAGGCAGATCACCACCATTCCGGACACCGTGCAGGTGCATTCGCGCGTGGCAAAGGTGTATGAGGACCGCCGCAAGATGGCGGCCGGCGAAATTCCGGGCGACTGGGGCTTTGCCGAGAACCTCGCCTACGCCACCCTGCTGGACGAAGGCCACCGCCTGCGCCTGGTGGGCCAGGACGTCGGCCGCGGTACGTTCACCCATCGCCACGCGATCCTGCACGACCAGAACACCGACCAGTACTACCTGCCGCTGCGCGAGCTGGTGGATTCGCCGGAGAAGGCCACCATCATCGATTCGCTGCTCAGCGAAGAAGCAGTGATGGCCTTCGAGTACGGCTTCTCCACCACCGACCCGGGCACCCTGTGCATCTGGGAAGGCCAGTTCGGCGACTTCGCCAACGGCGCCCAGGTGGTCATCGACCAGTTCATCGCCGCCGGTGAAGCCAAGTGGGGCCGCCTGACCGGGCTGACCCTGCTGCTGCCGCACGGTTACGAAGGCCAGGGTCCGGAACACAGCTCGGCGCGCCTTGAGCGCTTCCTGCAGCTGTGCGCGCTGGAGAACATGCTGGTGGTC
>NZ_JBJDOQ010000015.1:0-116290 GCF_044901215.1 Stenotrophomonas sp. NPDC078853 | reverse complement strand
GGGTGCAGTGGCAGTCCTGTTCTTTGTACGGAGTAATCCTTGAACTCGCCACCGAAGCGCTCGGCACCGATCTTGGTCAGTGCGGCGGTCAGCGTGGTCTTGCCGTGGTCGACGTGACCGATGGTGCCGACGTTGACGTGCGGCTTGGTGCGCTCGAACTTACCCTTGGCCATGGCTGCTTATCTCGAATTCGTCTTGGGGTGGTGCTGAAGATGGTGCTCACGAAAGGAATCGAACCTTCGACCTCTTCCTTACCAAGGAAGTGCTCTACCGACTGAGCTACGTGAGCGAGTTTTGCATTATGGCACGAACTGAAATATCTTCAAAGTTCTAAACATTCAATGGAGCGGGAGACGGGAATCGAACCCGCACAATCAGCTTGGAAGGCTGAAGTTCTACCATTGAACTACTCCCGCACCGGGAATTGCCACAACGTGAAACTACGTGAAACTGGTGGAGGGAGGTGGATTCGAACCACCGAAGGCGTAAGCCAGCAGATTTACAGTCTGCCCCCGTTGGCCGCTTGGGTATCCCTCCTTACCACCCCATGCCGTGGCGCCGAAGCGTTGCGGTGTGTGGTGGTGAGCCCGCAATTCTGCTGATCCGGCGGGGGTCTGTCAACACGTTTTTTCTTTTTTTTCACACGCTGTCGCAAACCCGTTGATACGCAAGGTTATTGACCCGGCAGCTGCAGCGCTTCGTCGTCGAAGATCGCAACATGCGGCACACCGTCCGCGCCGATCCAGCCGCGATACATGCCTTCAGTGTTGAACGGCAGCCCGACCTCACCCTTTGCAGTGAGCACGATCGCCCCGCCGTCGCCGCCCAGCGCAGGGATCATCCCGTTGATCACCTCGCGCCCTGCCTGCGCGGCGGACGCACCCGCCAGCCGCACGCGTGCGCAGATCTCGTGCGCGGCCGCGGTGCGCAGGTAGTACTCGCCCCAGCCGGTGCCGGAGACGGCACAGCCCTCGTCGGCCCAGGTCCCCGCGCCGATGACCGGCGAGTCGCCTACCCGTCCGTAGCGCTTGTTGGTCATGCCGCCGGTCGACGTGCCCGCGGCGAGCTTTCCTTCGGCATCCAGCGCGAGCGCGCCGACGGTACCGAAGTGCCTGGCGGTTTCCAGCTCCGCATGCGCCTGACCCGCCTTCTCCTCCTGCAGGGCGCGCTGCAGCTGCTGCCAGCGTTTTTCAGTGCGGAAGTAGGACGGATCGACTAGGGTGATGCCCTGTTCGGCAGCGAACGTTTCAGCCCCCTGCCCCACCATCATCACGTGCGCGGAGCGCTCCATCACCGCCTGCGCCAGCAGGATCGGGTTGCGCACGCGCTGCACGCCGGCCACCGCGCCCGCGCGGCGCGTCGCGCCGTCCATCAGCGCAGCGTCCAGCTCGTTGCGGCCGTCGTGGGTGAACACCGCACCGCGCCCCGCATTGAAGGTCGGATCATCCTCCAGCACGGTGATCGCCCGGGTCACCGCGGCCAATGCCGGGCGGCCCGCCTGCAGCTCGGCATGCCCCTGCAGCAACGCACTGCGCAGCGCCGTACGCGCGGCGCGCTCTTCTTCGGCGGACAACCTGGCGCGCTGCACCCCGGCACCGCCATGGATGACCAGCAGCGGCGCCGTTCCAGGTGCAGGTGCAGGTGCGGCCGCGGCGGCAACGGAGATCGACAACAGGGCGCACAGCATTCCCAGGCGCAGGCTCATTCGGCAACTCCCATCACACACTTGCCGACACGCTGCGCGGCGCCGCGGACATTCGCAAGTGCCGTTCGATGCCGGCGCCGGGTTCTCCACACCCGGCGTGGAGAGCGATGGGGGTTTGGTGTGGACAAGTACCGCTGAGCACCATGCCGCAGGCGTTTCGAAAGGTGGCGATTATTTGTCCAGCGCACGAGGCGGTTCTCCACACTCCACGTGGAGAGCCGTGGGGGTTTGATGTGGACAAGTACTGCTGAGCCACGCGCCGCAGGCGTTTCAGATGCTGGTCATTATTTGTCCAGGCGGAAAGAAGGCCTGGACGCGGGCGTGCTGCCACTCACTCAAGCGAGCGATGTATCCCAGCAGCGAACGGCAGAGCCGCTCCCAGCACCCACACCCCGCCGCTGCGCGGCCGCCCCTGACTCAGGGGCTCCGTCCACCAGACGTTTCAACGAGATCTACGGTAGCGCCGACCCATGGTCGGCGGAATGTTTCCGCCAAAGGCCCGCTGCGCTCGCCGACCATGGGTCGGCGCTACCACGTTTTCTTCTTGGGTGGCGGGGCGCGCGCGGACTGTCAGGGCCGGGCGGAAGGCGCTCCGCCGTTCACCCGCAGGCGAGGGCTTCCGATCGCCCCTTGCAGGATCAGACGTTGAAGCGGAAGTGCAGCACGTCGCCTTCCTGCACGCGATATTCCTTGCCTTCCAGGCGCAGGCGCCCGGCTTCCTTGGCACCGGCTTCGCCCTTGAACTTGATGAAGTCGTCATAGGCGATGGTTTCAGCGCGGATGAAGCCCTTCTCGAAATCGGTGTGGATGACCGCGGCCGCCTGCGGCGCGGTGGCGCCCTTGCGCACGGTCCACGCACGCACTTCCTTGACGCCTGCGGTGAAGTAGGTCTGCAGGCCCAGCAGCTGGTAGGCCGCGTTGATGACGCGGTTCAAGCCCGGCTCCTGCAGGCCCAGGTCGGCCAGGAAGGTGTCACGGTCTTCGTCATCCAGCTGCGACAGCTCTTCTTCGATGGCCGCCGACACCGGCACCACTTTCGCACCCTCTTCGGCCGCGCGCGCACGCACCGCATCCAGGTGCGGATTGTTCTCGAAGCCATCTTCCAGCACATTGGCGATGTACATCACCGGCTTCAGCGTCAGCAGGAACAGGTCGCGCACCAGCGCTTTTTCCTCTTCGTCCAAGCCGGCCGCACGACCGGCCTTGCCATCGGCCAGCGCCGCCTGCAGCTTGGCCAGCACCGGCTTGCGTGCCGCCGCTTCCTTGTCGCCGCCCTTGGCCGAACGCTCGGCGCGGTTCAGCGCCTTCTCCACGCTGTCCAGGTCAGCCAGCGCCAGCTCGGTATCGATGGTGTCGATGTCCGACAGCGGATCAACCTTGTTGTTGACGTGGATCACGTCGGCGTTCTCGAAGCAACGCACCACGTGGGTGATCGCATCCACTTCGCGGATGTGCGCCAGGAACTTGTTGCCCAGGCCTTCGCCGCTGGCCGCACCGGCTACCAGGCCGGCGATGTCGACGAACTCGACCGCCGTCGGGATGACCTTCTGCGGGTTGATGATCGCCGCCAGCTCGTTCAGCCGCGGATCCGGCACCGGCACGATGCCGACGTTCGGCTCGATGGTGCAGAACGGAAAGTTGGCCGCGGCGATACCTGCCTTGGTCAGCGCGTTGAACAGTGTCGACTTGCCCACGTTGGGCAGGCCGACGATTCCGCATTTGATACCCATGTTCGACAACCTTTGGGGTGAAAGTGATTGGCGAAAAAGCGCACGCGCCGTTTTGCAAATCATTTTCATCGTGCAACCGCCGAGCATGTCTCGGCGCTACCCGTCTTCGCTGGGTTACTTCGGGGTATGCAGGCGCTTCATCGCCTCGTTGAAATCCCCCTGTACTGCCAATGGCAGCACATCGATGGCATCGTCGATGGCCCGTGCGATCAGCACGTCGTCGTCCTTCGATGCCCGTCCCAGCACCCACGGCACCACGCGGTCCTTGTGGCCGGGATGGCCGATGCCCACGCGCAGGCGATGGAAGCTGCCGTGCCCGAGCAGACGGATGGTATCGCGAAGGCCGTTCTGCCCCCCGTGGCCGCCATCGAACTTCAACCGCGCCGCACCCGGCGGCAGATCCAGCTCGTCGTGTGCCAGCAGGGTTTCTTCAGGCTCGATCTTCCAGAACCGCTGCGCGGCGGTGACCGACTTGCCACTGAGGTTCATGTAGGTGGCCGGCTTCAGCAGCCAGACCGGCTGGCCTGCGATATCGACCTTGGCGGTCTCGCCGAACAGCTTGCTGTCCACGGCCCAGCGTGCGCCCGCCTTTTCGGCCAGGGCCTCCACAAAATGAAACCCAGCGTTGTGCCGGGTCCGGGCGTGCTCGGCGCCTGGGTTCCCCAGGCCGACGATCAGTCGCAATCCTGCCATTGTCTCTTCCTGTTACGGCCTGCCAGCGCTGCCGGCAGGTACGGCGCCCGTCCCGGGGGACAGGCGCCGCAACGGCATTACTCTGCGGCTTCTGCGTCTTCGGCAGCGTCGGCAGCGTCTTCCTTGCCGTGCTTGGCGGTGACCACGGCATCGTCGTGATCCTTGCCCAGCGCCAGCGCCGGCAGCTCAACGCCCTTCGGCAGCTTGAGGTCGGACAGATGGATCACGCCACCGGCTTCCAGGGCGCCCAGGTCGACTTCAATCGACTCCGGCAGATCCTTCGGCAGGCAGGACACGGTCACTTCCTTCACTTCGTGGGTGACCACGATGTCCGAAGCCTTGCCAGCCGGCGAGGTTTCTTCGTTGATGAAGTGCAGCGGCACCGAAGCGGTCAGGACTTCGTTCTCGTTCACGCGCAGGAAATCCAGGTGCAGGATCAGCTGCTTGAACGGGTGGCGCTGCATGTCACGCAGCAGCACGCGCTCGACCTTGCCATCGAGGTTCAGGTCCAGGATGGACGAGTAGAACCAATCGTTGTACTGGGCCAGCCAGATTTCATTGTGGTCAAGGCTGATGGCGACCGGCTCGGCGTTGCCGCCGTAGACGATCGCCGGGATCACGCCAGCGTGACGCAGGCGGCGGCTCGCACCCTTGCGCTGCAGTTCACGCTTGGTGACCTTGATTTCATGGGTCTTGGACATTTTCTACTACCTGTTGGGTGCCCTGCCGTGTGGCGGGGCGGATGAAGGCACTTCCGCGACCAGAAGTGCCCTTGGAGTTCCCTGCCGTTACCGGCCGGAACGAAAAAAAATCAATCCACGTACAACGAGCTGACCGATTCACCGAAGGCGATGCGGCGCATCGTTTCGGCCAGCATTTCCGCCACGCTGAGCTGGCGGATCTTGCTGCAGACCCGCGCGGCGTCCTTCAGCGGGATGGTGTCGGTCACCACCAGCTCATCGAGCTGGGAATTGGTGATGTTGTCCACCGCCGGGCCGGACAGCACCGCGTGGGTGCAGTACGCCGCGACCTTGAGCGCGCCGCGCGCCTTCAGGGCAGCAGCAGCAGCGCACAGCGTGCCGGCGGTATCGACGATGTCATCGACCATCACGCAGGTCTTGCCTTCGACGTCACCGATGATGTTCATCACGGTGGACACGTTGGCGCGCGGACGGCGCTTGTCGATGATCGCCAGATCGGCATCGTCCAGGCGCTTGGCGACGGCGCGCGCACGCACCACGCCACCTACGTCCGGGGACACCACGATCAGGTTTTCGGTGCCGTAGGCGCGCCAGATATCGGCAAGCAGCAGCGGCGAGGCGTACACATTGTCCACCGGGATATCGAAGAAGCCCTGGATCTGGTCGGCATGCAGGTCCACGGTCAACACCCGATCGGCACCGGCGGTGCTGAACATCTTCGCCGCCAGCTTGGCGGTGATCGGCACGCGCGAAGACCGCATGCGGCGATCCTGGCGCGAGTAGCCGAAGTACGGCACTACCGCGGTGACGCTGGCCACCGATGCGCGCTTGAGCGCGTCGATCAGCACCAGCAGCTCCATCAGATTCTCTGCGCTGGGCGCACTGGTCGGCTGGATCACGAAGACGTCCTGCTTGCGGACGTTCTCTTCGATTTCGACCTGCACTTCACCATCGGAGAAGTGCGACACCAACGCCTTGCCCGGACGCACGCCCAGTTCCTTGCAGATGTTCTGTGCGAGGCGTTTGTTGGCGTTGCCGGAAAAGACCAGCAGGTTGGGCGAATCTTGCATCATGATTGTCTCGGGCGGGGGCGAGTGGCGGAGATCGGGTTACCCCAGGCGCCCGAAGGCCCCTGCGGCTGATTGCACCACGGCATTTCCACGTCCCGCGCAGACAGCTGCGCTGGTTGGCGCGGACCAAGCCGCAAGTGGCAGGGGCGGGAGGATTCGAACCTCCGAATGCCAGGATCAAAACCTGGTGCCTTGGGCCTCTTGGCGACGCCCCTGCATCAAATGAATCAGTTACGCTCGAGTGCATCCAGCAGTGGTGACCGGCCAACGCCTGCCACCACCCACGCCCGCAACTCCTTGGACAACCCCGCCCTGCCCGCCTGCGCAGCCTGCTGCGAAGGGAACTCGACGAAGCACCCACTTCCCGACCCTGTCAGCCGCGCCGTGCCGATGTTGCTCAACGCAGCAAGCACGGCCTCTACGGCAGGCTCGCGGCGGCGCAGCACCGGCTCGAACGCATTGCCGGACAGGTATCCGGAAACGAAGTCCTCTATTTTCGCCATTGGACTGTCGCGCGTCAAATCCGGATCCGCAAACAGCGCCGGAGTGGGCACGTGGACCCCGGGATCTGCGATCACATACCACGCCGGCGGCAGCTCGATGGGGGTCAACTGCTCCCCTATGCCCTCGGCCCAGGCGTTGTGCCCGCGCACGAAAACCGGCACATCCGCACCCAGCTGCAGGCCCAGTGCGGCCAGCGCATCCGGGCCCAGCCCGGTGTGCCACAGCTGGTTCAATGCCACCAGGACGGTCGCCGCATCGGACGACCCGCCGCCGAAGCCGCCGCCCGCCGGAACGTGCTTTTCAACGATGATGTCAACACCTTCGACGATTTTGCACGACGCCTGCAGCAACAGCGCCGCGCGCACGGCGAGGTCATCGGCCTCCGCCACGCCGGGCAGTGAGGCGCCTTGGCGACGCACCTGCCCGTCCTGGCGCAGGCGAAGTCCGATCCGGTCACCCCAGTCCAGCAGCCGGAACACGGTCTGCAGCTGGTGGTAGCCATCGGCGCGACGGCCGGTGATGTTGAGGAACAGATTCAGCTTTGCCGGAGCCGGCCACCAGGACCAGCCATCGGCGTCATCATGCGACGGATTCATGGGCCGGCCGCGCCCCACTGGTCGACCACCAGGCGTACCTTGGCGTCGCCCTTGCTGGCTTCGATACGCCGCGGCAGCGACTGTCGGCCATCCTGCGCCGGGTACCAGTCCAGGTAATCCACCTGCCATCCGGCCTGGCGCAGCTGGCGCGGTCGCCCTTCGGCGTCGCGCTGCAGAGCGGCTTCGCCGCTGCCTTCCAGCACCAGTCCACGGGTCCAGTCCGGCAATTGGTTGACCGGGATGTCCCAGCCGGTCGCCTCGAGCAGGACAGCCTGCGCATCGGCGCCCTCGCGCGGGCCACCGTCCAGTCCTTCCAGCCGGCCGCCGCCCTGCGTGGCGTCACCCTGAAGGCGCCAGCTCTGCCGGGTCACCGGGGCACTGAGTTGGACCTGGTAGGCACTGCCCTGCTGGTCCCATTCAATGCGGCCACTGCCGCCGTTCTTTCCCTTGCTGACCGCCACCCGGCCCTGGAACGCCCAGTCCGGCTGGGCCCGCAGCGCCTGCACGCGTGCTGCTTCGGCACGTTCGGCAGCGGGGGACACGCTGTAGGCCACGTCCGGCACCGGGGTCTTCTGCGAGCCGACCGAGGTACAGGCGGCCAGCGCCAGGGTGACCGTTGCCAGCAGCAACGGCCGGGTCATCGAATGGATCATGGCTTGAAGGTCTCACGGACGCGCTGCAGCGCGCGGTTGTCGGGATCCAGCTTGGCGGCTTCGTCGAAGTAGCGCCGCGCCTCGTCCTGGCGGCCCATCACCCACAGCACTTCGCCCAGGTGCACGGCGATCTCGGCATCCTTTGCCAGCCCATAGGCGCGGCGCAGCTGCACCAGCGCCTCCTCGTTGCGGCCCAGCCGATACAGCACCCAACCGTGGCTGTCGATGATGGCCGGGTTGTCCGGCTCAGCCACGCGGGCGCGGTCGATCAGCTCCAACGCCTCCTGGTAGCGGTGGGTGCGGTCGGCCAGGGTGTAGCCCAGGGCATTCAATGCGGCGACATTTTCCGGTTCGGTGACCAGCACTTTGCGCAGGTCGGCTTCCGCACGCGGGATGTCATCACGACGCTCCCAGGCCAGGGCGCGCGCATACAACAGCGCGTTCTCGTCGGGATAGGCGGCCAGCCCGCGCGCCAGCGCGTCCAGCTCGCCGGCCTCGTCGCCTGCGCGCAGGCGCAGCTCGGCTTCCAGCAGATAGGCGTCGCGGCGCGCTTCTTCGGCCAGCACCGCATCGGACTGCACCGCACGGACTTCTTCCAGTGCCTTGGCCTGGTTGCCCAGCAGGCCCTGCGCATTGGCCGCGCGCAGGCGTGCTTCGCTCAGCTCATCGCCGCCGGGCACGCTGTGGTACCAGTCCACCGCCTCCTGGTAGCGCTTGAGGTATTCGGCGATCTTGCCCAGCAGCAGGCGCTGCGCCGGATCGGGCTTGCTGGCCGCACGCGACAGCTCGGCGTACAGCGCGGTCAACGCAGTGGCGTCGTCCTGCTTGGCCAGCAGCGAGGCGCGCATGCCGTAGGTCTGGGTGTCCTGCGGGCCGCTGGACAGTACGCGCTCGGCGGCCACCGTCTCGTTCATGCCGTCGTAGGCGATGGCCACGGCATTGCGCAGGTCCACGCTGGTGCGGGTCTGCGGCTCCAGCGCCTGCAGCACTACCACAGCCTCCGCCTTGCGCCCGGTCTGCTGCAACTGGCTGGCGCGCAGCAAGGCCACGCGCGGATCCTGCGGGAACCGGCGCACCACTTCGTCGACCATGCGCTGGGCCAGCTCGGGCTTGTCCATGCGCATCGCCAAGCGGCCGAATTCCTGCCAGATCTCGATCCGGTTGGGGATCGCATCGGCCTGGACCAGCGCCTCGAGTACCTGCGCCGGCACCCCCGGATCGCGCCCGCCACCGACCAGCGCGGCCAGGGTGAAGCGCCAGCCTTCCTCGCCGGGCGCGGCCAGCAACGCCTTCAGTTCAGTGGTCGCACGCTCCGGCTTGCCCTGGCGCATGGCCAGCGCCGCAGCGGCGCTGCGCATCGACAGCGAGCGCGGTGCGCGCTGCTGCCACAGCGCCAGCGCCTGCGCGGCACGGGCGTCATCATTGGCCAGCATGGCGATCCGGGTGGCCCGTTCGGCCAGTCCGGCGTCACCGTCACTGGCCTGCGCGGCGAGCAGGTACTGCGCGGCCGAGTCGGGCAGTTTGCCCGCCTGCAGAGCGAATTCGCCTACCAGCGCGGGCTCCAGCGACGGCTCCTGGCCCCGTTCGGCCTGGTCCAGCACGCGGGCGACGGAAGGGGCTGCCAGCGCGTCGCCAGCCATCAGGCTGAGCAGCAGAACACTGGAGATGCGAATCAATGCGGGCATCGACGGCATTGGGGCCTTAAAATGTGTGCCTATGGCCAGCAGCTTATCGCAAGCAACTGAACAATGACCCTGTGGGTGCTCGGACTGAATCACCAGACCGCACCGGTGGACCTGCGCGAACGCGCAGCCTTCGCCGGTGACGCCCTGCCGCGCGCGCTCGGTTCGTTGCGCAATACCCCGCAGATCGCCGAGGCGGTGCTGCTGTCCACCTGCAACCGCACCGAACTGTATGCGGTGGCCGACTCCGAGACCGCTCTGAACCAGTGGCTGCAGGGCCAGGCCGGCGACCTGCAGGGCTATCTGTACCAGCACGCCGACGCCGATGCGGTGCGCCACCTGTTCCGGGTCGCCACCGGGCTGGATTCGATGGTGCTGGGTGAACCGCAGATCCTGGGCCAGGTGAAGGACGCCTGGTCGGTGGCCCGCGAACATGGCCTGCTCGGCCAGCGCCTGGACCGGCTGTTCCAGCAGACCTTCTCGGTGGCCAAGCGCGCGCGGACCGATACCCAGGTCGGCGCCAACCCGGTCTCGGTAGCTTCTGCCGCGGTGCGGCTGGCGCAGAATTCCTTTGCGCGGCTGGACGATTCCACCGTGTTGCTGGTCGGCGCCGGGGAAACCATCGAGCTGGCCGCGCGCCACCTCAGCGATGGCAAGGTGCGCCGCCTGCTGATCGCAAACCGTACTTTGGCCCACGCCCAGGACCTGGCCAGCCGGCATGGTGGCGTGGCCTTGCCGCTGGCCGAGCTGGACCGTCATCTTGCCGAAGCGGACATCGTGTTTTCCGCCACGGCCGCACGTGAGCCGGTGATCCACCGCGAGGCCGTCGCCACCGCGCTGCGCACCCGTCGGCACAAGCCGATGCTGCTGTTCGACCTGGCCGTGCCGCGCGACATCGAAGCCAGCGTGGCCAGCCTGGACGACGCCTTCCTGTATACGGTGGACGACCTGGAGCGGGCGGTGGAAGACAACCGCCGCAGCCGCCGCGAAGCCGCCGCCGAAGCCGAAGCGATCATCGAACTGCAGGTCGCGCGCTTCGTGGAAACCCAGCAGGCCGGCACCCACCACGCCCCGCTCAGGCAGCTGCGCGCGTTCGGCGAGACCACCCGCGCGGAAATGCTCGAGCGCGCGCGGGCACAGCTGGCCAACGGCAAGCCGGCCGATGAAGTGCTGGAACTGCTCGCCCATGGCCTGACCAACCGCTTGCTGCACCCGCCCACCGCTGCCCTGCGCGCCGCCGCGCTGAGCGGAGATGCCGACCTGACCCGCGCCGCCGAGCGCCTGTTCCCGGCGCAGCCGGGATACCACCATCCTGCCGTGAGACCCGATGACGCCGACCCTGCGCCGTAAGCTTGAAGCGCTGGCCGAGCGCCGCGAAGAACTCGAACGCCTGCTTTCCGACCCCAGCGTGGTGGCCGACAACAAGCGCTTCCGCGATCTTTCGCGCGAGTTCGCCCAGCTGGAACCGGTTGCCACCGCGCTGGCCGAAGAGCGCCGCGCCAAGGACGACCTGGCCGCCGCCGAGGCGATGCGCGCCGACCCGGACCTGCGTGAGCTGGCCGAGGAAGAAGTCGAGGCCGCGCAGGCCCGCCTGGCGCAGCTGGACCAGGACCTGGCCCTGCTGCTGGTGCCGCGCGACCTGCGCGACGAAGGCAACCTGTTCCTGGAAGTGCGCGCCGGCACCGGCGGCGACGAAGCGGCGATCTTCGCCGGCGATCTGTTCCGCATGTACGCGCGCTACGCCGAGCGCCAGGGCTGGAAAGTCGAGATCGAATCGGACAGCCCGGGCGAGCACGGCGGCTACAAGGAAGTGGTGGCCCGGGTGGTCGGGCGCGGCGCGTTCTCGCGACTGAAATTCGAATCCGGCACGCATCGGGTGCAGCGGGTGCCCGCCACCGAATCGCAGGGCCGCATCCATACCTCGGCGGCCACGGTGGCGATCATCCCTGAAGCCGATGAAATCGACGAGGTGCAGATCAATCCGGCCGACCTGCGGGTGGATACGTTCCGTTCCTCCGGCGCCGGTGGCCAGCACGTCAACAAGACCGAATCGGCCATCCGCATCACCCACGTCCCGACCGGGGTAGTGGTGGAATGCCAGACCGAACGCAGCCAGCACGCCAACCGCGACAAGGCGATGAAGCGCCTGAAGGCGCAGCTGCTGGATGCCGAACGTTCGCGCCAGGACGCAGCGCAGGCGGCGTCGCGGCGCCTGCAGGTCGGCAGCGGCGACCGCAGCCAGCGCATCCGCACCTACAGCTTCCCGCAGGGCCGCATCACCGACCACCGCGTGGAAGGGCTGACTCTGTACGACCTGCCCAACGTGATGGCCGGCGACATGGATGCACTGCTGCAGCGGCTGTCGCAGGAACACCAGGCCGATGCGCTGGCCCAGCTGGCCGCGTCGGCCTGATCGATGCAGCCCGCCAGCCAGCGCCAGCAGTTGCAGCAGGCGGTACGCCGCCAGCCGACGGACTTCATCGCCTGGGTGATGCTGGCCGATGCCGAACTGGAAGCCGGTGACCTGGCAGCGGGCGAACAGGCCGCGCGGCGTGCCCTGCAGCTGCGCCCGCGGCATCCCGAGGCGCTGGCCCGGCTGGGCCGGGTGGCGTGGATGGCCGGCGCGCACGGCGATGCCGCGCAGCTGCTCGGCGAGGCCGCGGCCAGTGCGCCGCAGCACCCCGGCATTGCGTTGTGGCTCGGCCACGCACTGGAAGATGCCGGCGATGCCGAGGGCGCTGCCGATGCCTACCGGCGTGCCCACGCGCTGCTGCCCGATGAGCCCTACATCGCCGCGCAGCGGCTGGCCTGGCAGCGCCGCCTGTGCGACTGGCAGGACGTTGATGCGCTGTCACGGCAGGTCCGCGATGCCGTGGCCGGCGGCCGTGGCGCGGTGGAACCGTTCGCCTTCCTCAGCGAGGATGCCAGCGCCGCCGAGCAGCTGGCCTGTGCGCGGCTGCGCGCGGCGCAGTTCAGCGGCGTGCGGCCGTTGCCGCCGGCCTCGGTGCGGCCACGCGGCCCGCTGCGGATCGGCCTGCTGTCCAACGGCTTCGGCGCGCATCCCACCGGCCTGCTGACCGTGGCGGTGTTCGAACAACTGCGGCAGGACACGGCACTGGACATCCATCTGTTCGCGCTCGACCGCGACGCTGGCAGCCCGATCCGCCAGCGTCTGCGCGCGGCCACCCGCCTGCACGACGTGGCGGGCCTGCGGCATGCCGACGTGGCCGCACGGATCCGTGCCGAAGGCATCGACGTGCTGTTCGACCTGCGCGGCTGGGGCGGTGGCGGCGTACCGGAAGTGCTGGCCCTGCGTCCGGCCCCGGTGCAGGTCAACTGGCTCGCGTATCCGGGCACCTCCGGTGCACCGTGGATGGACGTGGTGCTGGCCGACGACTTCGTGCTGCCGGCCACGCTGGAGGCGTACTTCAGCGAGCGCGTCGTGCGCCTGCCGCGAGCCTTCCAGCCATCGGACAACACCCGCGCGCTGCAGCCAGCACCGTCGCGTGCCGCGTGCGGCCTGCCGGAACACGGCGTGGTGTTCTGCTGTTTCAACAACAGCTACAAATTGAATCCGCGCAGCATGGCGCGGGCCTTCCAGGTCCTGCAGGGCGTGCCCGGCAGCTTGCTGTGGCTGCTGTCCGGGCCGGGCCGCGCCGATGCCCGCCTGCGTGATGCAGCGCGCGCGGCCGGGGTGGATCCGGTGCGGCTGGTGTTCATGGCCAAGCTGCCGCATGCGCAGTACCTCGCCCGCTACGCGCTGGCCGACCTGTTCCTGGATACCCATCCGTACAACGCGCACACCACCGCCTCGGATGCGCTCTGGGCCGGCTGCCCGGTGCTGACCTGCCCCGGCGATACCTTCGCCGCGCGCGTGGCCGGCAGCTTGAACCACCACCTCGGCCTGCATGCGATGAACGTGGCCGACGATGCCGCCTTCATCACCCGCGCCACGGCGTTGGGCAATGACCCCGCCGCGCTGGCGCAGCTGCGCATGCAGTTGGCCCAGGCACGTGCCGGCAGTGGCCTGTTCGACATGGCCGGCTTCGCTGCGGACCTGTCCCGGATGCTGCAACAGCTGGCCAGCGAACGGGGCTGGCAGGGCGCGCACACCGCCTGAACCGCGCACGCGGCACACTGGGCCTTCCACCCAACGGGAGCCTTCGATGGCAAAGCTGAAGCGCAAGGCCTACGAGGCCCTGCTGGAACCGATGCAGTTGGAACTGGCCACCATGGCGCGCTGGGTGCAGCTGACCGGCCAGCGCGTGCTGGTGCTGTTCGAGGGGCGCGACACCGCGGGCAAAGGCGGCGCCATCCAGGCCATCAGCCAGCACCTCAACCCCCGCCAGTGCCGGGTGGTCGCACTGCCCAGGCCGACCGACCGCGAAGCCACCCAGTGGTACTTCCAGCGCTATGCCAGCCATCTGCCAGCGGCCGGCGAGATCGTGCTGATGGACCGCAGCTGGTACAACCGCGCCGGCGTGGAACGGGTGATGGGCTACTGCAGCGACGCGCAGTACCGGCAGTTCCTGCAGCAGGCGCCGGTGTTCGAACAACTGCTGGTGGACGACGGCATCCTGCTGTTCAAGTACTGGCTGGCGGTGGACCAGGCGCAGCAGGAGGAACGTTTCGCCGAGCGCCATGCCAATCCGCTGAAGGGCTGGAAGCTGTCACCGGTGGACCTGCAGTCGCGCGACAAGTACGAGGCTTACACCCAGGCCCGCGAGGCCATGCTGCAGGCGACCCACCGTACCCATGCGCCGTGGACGCTGGTGGATTTCAACGACCAGCGCACGGGTCGGCTGACCCTGGTCCGCGACCTGCTGGACCGCCTGCCCGATACCCATGTCGACGAAGCGCTGCCCGAGCTGCCGAAGCTGAAAGGCAAGCTGCACCGCGAGCACTACGCGCTGCTGGCGCCGATCGATGTTTTCCCGATCGACTGAGTACAGCGGGGGCCCGGTAGCTGACGGTGGGTGACGACCGTTGGTCGTCACGCCCCCCCTCACTCCCCGGGCTTACTTGCCGGCAATGCGCGCTTCGATATCCGCCGCCGTGACCGGACCCACGAACGAATGCACCACCTTGCCCTGCGGGTCCACCAGGTGGGTCAGCGGCAGGCCACGCGGGGTAGCGAAGTCGGCCGGCGGATCGTACGGGTCGACGATGGCGATCGGATAGGTCACCGGCCGTTCCTTCAGGAAGGCCTGCATGTCCGCCGGTTCGATTTCCTCATACGCCAGCCCGACCACTTCGATCTCGCTGCGCATCGCGTGCAGCGCGGACAGCTCCGGCATCTCCTTGCGGCAGGGAGCGCACCAGGTGGCCCAGAAGTTCACCACCACCCACTTGCCGCGGTGCGCGGCCAGATCATACTCGGCGCCGTCCACGGTCTTGACCTTCAGGGCCGGGAACTCGGCCGTGACCCGCTCTGCAGGCGCTGCACCATCGGCTGCGCCCAGTGCCGCATCCGGGTCGGCGGCAGGCGCTGGCGTGGCTGCGTCGGCAGCAGGCGGCGCGGCGGCCGGTGCGGTGGCAGCAGGTTCGGCGGCCGGCTTGCAGGCGGCCAAGAGAACGGACAGGGTGACGACCAACAACGTGCATCTCATCGGGGCGTATCTCCGGGGGGATAGATGTCGCTGACGCGACGCTTGAGTTTCTCACGCAGTGGCAGGCGCAGTTCGTCCAGCGCCGCCAGCGCAGCCTGGCCCAGGCTGTCCTGGCGATAGGGCAGGTGCGCTTCGGCCACCGGGATGCGCAGCTGGGTGGACTCGTACAGGTCGGCCAAGGTCAACTGCTCCAGGTCACGCGCCAGCATCCACTCACCGTTCTCGACGCGGCGCAGCAGCGCGATCCGCTCCATGTCGCACAGCAACTGCTGCAGCAGCGAGTCGGTCATCATCGGCTCGTGCTGCAGGATTTCGTCGTCCTCCAGTCCCTTGCCCAACGCGCGCGCCTGCTGGAAGCGTCCGAGCAGGCGCAGCAGGGCGTAGAACTCATACCCTTGCGGCAGGCGCAGTTCCGCCGGCTGGTAGCGGAAGGCGGCCATCGAAGAGGCCAGGGAAGCGCCCAGCAACACCGCCACCCAGCACAGGTAGATCCACAGCAGCAGGATAGGCACGAAGGCGACGGTGCCGTACAGCTTCTGGTAGGACTGGAAGCTGCCCAGGTAGGCGCCGATGCCCCACTTCACCAGTTCCAGCAGGATCGCCGCCAGGATCGCACCGGGCACCGCATGCTTCCATTTGACCGTGTGGTGCGGCACCACGCGGTACACCAGCGTGATGCACACGAACTCGATCAGCACCGGGGCCAGCCGCAGCGAGAAATCAGCCAGCCACCGTCCTTCCTGGGTACCGAACAGCGGCAGCGCGAACACCCGCGCCGAGACGGCCAGCGAGGCCGCCGCCAACATCGCACCAAGGGTCAACACGGTCCAGTAAACCAGGAAGCGGGTCAGCTTGGGCCGCGACGATCCCACCCGCCAGATCTGGTTGAAGGTTTCTTCCACGCTGTTGAGCGTGATCAGCAGCGAGATCACCAGCGCGATGAAGCCGGCGGCGGTGAGTTGGCCGGCGCTGGCGCTGAACTGTCGCAGGTAGCCTTCTGCCGCACGCGCCGCGCTGGGCACGAAGTTGGAGAACACGTAATCGCTGAGCTGGTCGCTCCAGCGATCGAACACCGGGAAGGCGGACAGCACGCCGAACACCACGATGGCCAGCGGCACCAGGGCGAACACGGTGGTGTAGGCCAGCGCGGCAGCGGCCTGGAACAGGCGGTCATCAAGGAAGCGCCGCCACAGGAAACGGCCGAAGCTGGCTGCGCGAGGACGGTCGCGCGCGCGCTCCATCCATAGATTGATCGTGTTCAACGGTTCCATCGGCGCAAGGGTACCCGATGCAGGATCGCCGCAGGATAGCCATACTGGCGTCTCCTGGACGAGAAAGCGGGTCGATGATGGGCGAGATCCTGGTGCTCTACTACAGCCGAGGCGGTTCGGTGGCACGGCTGGCGCGGCAGATCGCGCGGGGCATCGGCGAGGTTCCGGGCATGGCCGCGCGCGTGCGCAGCGTGCCGGCCGTGGCCGCCGTGACCCAGACCGCGCGTCCGCCGGTACCCGATGAAGGCGCGCCGTATGTCAGCGTCGAAGACCTCGCCGAGTGCGATGGGTTGCTGCTCGGCAGTCCCACCCGGTTTGGCAACATGGCCGCCCCGATGAAGCACTTCCTGGATGGCCTGGGCGCGGAGTGGGTCAATGGCACGCTGGCCGGAAAGCCAGCGGCGGTGTTCACCTCCACCGCCTCGATGCATGGGGGCCAGGAATCCACCCTGCTGTCCATGCAGCTGCCGTTGCTCCACCACGGTTGCCTGATCGTCGGCATTCCGTTCACTGAAGCTGCGTTGAGCCACACCACCAGCGGCGGCACGCCCTACGGTGCCAGCCACGTGGCGGGCGCCAATGATGATCCGCAGCCCAGCGAGGACGAAGCCACCCTGGCCCGCGCGCTTGGCCGACGGGTCGCCGATATCGCACGGCGGCTGGCCTGATGGCCACCACCGCGCGCACCGTGCTGCTGCTCGCCCTGATGGGCCTGGCGGCGCTGTACGCCGGCTGGTTCATCAACGACCGCCACTGGCTGGCGACCCAGCTGGTGTTCACCGCCCCGCCGCTGGTGCTGGCGATTGCGCTGCGGATGGGCTGGCGCAAGGCCGGCTTCTGGGCCAGCGTGCTGGCGCTGGGCTGGTTCAGCCATGGCGTGATGAGTGCCTGGAGCCATGCCGAAACGCGCGCGCTGGCGTGGCTGGCGATCTGCCTGTCGCTGCTGGTGATCTTCGCCGGCAGCCTGCCCGGCCTGCGCGCACGTTTCAGCCGAAAGCAACGCTGACGGCCCCCACCGGGGCCGGTATCATCTGCGTTCCTGTTCCTGCAGCGCCGTTCCAGGCTCCGAAGACATGCCCATGATGGAAGACCTCCTGATCGTCACCACCGGTGGCACGATCGACAAGATCTACTTCGACGACAAATCGGATTACCAGATCGGCGATCCACAGATCGGCATGATCCTGCGCGAGCTGGGCGTGACTTTCCGCTTCAACGTCATCCCGATCCTGCGCAAGGATTCGCTGCACATCAGCGATGACGACCGCGAGCTGATCCGCGCCACCATCGCCGCACAGCCTACCCGCCATGTGCTGGTCACCCACGGCACCGATTCGATGGTGGCTACCGGAAAGGTGCTGTCGACCATCCCGGACAAGACCATCGTGATGACCGGCGCGTTGAGTCCGGCGCGCTTCCGCGGCTCCGATGCCGAGTTCAACATCGGCTGCGCCATCGGCGCGGTGCAATCGCTGGCCGCCGGCGTGTACATCGCGATGAACGGGCGCATCTGGGATCCGCAGAGCGTCCGCAAGAACGTGGCCGAGAACCGTTTCGAAGCGGCCTGACCGCTCAGGAGCCGCCCCTCCCGGGCGGCTCCTGCGCTGCATCACCTCACTGCGATGCCACCACTTCGATGGACCGGTCCACGGCGGAGTCGGCGTCTGCCATGCCTGCCCCGCAGCCCTGCGGGCAAGCGATCAGCAACGGTCGCGCGGTCTCTTTCAGGATATCGGCGACCTGCGCAGGCGTAAGACGGCCATCCACGGCCGACTGCATCAGCGCCACTACGCCGGCGACGTGCGGGGCCGCCATCGAGGTACCGTTATAGGCGGCATAGGCAGGCGCGCCCGGCGAGGTGCGCCCACTGTTCAAGGTGGAAAGGATGTTCTCACCAGGCGCCGCCAGGGTGATTCCCCTGCCGTAATTTGAAAAACCCGCACGCGCACCGCGTGAGGTCGTGGCCGCCACCGCCACCACGCCACGGCAGTTGGCCGGCGTGAACCGCGACACATCCGCGTTGCTGTTTCCTGCTGCGACAACCACCGTTGCACCGGCCTGGATCGCGCTGTCCACGGCGGCCTGCGATGCGCGATCGCAGGCACCCTGGCCGCCCAGCGACAGGTTCAGCACTTTGGCGGGATTTGCATTGCGCGGAATGCCTCTGACGGTGCCGCCCGCAGCCCACACCATGCCGTCGGCGATGTCCGAGGTGTAACCGCCGCCCTTGCCGAGGACACGGACATGCACCAGTTTGGCGTCGAAGGCCGTTCCGGCGACCCCCTGCCCGTTGTTCGTGGCTGCAGCAACGGTGCCGGCGACGTGGGTGCCATGCCAGCTGGAGGGTCGACCCCACTGGCTGTCGCCGGTGTCTTCCGGGTTGTCATCCCGACCGTTGCCGTCGCCGGCCATGCCGCCGTTGCTGATGAAGTCGTAACCCGGAAGCGTATTGGCGTCCAGTTCCGGATGGCGGGTGCGGCCGGTGTCGATGATCGCCACCACCTGCCCGGCGCCGGTGGCCTTGTCCCACGCCGGCCGCACGTTGAGTGATGCGGCACTGTTGGAGAAGCCCCACTGTTCGTTCAAGCGCGGATCGTCGGGATCCAGCGCGGGCTTCAGGATGCGATCCACCTGCACGTGGTCCACGTCCGGATCGCTCGCCATGGCCGCCATCCAGGCACCGGCCTGCGCGCGGTCCAGCGCTTTTCCGGCGCGCACCACCATCGGCCCGGTGGCCATCCGGCGCAGCACCTGCATGCCGCCGGTCGCCATGCGCAGACTGGATCCGGCACGGCCCAGCGCGGCCTGCATCGCGCCTTCATTCTCGCGCAGTGCACTCCCGTCACGCAGGTGCACGATGAACTGCTGGTGGGTGTCCGACTGCACGAGGCCGGAAAGATCTACGTCGCCGGCATGGGCCGATGCGCTGGACATCGCCATCAGCACACAGGCAATGGCAGGTGACAGGAACGTTTTCTGACAGGGTATTTTCATCTGGAGCCTCCTTTGGTTTGTGGCCAGTCGATCGTGTGCTTGTGCACCTGCGGCGGGTATCGGGCATCCACCCGCCTGGCTCCCGGCACATGACACGGGAAAGGTGAAACTTTCTCCCTGTCCGGTTCGCCGGCGGGCTCCACCCGTGCGTGTGATGAAGCGGCGCGCTATTCGGCCTTGGCCTTTACCATGAGCCCGCTGTAGTCGCTGATTGCCTTGATCCGTATGTGCCAGGTTCCAGAGCCTGGCCAGACGCGCACGCAGGTCTTGCTGTTGCCGGTGCCCTGGGGACGGCAGTTGTATTCGGTATCGGTGGGCCTGACCGCGTGGCGGGTGTACAGATCAACATCGCCGGATCCTTCGCCGATCTGCACCACCAGCATGTTGCTGCCGGCCGGCACGTTGAAGGTGTACCAGCGCTCGCTCCCGGCAGTGCCGCTCAATCCCCTGACCGGTACGTCGTTTTCCAGATCCGACGGATCCGGGTCCGGATCGGGGTCTGGATCCGGACCGGTATCGCCGGCGGCCGCCCTGGCCACGACGACGGCAGCGTCGACCAGCCCGGCGCCGCAGCCGCCGGTGCAGGTACCGGGCAACGGCCGTGCGGCACTTCGCAGCAAGGCGTCCACCTGCGCGGGCAGCAACGGCTTGGGCGCTACCGATTGCATCAGCGCGACCACGCCCGCCACGTGCGGGGCCGCCATCGAGGTGCCGCTGTAAGCGGCATAGCTGGGTTGTGCCGGGCCCTGCTGCCCATCATTCAAGGTGGACAGGATGCTTTCGCCCGGCGCGGCCACCGTGATGCGCGCACCGTAGTTGGAGAAGGATGCGCGGCTGCCTGCGGCGTTGGTGGCCGCCACGGCGACCACGCCGCGGCAGTTCGCCGGCCGGTAACGCGCTACATCGTCATTGGAATTGCCCGCCGCCACGATCACCGACGCACCATGGGCAATGGCCGTATCCACCGCGGCCTGGCTGGCCCGGTCGCAGGTGCCGAAGCCACCCAGTGACAGATTGACCACCTGCGCTGGATGCGGATTGTCCGCCACCCCGGGCACCCGCCCGCCTGCGGCCCAGACGATGCCATCGGCGATGTCCGACTGGAAACCGCCACAGCGCCCCAGCACGCGCACCGGCACCACCTTGGCATTGAACGCGGTGCCGGCCACGCCGATGCCGTTGTGGGTGGATGCTGCAACGGTGCCGGCCACATGCGTACCGTGCCAGCTCGAACGCGAACCGCCAGCGGAGCTGCATTCACCGGGAGGATACCAATCGCCTGCATCGGTGGCATCGCCATCGCGCCCATCGCCATCGCGGGACATCGCCGGATCGCTGATGAAGTCGTAGCCGGGAAGCATGTTGGCGTCGAGGTCGGGATGGCGGGTGATGCCCGTGTCGATGACCGCCACTACCACGCCCTTGCCACTGGCGATGTCCCAGGCAGGGCGGATACCCAGCGCGGCGTTGCTGGCGCCGAAGCTCCATTGCTCGCCCAGCCGGGGATCATCGGGATTCCATGAAGGCCGCAGGATGGCGTCCAGCTGCACGGCATCCACCTCTTCCTGCTGTGCCAGCGCGCGGAGCAGCTGTTCGGCCTCGGCGGCATCCAGGGGAACGCTGGTACGCACGACCGTGCTGCCGGTCGCCATGCGCCGCAGTGCGTGGACCTGCACCGCCCTGCCGCCTTTGCGGGGAAGCGCATCGGCGGCCCGTTGCAGGCTTCGCGCCGCGCCTGCCAAAGAAGATGCCGACGCACTGCCAGACCGATAGGCGACAATGAACTGCTGATGCGCGGTGTTGCCGGCCAGCCCTTGCAGATCGACGTTACCGGCTTGGGAGAGCGGGCTCGCGCAAAGACCCGCCACCACGAGGGCAACGGCTGCAGCGACGGGATGGTACCGGGTAAGCACACGGCAATGGGTGGACATGGTTGCTGACTCCTCGCAGTGGGACGGCACCTGTCACTGCGCAGAGGAAAAAAGCCGCAGCAGGCACTGTCACTGGCGACGCGATGATCGGCATTCAACACCGTCACGGCGTAACCGGCACGCTCATGCTGCGCGCCTGAAACGCCGCCCATCATCGGGAAAAGCCGTAGCCGCGCCGAGGGGGTCTCCGTTAATGGAGTCGCCGTAATGCCCGACTGCAGGGCACCGCGAAGGTCAGGCTGATACGACGACGCCCCGGCAGGGCCGGGGCGTCGGGAGACACGCTGGAACGGCTTCGGTCAGTACTGCGCGCGCACGGTCAAACCGGAGAACGTGCTGTAGGCCTTGATCCGCACGTGCCAGGTACCTGCGGCCGGGTTGCTGATGGTGCAGGTCTCGTTGTTGCCGCTCAGGTAGGGACGGCAGGCGTACGTGCTGTCGGTCGGCGCGCTGCCTTGGCGCAGGTACAGGTCGGCATCACCACTGCCGCCGCTGATCGCCACGCGCAGCTGGGTGGCACCACTGGGAACGGTAACTGTGTAGCTCAGCGCCGCACCGGAAGCGGCACCCAGCCCCCCCACCGCTACGTTGTTCTGCAGCACCGTGCCGGTGCCCGGATCCGGGTTGCCACCACCGCCGCCCTGCGCCGCCACCACCGCCGCATCGGCGTTGACGATGCCCGCACCGCAGCCACCGGAGCAGGCACCCGGCAGGGCGCGCGCGGTGTTCTTGATGATGGTTTCCACCTGCGCCGGGGTGAGCGCGCTCGGTGCCACCGACTGCATCAACGCCACCACGCCGGCCACGTGCGGGGCCGCCATCGAGGTGCCGTTGTAGGAGGCGTAGGTCGCCGAGGCCGGCACCGTGGTACCGGTGTTGAGGGTGGACAGGATGGCCTGGCCCGGCGCGGAGATGTCGATGCCGGCACCGTAGTTGGAGAAGCTGGCCTTGGCGCCGGTGTTGGTGGTGGCTGCCACCGCGATCACGTTGGCGCAGTTGGCCGGGACCGACGTGGAGACGTTGCTGGCTTCGTTGCCGGCGGCCACCACCACGGTGGTGCCACGTCCCACCGCGCCGTTGATCGCGTTCTGGTAAGTGGCCGAGCAGCTGCCACCCCCGCCGAGGGACATGTTGATCACTTCGGCCGGATTGGCATTGGCCGGTACGCCGCTGACCGTGCCGCCGGAGGCCCAGACGATGGCATCGGCGATATCGGAGGTATAGCCGCCGCACTTGCCGAGCACGCGCACCGGAACCACCTTGGCGTTGTAGGCCGTACCGGCCACGCCGGTGCTGTTGTTGGTCACCGCGGCGATGGTGCCGGCCACGTGGGTGCCATGCCAGCTGGAGTTGGACGCCGGATAGCCCGCGCCACATTCATTGGCGGCGTACCAGTCGCCCTGGTCGTTGGCGTTGTTGTCCCGTCCACCACCGTCGCGTGCCATCGCCGCGTCGCTGATGAAATCATAGCCGGGCAGGATGTTGGCATTCAGATCCGGATGGCTGGTGATGCCGGTGTCGATCACCGCCACCACTACGCCGGTGCCGGTGGACTTGTCCCATGCCGGACGCACGTTGATGGACGCGTTGGACGTACCGAAGCCCCACTGTTCGCCGAGGCGGGCGTCGTTCGGCACCAGGGTCGGCCGCATGATCTGGTCGACCTCCACGTACTCCACGTTGGGATCGGCGGCGAGCCTGCGCATCAGCATTTCGGCCTGCGCGGCATCCAGCGGCTGATCTGCCCGGACCACGCTCGGGCCCACCGCCAGCCGGCGCACCTGCTGCAGGCCCAGCGCGCGTCCCTGCGCAGCCGACAGGCCCGATGCCGCGGTCTTGAGCGAGCTCGCCAGGGCTGACGGCGTGGCCAGTGGCGCGCTGTTGTCGCGGAACTTGACGATGAACTGCTTGTGGGTCGGCGCGGACGACAGGCCACTGAGGTGGACGTCGCCGGCGAACGCCGGGGCGACCAGCAGCAACGAGGTGAGCACGGAGGCCCCCATGACGACCACTGCACGCTGACGCAGACGCGGTTGCGAAACCTGGGACATCGGATTTCCTTTTCTGGGTTCTGGCATGGATGCCGGATTCGGCTGAGGGCGCCGGTCGCGATTCGCAGGCTGCGCTGCACTGGCGGGAATCGGTACCGGGGCGGACAGTCCCCCGTGCGCTGTCCACAAAGCCGAAGCTAGTCGGTTCGAGCCATTCGCGACAATGTTTCAGCCCCACTTCAGTGACATGAAATGTCGGAAGTGAGACTTTTGGTGTCTAAAATTTGTAAAGGTGAAGGAACTTTCACCCGCGGTTAACGGTCCTCGGCTGTCCCTGGCCTGTCCTGGATTGACTGTGCCGACATCCACCAGGCAATAAAAAGCCCGTCACAGGGACGGGCTTACAGGGGGATTCCGCCGAGCATGGCTCGGCGCTACCGGCTACACACCTGGGCCCGCGCGGTGCTGTAGCGCCGAGCCATGCTCGGCGGGGCACCGTCAGCCGGTCAGGCGAGCTTGACCAGCCAGCCGTGGCGGTCCGGCAGGCGGCCGTACTGGATGTCGGTCAGTTCCTTGCGCAGCGACAAGGTGACTTCACCGGCCGGCGCGTTGATGTCGCCGACTTCGAAGCCTTCGCCCTTCAGCTGGCCGATCGGGGTCACCACCGCCGCGGTGCCGCAGGCGAACACTTCGGTGATCTCGCCCGACGCCACGCCCTGCTTCCACTCATCGATGCTGACCTTGCGCTCTTCCACCTTCATGCCACGGTCGCGGGCCAGCTGCAGGATGCTTTCGCGGGTGATGCCTTCCAGGATGCTGCCCGACAACTGCGGGGTCACCAGGGTGCCGTCCTTGTAGACCAGGAAGACGTTCATGCCGCCCAGTTCTTCCAGGTACTTGCCTTCGGTGGGGTCCAGGAACAGCACCTGCGAGCAGCCCTGCGCCTGCGCCTTCTGCTGCGGCAGCAGCGAGGCGGCATAGTTGCCGCCGCACTTGGCTGCGCCGGTGCCGCCCTTGGCCGCACGCGCGTACTCGGTGGACAGCCAGATCGACACCGGCGCCACGCCCTTGGCGAAGTACGGGCCGGCCGGGCTGGCGATCACGTAGTAACCGGCCTTGTGCGCGCCGCGCACGCCGAGGAAGGCTTCATCGCCGATCATGAACGGACGGAAGTACAGGCTGGATTCGTCGGCCGACGGCACCCAGTCCTTGTCCAGTGCGACCAGCTGCTTCAACGATTCAACGAAGATGTCCACCGGCAGTTCCGGCAGCGCCAGGCGCTGCGCCGAACGCTGCAGGCGACGGCCGTTGGCATCGGGGCGGAAAGTCCACACCGAGCCGTCGGCATGCCGGTACGCCTTGATGCCTTCGAAGATTTCCTGGCCGTAATGCAGCACCGCGGCAGCCGGATCCAGCAGCAGCGGGCCGTACGGGCGCACGTTGGCGTTGTGCCAGCCGGTGTCCTTGTCCCAGCGCACTTCCACCATGTGGTCGGTGAAATGCAGGCCGAAGCCCGGCTTTTCCAGGATGGCGGCGCGCTCATCGGCGCTGCGCGGATGGGCCGAGCGGGTGACGTCGAAGCTGATGTTGGACTGGGACACCGGATGTTTCCTGTTCTGGTTGCGGTTGTTACCGGGATTCCACCACGCGGGCGGCGTACGGTCGGGTCAGAGCATGCCGGTTTCCAGGCGCGCCGACTCGGACATCATGTGGCGGCCCCATGGTGGATCGAACACCAGTTCCACGTCGGCCTCGGCCACGGTGGGGATGATTTCCAGTTTGCTGCGCACGTCGTCGACCAGGATGTCGCCCATGCCGCAGCCGGGCGCGGTCAGGGTCATCTTGACGTCGACCTCGCGGCGGCCATCGTCCAGGTGCTTGAGCTCCACTTCGTAGACCAGACCGAGGTCGACGATGTTGAACGGGATCTCCGGGTCGAAGCAGGTGCGCAGCTGCTGCCACACCAGTTGTTCGACCTGTTCATCGCTGGCGTCGTCAGGCAGCTCCAGCGGTGCCGGGGCCTCCTTGCCGATGGCATCGCCATCCCGTCCCGCGATGCGGAACAGGTTGCCTTCGACGAACACCGTATAGCTGCCACCCAAGGCCTGGGTGATATAGCCATAGCTGCCGGCGGGCAGGGTCACCGTTTCGCCCTGCGGGACCATGACGGCCTCGCAGTCGCGTTCGAAGTGGACTGGTTCACTGCTACGGGAATACATGAGGCTCGATCTGGGGGCTGCGGACGCGCCGCGCAAGGCGACATTTTAGCCCAGCGGCCCGGCGCCCGCCCGTGCACTGCGGCAAACCCAGTATCCTGTTGGCATCCAAAGGGAAATCCGCATGCCCTCTCCTGCTGTACGCACCAGGACCGTGTCCTGGCTCTGGCCCGTGATGTACCTGATCGGCGCCGGCACGGCCCTGCTGGCCTGGGTGTTCTTCGCATTGATGACCGGCCGCCAGCTGGGTTGGATGGCGGTCGTGGTGGCGCTGGAACTGCTGTTCATGCTGCGCCTGGGCACCCTGCGCGGCGGCGTGCTGCGCGCCCTGCTGGTGGCCGGCGGCACACTGCTGGTGACCGCGCTGGCCTGGTGGAGCATCGCCAGCGCGTGGCTGGGCGGATCGATGGGGCTGACTCCCTGGGAGTCCGCACTGCGCATGGGCCCGCACCTGGCGTGGACGCTGGTGGGGCTGGCCAACGTCACCGCCGACTGGCTGTGGCTGCCGGTAGCGGTGGTGTTCGCGGCATGGCTGGGCTGGCAGAAGCGCGTCTGACGCAGCGCCAGCAGGTTCGGTGGGTGACGACCGGCTCTGGTGGGTGACGGGCGGCCTTGGTGGGTGATGACCGGCTTTGGTGGGTGACGACCGGCTTTGGTGGGTGACGACCGTTGGTCGTCACGCTGTTGCTTTCCGCTGCGCTCGCCGGGCTTGGCTCGGCGCTACCACGCGCAGTAGTGACGGCCGCTGGCCGTCATTCCCTTGCGGCGGATGGGGCTCAGTGCCCCCCATCCAGCCCCTTCAGCTCACTCACCAGCGAACCCGCCGCCGCCGCCCCATCGCCGTACAGCATGCGGGTGTTGTCCGCATAGAACAGCGCATTCTCGATCCCGGCAAAACCGGTACCGCGCCCGCGCTTGATCACGACCACGTTGCGCGCATTGACCACATCCAGGATCGGCATGCCGTAGATCACGCTGGCCGGATCGGTGCGTGCCACCGGATTGACCACGTCGTTGGCACCGATCACCAGCACCACGTCCGTGCTCGGGAACTCCGGATTGATGTCGTCCATGTCGGCGATCAGGTCGTACGGCACGCCGGCTTCGGCCAGCAGCACGTTCATGTGCCCGGGCATGCGGCCGGCCACCGGATGGATGGCGAACTTCACCTTCACCCCGCGCGCGATCAGCCGCTGCGCCAACTCCCAGATCTTGTGCTGCGCCTGGGCCACGGCCATGCCGTAGCCCGGCACGATCACCACGCGTTCGGCAAAGGCCATCATCGCCGCCACGTCGGAGGCATCGATCGGCTTCTGCGCACCGGTGATTTCCTGCGCCTCGCCGCCCGCACCACCGCCGAAATTGGAGAACAGCACGTTGCTGATCGGCCGGTTCATCGCCTTGGCCATCAGCCGGGTCAGCAGGATGCCGGCCGCACCGACCATCATGCCGGCGATGATCAGCGCCTCGTTGCCCAGCACGTAGCCTTCGAAGGACACCGCCAGGCCGGTGAACGCGTTGTACAGCGAGATCACCACCGGCATGTCCGCCCCGCCGATCGGCAGGGTCATCAATACGCCCAGCGCCAGGGCCAGCACGAAGAAGGCGATGATCGCCCAGGGTGCCAGCGTGCTGGCGGCGATGATGCCCAGCACCACCACGGCCAGCGCCACGATCATGTTCAGCGCCTGCTGGCCGGGCCAGGTGATGCGCCGGTCCAGGCGACCGTCCAGCTTCGCCCAGGCGACCACCGAACCGGACAGCGAGACCGCGCCGATGGCCGCACCGGTCACTGCCAGTGTCAGCACCATCGCCGAAGGCTGGCGCGCGGCCAGGTCGGCCAACGCCTGCGCGCTCCAGTGGCTGGTATCGCGGTTGGCCAGCGCCGACCAGCGCAGCAGCTCCACCGCACCGATGGCCGCGGCCGAACCGCCCCCCATGCCGTTGTACAGCGCCACCATCTGCGGCATGTCGGTGATGGCGACCTTGCCGGCTGACCACCACGCCAATCCGCCGCCCAACGCCAGCGCGACCAGGATAAGCGGGATGTTGTGCAGTTGGGGCAGGAAGAAGGTGGCAACGGTGGCCACCAGCATGCCCAGCCCGGCCCAGCGGATGCCGCTGCGGGCGGTAAGCGGCGAGGCCATGCGCTGCAGGCCGAGCAGGAACAGCGTGGCAGCGACGAGGTAGCTGGTCTTGACCAGCCAATCCAGCAGTTCAGGCGTGCTGACGTTCAAGGTTGCGGCTCCTTGTCGGCGTCGGTGGGCGCCGGCTTGACGCTGGGCTTGAACATTTCCAGCATGCGCGCGGTGACCACGTAACCGCCGGCGGCATTGCCTGCGCCCAGCACCACCGCGACGAAACCGAGGATCTTCTCCAGCGGCGTCTGCGCGTGGCCCAGCACCACCATCGCGCCGATCAGCACGATGCCGTGGATGAAGTTCGAACCGGACATCAGCGGGGTATGCAGGATCACCGGCACCCGCGAGATGATCACATGGCCGGCGATGGCCGCCAGCATGAAGATGTACAGCGCCACGAATCCGTCACTCACCGGCACGACTCCCGCTCTGGATGTAGGCCCCATCATAACCATGCGCTGAACCGCGCGCGCTTTGCTGTCAACGCGGGCTGCCTGCACGCGTTGTCCATGGTGAGCCCGACGAAGGACCCGTACCCTGTGCTGGTGAGCAGCCCCCTGGCCCCGACCGCCGACGCACCGCCCGCATCACTGGATCAGTTCCTGGCCGGGGTGGGACCGCGCGCGTTCCGCTTCGCCGAGGCCGGCCTGCGCCATCGCGAGGATGCGCTGGACGCGGTGCAGGACAGCCTGATCCGCATGCTGGACTACCGGGAAAAGCCGGCCGCCGAGTGGCCGCCGCTGTTCTGGAGCATCCTGCGCCGGCGGGTGATCGACCTGCAGCGCCGTCGCCGCTTCCGCCTGCCGTTCTGGCGCGACAACGTGGACAGCGACGGTGAGCCGGTGGACTGGGCCGACGAGGGTCCGGGCCCGGCCGACGTCCATGCCGGGCGCGAACAGTACGATGCGCTGGTGCAGGCCCTGCGCACGCTGCCACCGCGACAGCGCGAAGCCTTCACCCTGCGCGTGCTGCAGGACCTGGACGGCGCCACCACCGCACGCGCCATGGGCTGCAGCGAAGGCGCGGTAAAGACCCACCTGGCGCGTGCCCGCGACGCGCTGAGAACCCTGATGGAGAATCCGACGTGAGCCGCACCCTGCCCCCCGACGACCAGTTGCAGGCCCTGCACCAGCAGGCCGTGCAGGCGCTGTCGCCCGCCACCCTGGCGCGCCTGCGCAACGCGCGACATGCCACGGCGGCATCGCGGCGGCGACCTGCCTGGTGGATGGCTACCGCCTTTGCCGGGGTGGCCGCGCTGGGCGTCGGGCTGAGCCTGCAGATGCGCTCGCCGCCTTCACCGCTGCCGGCGGTGGCGCCGATGGTGGCCGCGCTGGAAAGCGATGGCGCCGCGCTGGATGAAAACCCCGATCTTTACCTGTGGCTGGCCAGCACCGACCTGGCGATGGAGTGACCTGATGAACGCCTATCTCCCTTCCCGCCTGTTGCCTGTACTGCTGGTGTTGCTGAGCGCCAGCGGCGCGGCGTTCGCGCAGGAAGCCGCGCCGCCGGCCTGGGAACAGCTGACCCCGGCCCAGCGCGACGCACTGGTCGCGCCGCTGCGTGACCGCTGGAACAGCGCCCCACCCGAACAACGCCAGCGCATGCTGCAGCACGGCCAGCGCTGGCAATCGATGACACCGGAGCAGCGCGACCAGGCCCGCAAGGGCATGCGCCGTTTCGATGGCATGACCCCCGAGCAGCGCGAACAGGCGCGCGCGCTGTTCGCCAAGATGCGCGGCATGACCCCGGAGCAGCGCACTGAACTGCGCGCCCGCTGGGGCACGATGAGCAACGACCAGCGCCGCCAATGGGTACGCGACAACCCGCCGCGCCCGCGCAACCGCGACTGACCGCGCCGACGCTCCGGTAGCGACGGCCGCTGGCCGTCCCGCTCTCGCCTCGGTAGTGACGGCCGCTGGTCGTCCCGCTGTTGCCTCGGTGGGTGACGACCGTTGGTCGTCCCGCTCTCGCCCCGATAGTGATGGCCGCTGGCCGTCCTGCTGTTGCCCCGGTGGGTGACGACCGTTGGTCGTCACGCTCTCGCCCCGGTAGGTGACCACCGTTGGTCGTCACGCTGTTGCAGTTGAGATTACCGCTCAGCCACCGGCCACCCAGCGCGTCTTCGCCAACAACTCATCCTCCCAATCAAACCGCACTTCCCCGTCATGCACGAACAGGCTGACGAAGTTCAACACGTTGCGGGCATACATCTCGCTGGCCTGCGCCGCGCCCAGGCTGGCCAGGTTCAACGGGCCATCCACCACCACGCCAGCGTGCTCGATGCACTCACCCGGCACGGTCACCGCACAATTGCCGCCGCTTTCCGCAGCAAGATCCACGATCACGCTGCCCGGCGCCATCCCTTCCACCATCGCCTGGCTCAGGATCACCGGCGCCGTGCGCCCCGGCACCGCCGCCGTACAGATCACCACATCCACGCCACGCAGATGGTCGGCCAGCCGCTGCTGCTGCAGCGCGCGCTCCTCATCGGTCAGCGCACGCGCATAGCCGCCCTCGCCGGCCGCGCTGACGCCAAGGTCGAGAAAGCGCGCACCCAGCGACTGGATCTGCTCACGCGTTTCCGGTCGCACATCGAAGCCTTCCACCTGCGCGCCGAGCCGTCGCGCCGTGGCAATAGCCTGCAGCCCCGCCACGCCCGCGCCCACCACCAGCACCTTGGCCGGACGCACCGTGCCCGCCGCGGTGGTCAACATCGGGAAGAAGCGCGGCGCCCGTTGGGCGGCGATCAGCGTGGCCTTGTAACCGGCCATGCCCGCCTGCGAACTCAGTACATCCATCGACTGCGCGCGGGTGGTACGCGGCAGTAGCTGCAGCGGGAACAGCTGCAAGCCCGGGTCGCCAGCCAGCGCGGCCAATCCGGCATCACGGGCTGGCTGCAGCAATCCCACCACGCTGGCACCGGGCTTCAGACGTGCCAGCCGGGCAGGATCGGGGGACTGCACACAAAGCACCGCATCGATGTCGGCCCATCGCGTGTCATCGACCAGCAGCGCGCCGGCATCCAGATAGGCCTGATCGGTGAAGCCCGCCGCGGTGCCCGCACCGGCCTCGAACCAGACCATGGCACCGCGTGCGGCCAGTTTCTTCGCGGTTTCCGGCGTCAGCGCGACGCGGCGCTCTCCGGATGCGGATTCCTTGACCCCCAGCAACGCTACGGACATACGCTTCCCCGCTGATCGGTAATAAGCCGATAGTAGCGCGCCCCACGCGCCGTTGCTGGCCTGGCGGCCTGCGCCGGCGAGCGGTTTCATCTATCCCACGACAAGGGCAGCGTCCGGCATCAGGATGCACTGGAGGGTGAGGTCGTGCGCGCCGCGCCTGCTGGCAACCTCGTCCATCCACGTACTGTCATCGTGATATTCAATCGCCGAGAGCAGCCCGTTCTGGCAATGCAGCACGGCCCTGAGCGGCGTGAAGCCACCGGCGACGCTGACCGTCACCTCGGCCAACGTCACGTCATGCCCAGCGAGCGGCAGGGCAAGGCCGTTGTCTACCACTGGCTTGCCCCGCGACGTCTGGTGCAGGCGCATCGTGCGTCTTCCGGGCAGGCGTTCGATACCCGTAATGCAGAGGATCTGACCGGCCCAGCGGGTCGCCATTTCCGGGTTCAGCTGCGCCTGCACGCAGTGCACGATCAGCACTTCCAACCGACTCAAAGCGGCCTTGGGCGCAAACAGCCGCGAGAATATCGACATCATCCTTGTCTTCTCCTGCCTGGGTGGCCACACCGGCCATAGGCTCCATGTCACTACACCGGACCCCACCGTGAAAGTGTCAAATACGACGCGATGCGGTTCCGCCAAGGCGCGATGGTATATCGGCCCGTGATGCCTTGCTCCGTTCATCGTGGCCGACATGCTGGCGCTACGTTTGTGACCCAACGCGCGAGTACCGCTTCGCACGTGCGCCGCGCGGATGAGCGGCACCCGCCCTCTATATTTCGACAGCGTGCACTGCGGGCTGCGCGCACTCGGCATAAGGATAAGACTGGAGGTGATTTGAGCGTCGCTCCCTCTCATGCAGGATGTTGACGACAGCCCATCCGGTGCCCAGCCGGGAAGGCGTGCCCTCCGGCTGGCTTGACCTGCATAAGAGGGGCCTGTTCCACCACGCATGCTGCTTTGGCCGCCGACGCTTTTGACGGCGTACTGTCATCCAAACATGGGCTGGTACCAGAACATTCCCTTTTCCCTCAGCCAGGGAAATCTGACGCCATCGAAAATCGACAGCTGCGCCATGTCGATGCCGTAGCGGCTGAAAATTGAGATCAGCTCCATCAGGTCATCATCCCCAAGAGATGTCGCCACGCGCAAATATATTGAATCGCCCGAACCCTTGATCTCTTCAATCGCAGAAACGGATGCAAGCCAGGCAAACAGGTTTTCTTCGTCGCGAGGCGAGAAGAAAGTTAAATCAGCTATCGCTAATTGAACGACCCCGCCCTTATCCATCTCAGACTCCGCATACTTTTTCCTATCCAACACGCTTGAGCCAAGCATCAGGAAACCCGGCCGGAGAGACGTCACATAGCCGCTATAAAAGTCGGATTCAACTGAGCTCACATCCATCCACCACGTAGTTCCATCTACCTCCTGCGTCAAGACAGCCATCTATATCCAACTGGCGGACCATCCAAAGCCCAGTAGATAAGATCACAAAAGCCAAGAGCACTAGCATTACCAGGCTTCTTTTACATGTCATCTCAGCAGCGCTGCCGGCAATCCTGCGGGATGATAGACGGAGCATACATCGCTTCAGGAACCTGGCGTCGAGCGCACACGTCCATGCTCAGCCCCCTCACTCCTCGCTTGCCCCAATTACAGCAACCTCGCCGTCCCTGAAAAACATCAAGTGCGCACCGTCTGAAGAGATCAGTGAAATCAGATCTCACGATGCGCTTCCCTCTTAAGACCGCCCTGCCCCGCCAATTACATTTAGCACAGCCATACTGGCTCATCTGGCTATTTTCTCGTTGCAGTAACGAAGACTATCCACATCGGTCTCCCAGCAAGTTCCCGCATAAATCAGGGTTTCACGCCCTCGCGCTGATAGCTCAATTTCATCTGAAACCCTTCCATTGCAAAATATCATCCTACGACCCATAGCGACGAATCTGTCGGATCGTAACGTCCAGTCATGGCGCCTTGCTAACATGGCGCCTTACTAAATCAATGAAATGTCTGGAGGCCACGTCGACTGTCAAGTCCGCCTTGGCTTCAGCCGTCCTCCCGATAAATGTTCCGCGCGATAACGCCTTCTGCGTTCGAACATCACTATTTTTCGGCAATTCCAAATCTTCGTTAGCCGCCCGTAATTCCATGCCGTTTGGTCGGCCAGACTAATCGCCTCGAACCAAACTTTGTGTAACCAACCGCCAGCTCATCACGATAAATATACAGGCCAATGCCACAAGGGTAAATTTGGACTTCACCACCCATCTCCCAAGCTTACGTCACCTCAAGGGACTCAGCAGGCGATAGCCCGCTCCCTAGTCCGACGCCAGCTCGGTCGAATTGTCGGCGTGCGGAGAATGATAGAAGCCCGCCGCCACCATTGAACCGCAGCAGTTTGGCGAGACGCGCTGGTCATTCTAATCGCCCCCATCCCCGAACACCTCCGTGTACCAAAATCCACTTGGATCCCTGAATCTCTTTGATATTTCTGGAACATCCAAACGCTTTAGCTCAGAAAACGGAATCAGATAGCGACGGAAAAGTGATATGAATTCAAGTGCGTCGTCAAACGTAAGCCCCCCCCTATCAATAACGGCGTATATGGCTCGCCCCTGACCAAATACGTCGCACACTGATCCAATACTTTTCAACCATGTGAAAAAGTAAAGCTCATCCTGAGAGGAATAGAACTTGACACCAGCCATCTCTATTTCGAGGTGCTCTTGGCCACTCATCGTCGTCTGCCTCCTGGGCATTCATTGTCGCGAGCCCCCACCCTTTTATCTTGCACGTCCTGGTGCGAGCCTCGGTGCGCTGAACCGCCCCACCCACTGGGAACCCCTACGTTACCATCCGCGTCCGCTCGTGTAAGAGTGCCCCTTCGGGCTACGGACCCCACTTCGGCCCGTCCTTCGGCGGACATGAACCTTTCGCGTACCTGGCAAAGCGGGAGCCGCCGCGCCACCCGGATAGATGACAGAAGCCAGTCGCTCCTCCTTGGTGTTGGAGTACCGCAAGGTCGTCGCTCCGTGGGTCACCTGACCGCGCGGTCGTGGCAGTAGTTGATCATTCCATCAGAGATCGCCGAGGCTCTTGGGTTTGCCCAACCGCCTTGCACCCGCAAACATCGTGCCGCTCTACGTCGCGAGCCGACTGGACTATCCGCAAACCACCAAAAGAGCCCTCCTATTCAGAACCAGCTCAAATTCATGCAAATCTGGAGCCATAACCATTACGTATACCGGCCCCGCCTCATCACCACGCTCGTAAGCGAACAAAAACTTGTCTTTTCTATCGGTTCTTTCCTTACCGAGTAATTTGAATCCATCCGTTGCGGTTATACCTTCCTTGACAGTTCTATGTGAGAACCTTGGGTGCCCACCTATCTGAACTTCGGCCACTGAATCATTCACTTGGATGTTGCCCAAGTCAAAGTCCGGCCGAGGCGCTTGAGGCTGAAACGTGACACCCGGCGGGAGTGCCGCGCAAACGTTGAATCTTTCGCTTAGGACGGTTGCCTCCTGCTCAGCCTGGCAGGCAGCAACCAAGACCATCGCAGCGAAAAACAGGAACTTAGTTGCAACCGCAGCCATGCCGGATCAACTCGTTTTCAGCCTTTAAAATATCTTTGATGTTCTGCTCATTCACAGGAACAGTGAGATTTCTTCCCATAACGTCCTCCCGAGAGTTTGCAACTGCGCAGGCGGCGAACTTGCCAGCTGCGCGACTGGGCTGGCAATTGGCGACACAGTGGAAGCACTTATCGCTGCCGATCGTGCGATCTTGCAACATGTCTTAATACTCGCCAGCTTGAACAACCACCGCAACCGGAGCAGAGACAGGGAACGCCAAGGCCTCCAATGCACCCTCAACCATGCTTCTCCAATCAAACATAGCGTCGACTCAGCCTAAATCACTCATGCATAACCAAGCATGCGAAAGCTCCAGACAGGGCCAGGAGAAATATAACGGCATTCACAACGAAGGCGATCAGTACGAGCCGATGCGCTCTACACTCCGCGGAGTACACAGCCCCCAAGCCCCTGAAGGGAAATTTCTGAAAAAAGTGATCTCGCTCGAGAAGCTGGGGAGAGCTCAGCCTGGCCCACGCATCCCGATCTCTACTCCGCAAACGCGCTACCGCAATGCCCCGTATCACCATAATCGACACCATGAGGACGAAGGATATGGAGAACAGCCAAAACCCCAAATCAACAGTCAGCACCCGCATTTACTCCACACTACTCCGTCCTCGCTAGCTCTTGAAAATCCCCCGATATAGCTAGCAGATGCGTCCCAGCCACCCTGGCCTCCCCATCCGACAGACTTCACAGCCCCGAGTTTCACTTCGTACAAGGCAGCACCACCACCAACAGCAGCACCGATCGAAAGTAGGCTCGCTGGACCAACTAGGTCGCCGGGATCAACTAGCATCAGGTTCCCGCCGGATAGAGTAACGTTTGAGACGGTGAGAGTTAGAGGCGAACCGACCCCTATACCCGCTCCGGCGAAAACCACGCTTAAAGTCGCAGCTCGCCCCGCCAAGCACTCAGACGTCAGGGTTAGTTTCGCAGACCCAACGCTTCCAAACCCCGTCCATGATTCGGGGGCTAGATCAGATCTCGCCTCAGAACTTCACCCTACTGTAGACCAAGTTCAATTCCTTATCGTGCATCACCCATCGATTAGTATTGCCCTCTAGACATAAGTAGGACGTGCCTGCGTTGCCCGATGCGCGTGACCGAGCTGCACGAGCGAATCGCGGAAACCGCTGCATCACGCTGCTGTCCGGCATCTCTAGCTCTGTCGTTTTCCTACACTCTTCCGGCAAGATAAAAGTTCCGCTACTGGGAACAAAAACCAACCATGACTCATTTGTATCCATGTCGTGCGTCTCACGAATATCCATGGCATCTTCAGGCAACCACAGCGGCAGCCATTTGGAATCGCCAATTGCCTGCATCGCTTGGGCTTGATCGCGATTGGCATACTCGTTGCTCGCAACTTCGACACATCCTGAAATTGCAATAATCAAATTTATTGCCATGAAAGGCTTGAAGATTCCCACTGTAGGTTTCCACGTAATTAAAATGGGAAGTTCCCGCCTGGACGATAGATTCCGCACATCTGCGAGCAATTCCCTCCAGAATTCATTTGCCCTGACGATCGTCCAAGCAGGTTTGCTAATTGATCAGCCGCCGAGTCGTCAGCAGAATCTCCTTTAACCCTCTGGTCGAACCTTTCGCGCCCGTCGCTTATACACTGGGCAGCGGCCACGCCTCCCATGCCTTTCTGCGCAGCTTGGCAATTCGCCATACAATGAAAATATTTGTCCTGACCGATCCATCCATTGTGTGCCCCACCAACTGCATGGGTGGCTGACCACTGGTTAGCGTACTGTTGACCGAAATCGCCCGCTCCCGCAGCGAATGCGGCCGGCAACCCGAGCGCCTCCAAACTTCTATTAACGTAATATCTCCAGTTAACTGTATAGGCACCAGTCTCTGACTTACTGACCCCAGGATGGAATTCCTGCAATCCTAAAGGGTCAACGTGGGTGATCGGAACTCCGCCGGCATAGGGGTAGGTGCCGGCCCCACCCGCCAACCCAATCGGATCACTCTGCACATACCGCCCCACCCCAGCATCATAATCCCGCTGGTAGTTGTAGCTCAGCCCGCTCTCCGGCGTCGCCTGCTGCCCCGGGAACCGCAGCGCAAATCCAAACGCGACCCCATCCCCATCAGGATCCTCATTCGCCGCATCCGCCCCGAACGCCTCACCCGTCAGCGCCCACTCCCACACAGCCACATTACGCGCCGCGTCGATGATCACCCGCGGTGTCCCCAGGTGATCCGGCTGCACGTAGCCCAGTGTCGGCACACCGGCAGTGGACTCACTGAACACCGCAATCGGATAGTTCTCCAGCCACACCACCTGTTGCAGTGGCACCCCGCTTGCACTGTATTCGCCCAGCCACTGGCCTGATTCGTCGTACAGCGTCGAGGTGGTCTTGCCGCCCGCCTGCCGCAGCACGCGCTCGCCCCGGTGGTTATACCGGTAAATTCCCAGCGAAGTGCTCCCCTGCTTGACCTGTCCCAACCGGCCAGTGCTGTTGTAGGCGTAGGTCAGACCATTCATCTGCGTTGTGTTGCCCGCAGCGTCATAGGTCCTGGCCAGACCGCCCACGCTGGTCAGGCGATGGCTGGTAGCCGGATAGTGATACGCCAGCGTTCCGGCATCGCTGCCGGCCTGCGACCGGTTACCGGTCGCGTCCCAGCCATAGGTATGCGTCGGCATCCCCGCAGCATCCGCCGCCTGCAACAGGCGCCCCATTCCGTCGTAACCGTAGGTTGCGAGCACGCTTCCGGATGCACCGGCACGCAGCTGGGTAAGCGCCCCCACTGCGTCATATCCAAATCCGAGCTTGAGTCCACCGGTCGACGCATCGCTGACGCTGCTCACCCTGTAGTCCTGATCATGCGGACGGTTCAGGCGACGTTCGTTTCCATAGGTCCAGCCGGTGATCGGACCGAATGGCGCATGACCCACCTGCTTGACCAGAACCTGTCGAGCCAAGGTTCCACGCTTCAGCCCTACCTGGGTGACGCGGCCCTGCGCATCCCGCATGTAGTCGGCCACCGCCCCACCGGGATAGATCACAGAGGCAAGCCGTCCCGCCTTGTCGTACGTGTACCGCAGGGTCGTTGCGACGTTGTTGATCGTCTGGATCTTACGGGTCACCTGACCGAAGCGGTCGTGGCAATACTGGCTAGATCCACCGGGGTGAACCACGCGCCCAACCCGGCCGATGGCGAAGCGCTCTGTCGCTGCGCATGCCGCCGGTGCGACGTCGTACTGCACCCCCACGTCTTGAGTGGGATCGGGATAGGCGATGGACGTAACGCGGTTCAACGCATCGTAGCCATAGGTCGCAGTGACGCCACGCGCATCGGTACGCGTCACCCTGTTACCTGCGGCATCGACGGTCATCGTGGCGTTCCCCGTGTCCGGGCTGGAAAGGACCAGCAGGTCACCGAAGCCGTTGTACTGATAGTTGGTATGCAGGCCCTTTGGACGCGCTCATTTGATGCGATCTTTCTCAGGGCAGAAGAAACGGCCGAAGATACATAGCGGCTGAATTCCATCAAAGCGACGGCGGTCGACACGTCAGCCCCCAACCTTTCAAGATGCGAGAAGAGTCTCGAAGCTCACGCCCGAGTGCCGACCCCAGAAAGGCTTCCGCACCTCCAAGCCCCGTCCTTTTCACATGGCAACTCTGAGCGCGGGTAACACTCGTTGGCAACATTAAACACACTCTTACCGGCTTATTTGGCACTTTCCGCCTTACAGTAACGAGGACTATTTACGTCAGTTTCCCAGTACGTTCCCGCGTATATCAATGCTTCAGCCCCGCGTGCAGACAGCTCAATATCGTGTGCAAACCTGCCATCGCAGAAGATCATCCTCCGGCCCCTAGCGACGAATCGGTCAGATCGTAACGTCCATTCATTTCGCCTTGCCAAATCAAGGAAGTGCCTTGAGGCCACCTCGACCGTCAACGCCGTCTTGGCTTCAGCCGTCATGCCGATAAATGTTCCGCGGGACAACGCTCTCTGCGTTCGGGCATCACTATTCTGCGGGAATTTCAAACCCTCGTTAGCGGCCTTTAATTCCCCGTCGCTTGGTCGGCCAGACCAATCACCTCGAACCAGACTTCGCGTAACTGACAACCAACTTATCACAATAAAAGTACACACCAATGCAACTAGAACGAGTTTGGCTTTCACCACGAACCTCCCCAGCTTCCGTCACTTCGAGATACCTCACCAGGAGAGAACCCGCCACCTATTCCGACGCCCACCTCAGTCGAAGTTCCCGCGTTTGGAGAATAATTTAACCCTCCGCCCACGCCGCGATAGCCGCCTGCACCCGAAATTCCGAACCCCCCGAGATGATCATCGACCTTGGCGCCCGTGGGAACTTCGCATTGATTGAGCCACCCAACACTCAGCGAAGCCTGCAGGCGCCCATTGGGAGAAGGATAAGGTCGACTTAGGCCCCCAGCCACAAATGTGTTCCCGCTTCGAGAAAAAGAGCGAGACGCGCCAAAAACATAGAATGACACACTAACCTTGACAAAATCAGGGGAGCGAATGTTGTGCCCTTGGCCCCACATTTTCATCTCGTTTGGACTCCCCACCACCTGTAGTCCGAGTGGATCAACCGATCGCAATGGATCACCCTCCACATACCCATATGTGCTAAGCCCGCCCAATAATCCAATCGGATCGCTCTGCACATACCGCCCCACCCCAGCATCATAATCCCGCTGATAGTTGTAGTTCAGCCCCGTCTCCGGCGTCACCTGCTGCCCCGGGAACCGCAACGCAAATCCAAACGCGACGCCATCGCCATCAGGATCCTCATTCGCAGCATCCGCCCCGAACGCCTCACCCGTCAGCGCCCACTCCCACACAGCCACATTACGCGCCGCGTCAATGATCACCCGCGGTGTCCCCAGGTGATCCGGCTGCACGTAGCCCAGTGTCGGCACACCGGCAGTGGACTCACTGAACACCGCAATCGGATAGTTCTCCAGCCACACCACCTGTTGCTGTGGCACCCCGCTTGCGCTGTATTCGCCCAGCCACTGGCCTGATTCGTCGTACAGCGTCGAGGTGGTCTTGCCGCCCGCCTGCCGCAGCACGCGCTCGCCCCAGTGGTTATAGCGGTAAATTCCCCGCGAAGTGGCTCCCTGCTTGACCTGTCCCAGTCGGCCAGCACTGTTGTACGCGTAGGTCAGGCCGTTCATCTGCGTCGTATTGCCCGCTGCGTCATAGCTCCGCGCCTGCCCACCCACGCTGGTCAGGCGATGGCTGGTAGCCGGATAGTGATACGCCAGCGTTCCGGCAGCGCTGCCGGCCTGCGACCGGTTACCGGTCGCGTCCCAGCCATAGGTATGCGTCGGCATCCCCGCAGCATCCGCCGCCTGCAACAGGCGCCCCATTCCGTCGTAACCGTAGGTTGCGAGCACGCTTCCGGATGCACCGGCACGCAGCTGGGTAAGCGCCCCCACTGCGTCATATCCAAATCCGAGCTTGAGCCCACCGGTCGACGCATCGCTGACGCTGCTCACCCTGTAGTCCTGATCATGCGGACGGTTCAGGCGACGTTCGTTGCCATAGGTCCAGCCGGTGATGGGACCGAACGGCGCATGGCCCACCTGCTTGACCAGAACCTGTCGAGCCAGGGTTCCACGCTTCACTCCTACCTGGGTGACGCGGCCCTGCGCATCCCGCATGTAGTCGGCCACCGCCCCACCGGGATAGATCACAGAGGCAAGCCGTCCCGCCTTGGTGTAGGTGTACCGCAAGGTCGTCGCTACGTTGTTGATCGTCTGGATCTTACGGGTCACCTGACCGAAGCGGTCGTGGCAATACTGGGTAGATCCACCGGGGTGAACCACGCGCCCAACCCGGCCGATGGCGAAGCGCTCTGTCGCTGCGCATGCCGCCGGTGCGACGTCGTACTGCACCCCCACGTCTTGAGTGGGATCGGGATAGGCGATGGACGTAACGCGGTTCAACGCATCGTAGCCATAGGTCGCAGTGACGCCACGCGCATCGGTACGCGTCACCCTGTTACCTGCGGCATCGAATGTCATCGTGGCGTTCCCCGTGTCCGGGCTGGAAAGGACCAGCAGGTCACCGAAGCCGTTGTACTGATAGTTGGTATGCAGGCCCTTTGGATCGGTAACGCGCGTAACGTTGTCCAGCGCGTCGTACTGCATCTGGGTCTCGGCCGCGACACCCGCGCTGTCCTGCAGAGAACGCGCCAGGCGATTCAGCGCGTCGAATGCCTGTGTGCTGGGGCGGAGCAAGGCATCGGTGACGAGCGTTGGATTGCTGCTGGCGTCATAGCCATAGGTCGTAGCGTGGTTACCCGCGTCCTTGAGCGCGGTCAGCTGGCCCAGCGTGTCGTACGCGCGTGCCAATGTGCGGCGAAGCGTACCTGCATTGTCTAGCGCCTTCTCCTGCAGGCGATTTCCCGCATTATCCAGAACATAGTGCAGTGTGTTCCCTGCCGTGTCGGCGACGTCGGTGAGGCGCTGCGCGGCGTCGTATTCGTAGGTGATCGCACTGCCGTCCGGCTGGATCACCTGCTTGACCTGGCCGGTCGGCCAGTACGCAATCGAAGTGATCCGGTCGGCCGCCGTGGTAGCGCCACGGACGATGACCTGCGTCGGCCAGCCACGCGCATGGTAACGATAGTCGGTGATTACATTGTTCGCGTCCCGCGAGGAAAGTACCCGCCCCGCCTCGTCATAGGCCAGCACGTCGACCTTGTGTCCGAGACCGTTGGTGGTGCTGCGCAGATCGCCTTTGCGGAACGTGCACGCGCCGGCGCTGCTGCAGCCGGTATCGTCGGCGGCGTAGTACACGTAGGTGACCGTGTCGGCCACGCCACTGCGCGGTCCATCCACGCTGCGCAGCAGGCCAATCTCCGGGCAATCGGCTCCCACCGCCTCGCAGTAGGCAAGGGTGGTCACCCGCGACTGCCCGCTGACAAGGTCCTCCACGGTGATCGAGACCGGCTGCATCCTCGCATTGCGCGTGATGCGGGTTTCGCGGTTGGCTTCGCGCTGCAGTACGACGCGGTTGCTGCCGACCGCTACCTGGGTGGTCGACACGCGCTGCTCGGGCAGTCCGACCGCTTCGGTCACCGTGTGGCTCTGCACCGCACCCGCGGCGGGATCATTGATGTCTGCATACAGATGGCTGGTCGTCGTGCCGCGACGGTCCGTGACGCTCTGCACGCGTCTGCGGAAATCCGTGCTTTCCGGCAGGTACGTTCGGCTGATGCTTCCCTGGGTATCGGTGATGCCATTGACCTTGCGCGGCAGGCCGCTGGTGCCTGGGGCCGTCAGCCCAAAGTTCGACTGCCGACCGAGCGCATCGGTCACGACGGTGCCCGTCGCGGTATAGGCCAGCTTGACACCATCCACACCGACGTCGCTCTGCGTGCAGTCGCCCGAATGCCGGCTGCAGGTGACCCGGCCCTTTTCGTCATAGCCGAACCAGCTGAATCGCTGTCCATCCTCCGCCGTTATGCCTGTGAGGTGCTGCGGGAAACGGCTGTCCTCGTAATGGTAGGTGCGTGCACCACTGTCGGGGTAGCTTGCCGAAACCAACTTGCCGTTGCTGTTATAGAGATAGGAGACGACGACGACGCCACCGATCGAGAGCGACGAAATGACATTATCGTCCGCCGGCAGCGCGTACTGGAGCGTTACTTGTCGCCCTGTTGAATGCGTAATGGACAGCAAGCGGCCGCGCGCATCGTGAGCGTATTGAAGCCAGGTGCCGTCCTCGAACTCGCGCCATTGCAGTCTGCCGGCTGCATTGAAGACCATGACTTCGTCGCGGCGCCGGAGCGTCCAGTCGGTGCCCTGCTGCGACACCCGGTCGCCGCTGCCATTTCTCGCCTCCCACTCGGTTCCCACGCGAAGTAAGGCAACATGGGTGCCATCCGCCTCTGTCAGACCGAGATAATAGCTAGAGGGGCTCGAATAGTGATCAAGTGCGACACTGAGCCGAACGTTGTGCGAATGCGTCCATCCGTGCCCAAACGCCCCTCCGGCGGTGCTGCTAGACGAATGATAGAAGCGCTCGAATGCAACCCAATGCAGCGAAATGTCGCTTTCGGCCTCATATTTGTCCCCCGTACTTGGATCGCAAGGATTGCCAACTTTGCACTCGTTTCCTAGAGGCTCACTCCAATACGTAAAGACTGCAGGATCTTCTGCAATATTCCAAGGACGCTTCATGGCGCACACGTTGAGATCCCGGCGCCACTCCATTATCTTTGGATTGCGACATTTAACGTATCGCTCGCGCCTGATGACGCCCCTTGCAACCCTTTCTATACAGCCGTTAGGGTAGTCATGCCAGTTAAATTTTATGACGAAGGTGCCGCTCTCAAACATATTGGAGCCATCCACACCCCAACCATCTCCATCTGTATCCCAGAATGTTTCTGAAGCGGTCGGCCCGGGGCATCCATTATCTCTCCGATACTCTTCGATCGCTTGCTCTCGGGCCTCATCCTCGGTTGCCACGTATTCATTCCATGGAAATTGATATTTCCAGTCCGTCATCGAACCGACTTCCGGCACGACATGGTAGTCATATATCGTTTTATCGGAAAATATCGCCTGGTTGTTAACCTCCCAATGGAGGGGGCCAGACTCGGCGAGCTTCTCGAAGCGCGCTTCTATGGCCTTCTGCGCGCCACGCTCTGTCCAATAGATCGTTCCAGGCGACGCCCCTCCCTCCCACGTTCTGATTGCTTCCTGCGCATCAGCGGACTGCATCAGAAAGAGGAGTGCGGCGGATGCCGCAACAGCGCGAAAAACATTGATCAGCTTAAGGCTCAACTCGTGTCTCCTCGCGCCGGAGGTCCGAATGACTCGGACCAGCACCAAGCGCGCGGTCATGAAACCGTAAAGGCAATCTTAGTGTTGTGGCACTGCACGCTCTTTCGGATCGTTCAACTGATCTCGCTTCGTCGTTAGAGCGTGGCTATGGAGTTCTACGCGACACCGACCGCCGAGCCTGGCTAAGCCGCTCGTCCTGACCGGCACCCTGCGGGCCGTCGCAAGCGACGTTGGCAGCGGCTCCTGCCGCCGCCTTCGGCGCTACCCGTCAATCAGTGGACGGTGGTGTTTCCGCGCGGATCCAAGCGATCGATCACGCCCTGCATGGCACTGTCGAAGGCGCCGTCATCCACGTGCGGGCGCAGGCGCCCCAGGCGCACCATCACCGCCAGTTCTTCCGGCGATGCGACGCAGAAGCGTACGCCGCGCCGGTTGACGAACAGCAGGCGCTGCGAGATCGGGCTGATCCACGACAGCTTGCCGGCCTGCGCCTTGCCGTCCTTGTCGATGAAGTCCAGCCAGATACCAATCTCCATGCGGCGGAATCGATCCGCGTCCGCATTGTCGAAATTGTCGTCTTCCACCGACGCGGTGACTTCCACCGATGCGGTATCCGAAGCCGGCGGGGCGGGCAGTACCACCTGCGGCAGCTCAGGCAGGGCGCGCTCCAGTTCCGGGCGCGACTCGGCGATGCTCTGCAGGGTGTCGTGCAACGCATCGACGGCGCGCGCGGCGCCATCACCGTGCACGCCGACGCTGGCGAACACGCGCCCCAAAGCCGGCTGCCAGGCCTGCAGCCACGGCTTGCCGACGATCTTGCGGCGCGCTTCGGCCACTTCGTCCAGCAGGCCGTCGGCCAGGGTCAGGGCTTCGGCTACCGATGCACCCTCTTCGCCTTCACGCAGCAGCGCCAGGGTGAGGTGGTGCTGCCACGGTTGGCGCAGGAACTCGGCAATCGCCTGCGGCAGGGTGGCGTCGGCAATGCGACGGTCCAGTTCGGCACTGGCGCGGGCGCGGGCCATTTCCAGTTTTTCCTGGCCACGCTGCGTTTCCGCGGCACGCCGCTCGGCGATTTCAATCCGGCGCCGATGCTGGGCCAGGAAATCGCGGAAATCTTCTTCCAGGGTCAGGAAGATGGCGAGGTTCTCGTTGAACTCGGCCACCAGCCGTTCGATGATTTCTTCGACCTTGCCCATCAGCACGCGCTCGGCCTGGCTTTCGCCGGTGTTGCCTTCGCATGCTTCGGCCAGCGAATTGAGCAGCTTGCGCGCCGGATGGGTCTTCTGCACGAACATGCGGCGGTCCAGCATGGCGACCTTGACGAAGGGCACCACCAGCCGGCCGATCAACTCACGCGAACGGCCTTCCAGTTCACGCTCGTCCAGCATCACGTCGAACAGCATGCCGACCAGGTCGATGGCATCTTCGTCCTGCGGATCGAGCCGGGCCTGGCTGGGATCCACGCCCAGTTGGGTGGCATTGGACAGCACTTCGCTTTTCAGGCGCTGTGCCAACGATTCACCGTCTTCGCCGATCGCCGCGCGCAGCGTCGCACTTGGCGTGGCCTGCAGGAGGGACAGCACCGACATCATCTCGCGCTGGCTGAGCGGACGCTGCTGACCCACCGCGACCTGCGCGGCGGACGTGGCGTCCTCGCGCACATGGCGGGTCTGCCGCAGCAGTTCGTGCAGCGCGTCCAGCAGCATGCCCTGCTCACCGCCGGGGCCGCCCTGGCCGCCGTCGACATCGCCGGGGTGGCCCTGAAGGTTGCCGCGCTGCTGGGCCCAGCGATCCGTGAAGCGCTGTGCCCATGCCGGTGCGCCCTGGCTGCCATCGGCACCGTCGGGGCCGGGCGGATGACGCTGTTCCACCAGATCGTCGAGCATGCCCTGCGGCGGCGGGCTGGGGGCCCGTTGCGGGGCCGCGCGGCGCGGTGCGGAGACATTCGGCAACACCCCGGCCTTGGCCAGGTGGTCGTCGATTTTTTCGTAGATCTTGCCGATCGGGGCGTGCAGGTCGCGCTCGCACAACTTGATCAGCACCAGCCGCACTTCCGGGGCCAGCTCGCAGCCGGCGAAGGCTTCGTGGATGGCCACGCCCAGTTGTTCGGGGCTGATCGGGTTGGTGTCGGCGTCCAGTTCAAGCCCGCCGCCGATCCAGCCCAGGCGCAGGTCCAGCCGGCCCAGCACGGATTTGAAATCACGCAGCAGCAGCATCGCGAACTGGCGCACCGCCAGCCGCGATTCCAGTTCGTGCTCGCCGACCAGGCTCAGGCCGTCGTCGCGGTGGCCGGAAAGCGTCGCTTCCGCCGAAAGCGGCGCGCCGCTTTCAAAGGCATCCCAGCTGCGCTGCAGGTGGGCGGAGAAACCGTCACTGATCTCCTGGCGGCGGCGACGCAGTTCACGCATGCCGTCCAGGAACAACAGCTGGGAGGCGCCTGCGGTAGCGGCGCGATCGAACAGCACGTCGTCAAACCGCGAAAGCACGGTCGTGAACGCAAGCGTGATGGCCGGCAATGCCGCCTCACGGACCAGCATGAGCTGGGACGCGTCGCGTCCCGGCGCTCCCATCGGACTGGGCGTCACCATGCGAGAAGGCTCCCCACCTTCGCAGAATCTCGATACGACAACGATGACATGACTGCCCGCGCCTCCCCAGCGCCAGCAGATCGATGGTAGGCCGTCCACGCCACTGCGGACAGTGAAACAGTCCTCACTTCCGCACCCCATGACCAGACGACCGGCAAGGTACGTATCGTAAGCGCTGCAGGGCCTGCAGCGCGAGCGCTGCAACACGCTCGGCGCAAGGCGGGGGCATGATGGACATCACAGTTGTCGCTGGGGGGAGTTAAACGGGCCGGCGGCCCGTCCGGCCTCGAACTATACCGCCGCGAGGGTGATGAACCGTTCATCTACAGCGTGAAGACAGTTCGCACTTTGGCGGTTCACGCTGGCGGACATCACGGGGACTCAGCGGGGCGCCAGATGGCGCTCGCTATACTGGCGTTCCGCTCCGAACGGATGGTTCCCCCGCATGTCTGAACCTGCTGCCCTGCTCGCCCTCGACGCCCGCCGTTCCGTGCCTTCGCGGCAGCTGGGCGAGCCCGGTCCGGACGCCGCCACCCTGCTGCGCATGCTGGAATCGGCCGTGCGTGTGCCTGATCACGGCAAGCGGGTGCCGTTCCGTTTCCTGAAAATCAGCGGGGATGCCCGTCATGCCCTCGGCGCCTTCCTGGCCGAGCGCGCCCTGCAGCGCGATCCGGACATTTCCGCCGCGCAGCTGGACAAGGATCGCCAGCGCTTCTCGCACGCGCCGCTGGTGATCACCGTGGTGGCCAGCCTCAAGCCGGACGCCAAGGTGCCCGAGCAGGAGCAGCTGATGACCGCCGGCTGCGTCTGTTTCGCATTGCTGCAGGCCGCCCAGGCGTACGGCTTCGGCGCGCAGTGGCTGACTGCCTGGATGGCCTTCGACCCGGCAGTGCGCGCCCATCTGGGCCTGGCCGAAGGGGAACAGATCGCCGGTTTCATCCACATCGGCACCCCGAAGACTCCCGTGCCGGAACGCGACCGGCCCGATGCCGCCGCGCTGCTGCAGGACTGGACGGGCACGGCGTGAGCGCAAGGGTGGACCCGCTGGACGCGCTGGATCCGATGGCCGAAGGCATCGCGCAGGCGCTTGCCACTGAAGCCGCTGCACGCCCGCCGTTGTACTTGGTGGATGCCAGCATCTACATCTTCCGCGCGTGGCACTCGCTGCCCGACCAGTTCCAGGACGCGCAGGGCTGGCCGACCAACGCGGTGCACGGCTTCGCCCGGTTCCTGCTGGAGCTGCTGGAGCGCCAGCGCCCGCAGCACATCGCCATCGCCTTCGACGAGGCGCTGGACAGCTGCTATCGCAACCGCCTGTACCCGGCCTACAAGGCCAACCGCGATCCGGCGCCGGAGGAACTGCGGCGCCAGTTCGTCCACTGCAAGGCGCTGTGCGCCGCGCTCGGGCTGGCGGTCATGGGCCACCACGATTACGAAGCCGATGACCTGATCGGCAGCGCCCTGCACGCGCACCGCGCCAGCCACCGCGGCATCATCATCTCCGCCGACAAGGACCTGTCGCAGCTGCTGCTGCAGCATGATGAACAGTGGGATTTCGCCCGCAACGTGCGCTGGGACATGCACGGGGTGAAGGGCCGGCTCGGCGTGCACGCGCACCAGGTCGCCGATTTCCTCGCGCTGTGCGGCGATGCGGTGGACAACATCCCCGGCATCACCGGCGTGGGCAGCAAGTCCGCCGCCGTGCTGCTGGCCCACTTCGGCAGCCTGGACGCGTTGTACGAACGCCTGGACGAGGTGCCGTTCCTGCGCCTGCGCGGTGCAAGCCAGATGGCGGTGCGGCTGCGCGAACAGCGCGAGCACGCCTTGCTGTGGCGCGAGCTGACCACCATTGCATTGAATGCACCGCTGGATGGCACCGTTGCCGGCATGCCGCGCGGCCACGCCGACGGCGAACTGCTGGAAGGCCTGTGCAGCACCCTGCGCTTCGGCCCGCTGACCCGCCGCCGGCTGTTCGCCGCCGCCGGCCTGGCCGACGCCTCAGCACCTTCTCCTTATCCTCCATCGAGCGAGTTCGCATGAGCCAGCGCAACAACGAAGCCCCGCGTGTCGTATTCGAAGGCAAGTTCCAGCGCATGGTCGTGCGCGGCACCTGGGAATACAGCGAACGCACCCATGCCGGTGGACTGGCGGCGATCATCATCGCGGTCACTCCGCAGGACAACGTGCTGTTCGTGGAACAGTTCCGCGTACCCCTGCAGGCCAAAACGATCGAGATGCCGGCCGGACTGGTCGGCGACATCGACGCCGGCGAATCCATCGAAATTTCCGCCGTGCGCGAACTGGAAGAAGAAACCGGCTGGACCGCCGAACAGGCCGAGGTCCTGATGATCGGCCCCACCTCTTCCGGTGCCAGCAGCGAAAAGATCGCCTTCGTGCGCGCCACCGGTCTGAGCCGGGTCGGCGCCGGCGGTGGTGATGACAGCGAAGACATCACCGTGCACGAGGTACCGCGTGCGCAGGCAGCGGCATGGCTGGTGCAGAAGATCGCCGACGGTTACGAGCTGGACGCCAAACTGTGGGCCGGGCTGTGGATGATCGAACACCACCTGGACGGAGCCCCGCGTGGCTGATGCCGGAGCAGACGTGTCATCGGCGCTGCTGGGATCGGATGACCCTGCGGTGTACACGATCCATCGGCCGCAGGGCGCATCGCCGTTCCTGCTGCTGGCCGACCACGCCGGGCAGCAGGTACCGCGCTCGCTGGGCACGCTCGGGTTGCCGCAGGCGCAGCTGGACCGGCACATCGGCTGGGATATCGGCATTGCCGGCACCACCCGCGCGCTGGCGCAGCGGCTGGACGCTTGGACCATCGAACAGACGTATTCGCGGCTGCTGATCGACTGCAATCGCCCGTTGGCATCGCCCACGCTGATCCCCGAAACCAGCGATGGCACCGTGGTGCCGGGCAACGCGGCGCTGACGGTTGCACAGCGGCAGCAACGCATCGAAGCCATCCATGCGCCGTACCACGCACGCATCAACGCGGAACTGGATGCACGCCGCGATGCCGCGCGCCCTACCCTGCTGGTGATGATGCACAGCTTCACCCCGGTGATGAACGGCGTGCAACGCCCTTGGCATGCCGGCGTGCTGTACCACCAGGACACGCGCTTCGCGCATCCGCTGCTGCGCGCACTGGGGGAAGAAGGCGACCTGGCGGTCGGTGACAACCAGCCGTATTCGGTTACCCCGAGCAGTGATTACGCGGTGCCGGTGCACGGGGAAGGCCGCGGCCTGGTGCATGTGGAACTGGAGATCCGTCAGGACCTGATCGCCGATGAAGCCGGCCAGCAGGCCTGGGCGGATCGGCTGGCGCGACTGTTCAACGGACTGCAGGCAGCGCTGCTGCAACGGTAGGCACTGGCCTCTGCACTTGGTGGGTGACGACCGTTGGTCGTCACGCGCTTCTGCCAGTGAAAGCGTGACGACCAACGGTCGTCACCCACCGGGGCAGGTTCAGCCACCGGGCAGGTTCACGCGGCTGGCTCAGGCGAACGAATCGGTCGCGCGCACCAGCGCGTCCACGTTCTCGGCTTCGAACGCCGAATGGCCCGATGCGGGGCTGATCTGCAGCTTCGCCTTCGGCCAGGCCTTGCTCAGCTCCCAGGCGTTGGCCAGCGGGCACACCACGTCGTAGCGGCCGTGCACGATCACGCCGGGGATGTCGGCGATGCGGTGCGCATCACGCAGCAGCTGCTCTTCCACCTCGAAGAAGCCGCCGTTGACGAAGTAGTGGTTTTCGATGCGCGCGAAGGCCAGCGCGAACTGCGGGTCCTCATGGCTGTTGACGAAGTCATCGTCCACATGCAGGAAGCTGGTCGCCCCTTCCCACACGCTCCAGGCCTTGGCCGCAGCCAGCCGGGTGGCTTCGTCTTCGCTGGTCAGGCGACGATGGAACGCGGAGATCAGATCGTGCCGCTCGACGGCCGGGATCGGCTTGAGGTAATGCTCCCACGCATCGGGGAACAGGCGGTTGGCGCCTTCCTGGTAGAACCATTCCAGCTCCCAGCGGCGCAGCATGAAGATGCCGCGCAGCACAAGTTCGGTCACCTTCTCGGGGTGCGTCTGCGCATAGGCCAGCGCCAGCGTGGAACCCCAGCTGCCGCCGAATACCTGCCAGCGTTCAACGGAAAGATGCTCGCGCAGTTTCTCGATATCAGCCACCAGGTCCCAGGTGGTGTTGTCCACCAGGTCTGCGTGCGGGGTGGAACGTCCGGCACCGCGCTGGTCGAACAGGATGATGCGGTACTTGGCCGGGTCGTGGAACTGGCGCATCTTGTCGCTGCAGCCGCCGCCCGGCCCGCCATGCAGCATCACCACCGGCTTGCCGTCCGGGTTGCCGCACTGTTCGAAATACAGCGTGTGGCGGTCGTCGACCTTCAGGGTGCCGACGTCGTAGGGGGTGATGGCGGGGTACAGCGTACGCATGCTTGCAGCTCCGTGGTGATGCCCCGCGCGCGGCAGGACAGAGCGCCCATTCTAGGCCGGTCGCCGGCCCAGCGTGACCCGGTCGCGCTGCTCCAGGTCCTGTACCGTTTGCACTTCATCCAGGCCGGCCTGTTGCAGCAGCGCGCGGATCGCCGCGCCCTGGTCCCAGCCATGTTCCAGCAGCAGCCAGCCACCGGGCAGCAGGTGGGCGCGCGCCCCATCGGCGATCAGGCGGATGTCGTCCAGCCCGTCCTGCCCGGACGCGAGCGCGGTGGATGGCTCAAAGCGCAGGTCGCCACGTGCAAGGTGCGGATCGTCGCTGGCGATGTAGGGCGGATTGCTGGCGATCAGGTCAAAACGTTGCCCCTGCAGCGGCACATGCCAGGACCCCTGCGCGAAGGCGACGTTGGACACCGCGTTGCGCGCCGCATTGCGCTTGGCCACCGCCAGCGCCTCGCCACTGAAATCGGTCGCCAGCACCTGTACAAGGGGGCGTTCACTGGCCAGCGCCAGTGCAATGGCGCCGCTGCCGGTGCCGAGGTCGGCAATCGTGCAGGGGCGATCGGCAGGCAGCCGCGCCAGCGCCTGTTCCACCAGCAGCTCGGTCTCCGGCCGCGGGATCAGGGTGGCCGGGCTGACCTCCAGCTGCAGCGTCCAGAAGCCCCACTGGCCCGTGATGTAGGCCACCGGTTCGCCTGCCGCGCGACGCGCCAGCAGCGCATGGAAACTGTCGCGATCGGCCAGGTCGACCGGATCCGTGGCGTGGGCGAACAGCCAGCTGCGCGGGCGCTGCAGCGCATGCAACAGCAGCAGTTCGGCCTCGTGCCGCGCCTCTGGACCGCGCAGCTTGGCCGCGGCGTCAGCCAGCAGGTCGCGTAACAGCATGTCGGGGCGCGCGCTCATGGTCAGGACCTTGCATGGGGGCGGCAGCTTAGCCCAAGGCGTCGCAACGAGGCCGTGCCGCGGCGACATCACGGCACCGGAGCTGATGCACGTTGTTCAGGTCCACCCCCGCGTGATATTGGCCGAGGCTATCACGCCACTGGCCAAGAAATCCCGCAAGTCGTTGAACCATAACGAAAACAGCGGGCGCTTTGGGTCCCTGCGCTCACTGACTCAGCCGATTATCAATAGCCAAAGCCTATTGGATAGATGCAATCAATGGATTGTCCTTATCGGATAGGAGCCGTTATTCTAGGTCCTGTCGCAACACCCACTCCCCTTCACCCAAGAGGAATATCCATGTCCCTGATCAACACCCAGATCCAGCCGTTCGAAGCCAATGCGTATCTGAATGGCGAGTTCATCAAGGTTTCCGACCGCACCATGAAGGGCCAGTGGTCCGTCCTGATCTTCATGCCGGCCGCTTTCACCTTCAACTGCCCGACCGAAATCGAGGACGCGGCCGACCATTACGCCGAGTTCCAGAAGGCCGGTGCCGAGGTCTACATCGTCACCACCGATACCCACTTCTCGCACAAGGTCTGGCACGAAACCTCGCCGGCGGTGGGCAAGGCGCAGTTCCCGCTGGTCGGCGATCCGACCCACCAGCTGACCCGTGCCTTCGGCGTGCACATCGAAGAAGAAGGCCTGGCCCTGCGCGGCACCTTCATCATCAACCCGGAAGGCGTGATCAAGACCCTGGAGATCCATTCCAACGAGATCGCCCGTGACGTGTCCGAGACCCTGCGCAAGCTGAAGGCTGCCCAGTTCACCGCCGCCAACCCGAACCAGGTCTGCCCGGCCAAGTGGAAGGAAGGCGAGAAGACCCTGACCCCGTCGCTGGACCTGGTCGGCAAGATCTAAACGCCGCACCTCGCTCCCATGCCCGCCCCACGCGGGCGTGGGGGTGAACCGAAGCCAGCCGCGCAAGCCAGCAGCCGCCAGCCCCTTCCACGCTGCTGTCTTCGGTTCACCCCTACCCCCTGCTGGTCCGCTACGCTCAGTCGCGGCGCCACGCCCCCGTTTTGCCTGAAGCCAGGAGAAGACCATGTTGGATGCCAACCTGCAGTCGCAGCTGAAGACCTATCTGGAGCGCGTGACGCGCCCGATCCAGATCACCGCGCATGCCGACGACGGCGCAAAAGCGCAGGAGATGCTGGAGCTGCTGACCACGATTGAAAGCCTGTCCGACCAGATCAGCCTGACCGTGCTGCGCGATGGCACTGGCCGGGTGCCCTCCTTCGACCTGGGCAGCCCGGGCCAGGACATCCACCTGACCTTCGCCGGCCTGCCGATGGGCCATGAGTTCACCTCGCTTGTGCTGGCCCTGTTGCAGGTGGGCGGCCACCCGTCCAAGGCGACAGCCGAAGTGATCGAGGCGGTGCAGAACCTGGAAGGCGAGTTCAAGTTTGAAACCTATTTCTCGCTGTCCTGCCAGAACTGCCCGGACGTGGTGCAGGCGCTGAACCTGGCCGCGGTGTTGAACCCGCGCATCCAGCACGTGGCGATCGACGGCGCCCTGTTCCAGGACGAAGTGGAACAGCGCCAGATCATGTCGGTGCCGACGGTCTACCTCAACGGTGAAGTGTTCGACCAGGGCCGGATGACGCTCGAGCAGATCGTGGCCAAGCTCGATACCGGTGCGGCCAAGCGCGATGCCGCCAAACTGTCGAGCAAGGATGCCTACGACGTGCTGGTGGTGGGCGGTGGTCCGGCCGGCGCGGCCGCAGCGATCTATGCCGCCCGCAAGGGCATCCGGACCGGCATCGCGGCCGAGCGTTTTGGCGGCCAGGTGCTGGACACCATGGCGATCGAGAACTTCGTTTCCGTCAAGGAGACCGAAGGCCCGAAGATGGCGATGGCGCTGGAACAGCACGTGCGTGAGTACGACGTGGACATCATGGACCTGCAGCGCGCCACCGGCCTGGTGCCGGCCGGCGAAGATGGGCTGGTGCAGGTGCAGCTGGAGAACGGCGCGGTGCTGAAGTCGCGCACGGTGATCCTGTCCACCGGCGCGCGCTGGAGGCAGATGAACGTCCCCGGCGAAGACCAGTACCGCAACAAGGGCGTGGCGTACTGCCCGCACTGCGATGGCCCGCTGTTCAAGGGCAAGCGCGTGGCGGTGGTGGGCGGCGGCAATTCCGGCGTGGAAGCGGCGATCGACCTGGCCGGCCTGGTATCCCACGTCACGCTGCTGGAATTCGACGACAAGCTGCGCGCCGACGACGTGCTGCAGCGCAAACTGCGCAGCCTGGGCAACGTGACCGTGCTGACCAGCGCACAGACCACCGAAGTCCTGGGCGACGGGCAGAAAGTGACGGGGCTTGTCTACAAGGACCGCGTCGGCGGCGATTCACATCGGGTGGAACTGGAAGGCATCTTCGTGCAAATAGGACTGCTGCCCAATACCGAGTTCTTGACTGACGTCATCTCCCTCTCGCCGCGAGGTGAAATCGTCATCGATGATCGCGGCCAGACCAATCTGCCCGGAGTGTTTGCCGCCGGGGATTGCACGACCGTACCGTACAAGCAGATCATCATCGCCATGGGCGCTGGATCGACGGCCGCCTTGAGTGCCTTCGACCACCTGATCCGTACGTCCGTGACCAAGAGCAGCGGCGCTGTCGCCGAAGCTGCCTGACACAGGTTCCCAGATCACCGGGGACACCGCATGTCCGCTGGGTAGCCACGCCGTCCCGGTCCCTACCCAATGAGGTCTCAGGATGAACCTACGTGATCTGAAGTACCTGGTGGCCTTGGCCGACCATCGCCATTTCGGCAAGGCCGCCGCCGCGTGTTTCGTCAGTCAACCCACGCTTTCCACCCAGATCCGCAAGCTGGAAGAAGAGCTGGGGTTGCCGCTGGTGGAACGCGCCCCGCGCAAAGTGATGCTGACCCCCGCTGGCCTGGACGCGGCCGCGCGCGCCCGGGTCATCGTGGCCGAAGTGGAGCAGATGAAGGAAGCGGCGCGCCGCAGCCGCGATCCGGAGGCAGGGGCGGTCCGGCTGGGGATATTCCCGACGCTGGGGCCCTACCTGCTGCCGCATGTGATTCCACGCATCCGCGAACGCTTCCCGCAGCTGGAGCTGCTGCTGGTCGAGGAAAAAAGCGACGTGCTGCTGGCCCGGCTGCGCGAAGGCAAGCTGGATGCCGCCCTGCTGGCGCTGCCGGTGCTGGATGACCAGCTGCACACCGAGTTCCTGTTCGAGGAGCCGTTCCTGCTTGCCGTGTCGGCCCAGCATCCGCTGGCCAACCGCCGCCAGCTGGATGTGCAGGAGCTGTCCGCGCAGCGCCTGCTGCTGCTGGAAGATGGCCACTGCCTGCGCGACCAGGCACTGGAAGTCTGCCGGCTGTTCGGCGCCAACGAGAAATCCGAGTTCCGTGCTACCAGCCTGGAGACGCTGCGCCAGATGGTCGCCGCCGACGTGGGCATCACCTTGATGCCGACGCTGTCGGTGAAGCCGCCGGTTCCGCGTTCGGAGAACATCCGGCTGCTCGACCTGGTCGGTGACAACCCGCCCAGCCGCCGGATCGCGATGGCGTGGCGACGCAGCTCGGCGATGAGTGGGTTCCTGGAGCAGCTGGCCGACCAGTTCAAGCACTTGCCGGCGTCCCTGTTCACGTTGTCGGGTGGGCCGTTACCCCCGTCACGACAAGCCGCAAACGACGTCAGCGCCCTGCCGGGCTGAGCCGCAGCCGAACAATGAAGAGGGCGGCGTGCGCGGGTGGGTCGATTCCTGCCCCGTTTGTCCCCACAATATGAATCAGGCGGCGCCAACTGGTGCCGCCTTTTGTATGTCCCTTTCAAGGAGTAGTTGCATGACCACCGCAAGCGGCCTGCCGCCGTCCATCACCGTTTCATCCCATGACCTGGCCCGCCTGGAGGCGTTGCTGGACTCTCCTGCTGCGAGCGCCTTGCCGGCTGCTGCGGCGTTGTCCGATGAATTGACCCGTGCCACCGTACTGGCCCCTGGCGAGATGCCAGCCGGCATCGTCAAGATGCATTCGCGGGTTGAATGCGAAGACGCGACCACCGGCGACAAACACGTGCTGACCCTGGTCTATCCACGCGAAGCAAACGTCGACGAACATAAAGTGTCGGTGCTGGCACCGGTCGGCACCGCCCTGCTGGGCCTGTCCATCGGCCAGAGCATCGATTGGGATGCGCCGGGCGGACGCAAGCTGAAACTGCGCGTCACCGCGGTTCACGACGACGCACCCTGAAGAATTCCCGCTACCCGGCTGCGCCCCACGCGCGCCCGCACTGATGGAGCTGCAATGAGCACTACCCCGTCCAAACTGGCCCAGCTGCGCGAACTCTCCGTGGTGGTCGCCGATACTGGTGATTACGATGCCATCAAGCGGTTGCGACCGGTGGATTGCACCACCAACCCGACCCTGGTGAAGAAGGCGCTGGACCTGCCGGTCTATGCCGACCTGATCGCCCGCGAACTGGCCTGGGGCCGCGAACAGGGCGGTGAGCGCGAGAGCGTGGTCAACGCCGTGGCGGACCGCCTGACCGTCGGTGTCGGCACGCTGTTGAGCACGCTGGTGCCGGGCCGCGTGTCCACCGAGGTGGATGCGGACAAGTCACATGACACCGAGGCCACTGTCGCCAAGGCGCGCCGCTTCGTGCAGATGTATGCCGACGCCGGCGTGCCGCGCGAGAAGATCCTGATCAAGATCGCCGCGACCTGGGAAGGCATCGAAGCGGCACGCGTGCTGCAGGCCGAAGGCATCGATTGCAACCTGACGCTGATCTTCAATTCCACCCAGGCACTGGCCTGCAGCGAAGCCGGTGCGTTCCTGATCTCGCCCTTCGTTGGTCGCATCCTGGACTGGTACGTGGCCAACGGCCAGGCGCCTGCCAGCATCGATGAAGACCCCGGCGTGGTGTTCGTGCGCGGCGTGTATGCCGAGTTCAAGCGCCGCGGTTCGCCGACGGTGGTGATGGGCGCCTCGTTCCGTTCCACGGCGCAGATCGAAGCCTTGGCCGGCTGCGACCGCCTGACGGTTTCGCCGGACCTGCTGGAAAAGCTGGACGCCGAGCATGGCGAACTGCCACGCGCGCTGGTGGCGGGTGGGGCTGAAACCGTGGTGAGCACGCCGATCGATGGCGCGCGCTTTGCTGCTGACCTGGCCGCCGATCCGATGGCGACGGAGAAGCTGGCGACCGGGATCGAGGCGTTCGCCAAGGATCTGGAAAGCCTGCGGGCGCGGATCCGCGCGGAACTGTGATCTTGTCGGGGTGGTCGAACGGGTGAGACCCCCTCGAGGGTGGCTGCGTATAGTTGGCCACGTGCTTGGGGCCGGGAGCCGCCACCCGCGTAATAAAGAAGAAGAGCGGTAGCGCCGACCCATGGTCGGCGAGCGCAGCGGGCCGTTGGCGGGACCATTCCGCCGACCATGGGTCGGCGCTACCAAGGCCGCCATGGACCTGTCGAAGCTGGGGCGGGGTGGGTTGGCGGGGGCGTAGGGCGCCATGGATGGCGCGAAACGAGGCCCGCATGGACGCAGTTTTTGCCTTCCCCCGCCGACCCACCCCGCCCCGCCAACGCGAACCCGTGCAGCTTTTGACCTTGCCGTTGCCGTCGCTTTGGACGTTGCCTGAAAACGGTCAGCCCGCCGCAGGCGGCAACCCGATCGGGCAGCTCACGCCGGTGCCGCCGATCCCGCAGTAACCGTTCGGATTCTTCGCCAGGTACTGCTGGTGATAATCCTCGGCGTAGTAATACTCCGGTGCCGGATACACGATCTCGGTGGTGATCGGCCCGTAACCGGCCGCCTCCAGCTGTACCGCATAGGCATCGCGGCTGGCCACCGCCGCAGCGTACTCGGCCTCGGTCAGGCAGTGGATCGCCGAACGGTACTGGGTGCCGGTGTCGTTGCCCTGGCGCATGCCCTGGGTCGGGTCATGGCTTTCCCAGAACACCTGCAGCAGCTGCGCCACGCTGACCAGCTTCGGGTCGAACACCACCTCCACCACCTCGGTGTGACCGGTCAGCCCGGAACAGACCTCTTCATAGGTCGGGTTCGGCGTCACCCCACCGGCATAACCGACCGACGTGCTGTACACCCCGGGCAGCGTCCAGAACTTGCGCTCTGCGCCCCAGAAGCAGCCCATCGCGAAGCGGATCCGCTCATACCCGGCAAACCGGTCCTTGAGCGGATGGCTGTTCACGAAGTGCTGGTTGCTGTGCAGCGGCAGCGGCTGGTCGCGGCCCGGTAGAGCCTCTTCCGGTCGCGGCAGGCGCTGCTTGAAGGCCCCGATGCCGAGGATGCCGTTACCAAGTCCCAACATGTGCTGCTCCTAGGCCGGCTGTCCGGCAAGATCGTCTGTGTCTGAAATGGGGTCACCAGGGGCAGCGCCCAAGTCCAGCCCGGCAACGATCGCTTCAGCTTCCGGCCGCGCCGCCTCCGGCACGGCCACCCGCAGCACGCCGAACAGCGGCAGCTCGCCCATCCCGCCCAGCAGCGATTCGCCGAACACGAAGGCGGGAATGCCAGCATCCTCCAGCGCGTGCTTCACCAGATGGGCGTCAAACAGATTGTCCGCCTTGTAAACGACATGCATGGCAGCTCCTCGGCAGGTGGCTGCCAGCATACGCCCGCCCCGGTGCACGGGCGGTTGCCCGCGGCGATGCCGGGCAAGCCAGCCGCCGACACGCTAGACTGGCGGTCTTTCTGCCCTTGATTGCCGCATCATGTCCGAGCACACCCCTGCCAGCCCCGAGACCCCCGTCGACAGCCCCGAGAAGCGCGATTTCATCCGCCAGATCGTGCGCGAGGACCTGGCCAGCGGCAAGCACCAGGCAATCAAGACCCGCTTTCCGCCCGAGCCCAACGGCTACCTGCACATCGGCCATGCCAAGTCGATCTGCCTGAACTTCGGCCTTGCTGGCGAGTTCGGCGGCGTCTGCAACCTGCGCTTCGACGACACCAACCCGGCCCGGGAAGATCCCGAGTACGTGGCCGCCATCCAGGACGACGTGCGCTGGCTGGGCTTTGAGTGGAACGAACTGCGGCATGCCTCGGACTACTTCCAGGCCTATTACCTGGCCGCGCAGAAACTGATCGGCGCCGGCAAGGCCTATGTGTGTGACCTGTCGGCTGAAGAAGTGCGCGCCTACCGCGGCACCTTGACCGAACCGGGCCGGCCCTCGCCGTACCGTGATCGCAGCGTGGAAGAAAACCTGGACCTGTTCGCGCGCATGCGCGCCGGCGAGTTCCCCGACGGTGCCCGCACCGTACGCGCGAAGATCGACATGGCCAGCGGCAACATCAACCTGCGTGATCCGGCGCTGTACCGCATCAAGCATGTCGAGCACCAGAACACCGGTTCGGAATGGCCGATCTACCCGATGTACGACTTCGCGCATGCGTTGGGCGATTCGCTGGAAGGCATCACCCATTCGCTGTGCACGCTGGAGTTCGAAGACCATCGGCCGCTGTACGACTGGTGCGTGGACAACGTGGACTTCGCCCACGACGACGCGCTGACCGCGCCGCTGGTCGATGCCGGCCTGCCACGTGAAGCGGCCAAGCCGCGCCAGATCGAGTTCTCGCGGCTGAACATCAACTACACGGTGATGAGCAAGCGCAAGCTGATGGCTCTGGTCACCGAACAGCTGGTGGATGGCTGGGACGACCCGCGCATGCCGACCCTGCAGGGCCTGCGTCGCCGCGGTTACACGCCGGCGGCGATGCGCCTGTTCGCCGAGCGCGTAGGCATCAGCAAGCAGAACTCGCAGATCGATTTCAGCGTGCTCGAAGGCGCGCTGCGCGAGGACCTGGACAGCGCCGCGGCCCGCCGCATGGCGGTGATCGACCCGGTCAAGCTGGTGCTCACCAACCTGCCGGAAGGCCACGGAGAATCGCTGACCTTCAGCAACCACCCGAAGGACGAGTCGTTCGGAACCCGCGAGGTGCCGTTCTCGCGTGAGCTGTGGATCGAGCGCGAAGACTTCGCCGAAGTACCGCCGAAGGGCTTCAAGCGCCTGCTGCCGGGCGGCGAAGTCCGCCTGCGCGGTGCCGGCATCATCCGCTGCGATGAAGTGATCAAGGCTGCCGACGGCACCATCACCGAACTGCGTGGCTGGCTGGATCCGGAATCGCGTCCGGGCATGGAAGGCGCCAACCGCAAGGTCAAGGGCACCATCCATTGGGTCAGCGCGGCGCATGCGGTTCCGGCCGAAGTGCGGCTGTACGACCGCCTGTTCTCGGTGGCCGACCCGGACGACGAATCGGAAGGCAAGACCTACCGTGATTACCTGAATCCGGAATCACGCCGGGCCGTGACCGGGTATGTCGAGCCTGCCGCAGCGATCGCCTCGCCGGAACAGTCGTTCCAGTTCGAACGCACCGGCTACTTCGTCGCTGATCGCCGTGACCACACCGCGGCCAAGCCGGTCTTCAACCGCAGCGTGACCCTGCGCGATACCTGGTCGGCCTGACGCCGACCGTCCCGCGCGCGGATCACCCCGCGCGCCATTGCCGCCTGCCCCTGCCCGCCCGCTTCATCGGACGCGGGCTACACTGCGCGCGGCTGTTGTTCTGTTCCACCCCCGCAACCCGATGAGAGGCACCCCGCGATGCTGTATGCGCAAGTCCACCTGACCCTTCCCGCCTGGATCCATGACCAGATCGACCTGGATCAGCGCTATCCCGGCGACGAAGCCAAGGTCGCGCTGGCCATCGCGCTGTCCAGCTCGAACGTCGAACATGCCAGCGGCGGCCCGTTCGGCGCGGTGGTGTTCGGCCCGGATGACCAGGTCATCGCGGTGGGCGTGAACCGCGTGATGCCCCACAACACCTCGCTGGCGCATGCCGAGAACATGGCCTACATGCTGGCCCAGCAGCGCCTGCAGACTCCGCGGCTGAACGATGTGCTGTCCCCGATCACCCTGGCCACCTCGTCCCAGCCCTGTTGCCAGTGCTACGGTGCCACCGTCTGGGCCGGCATCGATCGGCTGCTGATCGGTGCCAGTGCGGCCGACGTGGAAGAACTGACCCCGTTCGACGAAGGTCCGCTGCCGGCGGACTGGGTGGGCGAACTCAACAAGCGCGGCATCGAGGTGGTGCAGGGTCTGCACCGCGATGATGCGCGCGCCGTGCTGCGCACCTATGGAGAAGCCGATGGCGCCCGCTACTGAGACCTCTGCTGCCACGGCAGGGATCGGACTGCTGTGCCTGTGCCGCCAGGGCTTCGAACCGGAACTGGCCGGCGAACTGACCACGCGCGCGGGTGAATTCGGTTTCGCCGGCTATGCGCGTACCCAGCGCAATGATGGCTACGTGCTTTTCATGTGCGAGGAAGCCGCCGCGCTTAGCCGCATGCTGTCCTGGCGCGAGCTGATCTTCGCCCGGCAGAAGCTGGTCGTGCTGGCCGAACTGCCGCAGCTGGATCCGGCCGACCGCATCACCCCGATGCTGGCGGTGCTGGGCGACGCGCCGCGCCTCGGCGATCTGTGGGTGGAACATCCCGACTCGGATGCCGGCAAGCCGCTGTCCGGGCTGTCACGCGCGTTCGGCAATGCGCTGCGCCCGGCCCTGCGCAAGGCCGGAAAACTGACCGACAAGCCGAACGAGAAGCTGCCACGTCTGCACGTAGTGTTCGTCGATGGCACCCACGCCTTCGTCTGCGCCGCCTCACCGACAGACAGCGCGCCGTGGGCGCTGGGCATTCCGCGGCTGAAGCTGCTGCCGGACGCGCCCTCGCGTTCCGCGCTGAAGCTGGAAGAGGCCCTGCTGACCCTGCTCACCGCCGAAGAGCGCGAGGCGCTGATGAAGCCGGGCATGCGCGCGGCCGACCTGGGCGCCGCGCCGGGTGGCTGGACCTGGGTGCTGACCCGCCAGCACCTGAAGGTACTGAGCATCGACAACGGCCCGCTGCGCCAGCACGTGCTGGACACCGGCCTGGTCGAACACCTGCGTGCCGATGGCTTCCACTGGTCACCCGAACAGTCGCTGGACTGGATGGTCTGCGACATGGTGGAGCAGCCGCGCCGGGTCGCCGAACGCATGGCGACATGGTTCCGCGAAGGCTGGTGCAAGCACGCGATCTTCAACCTGAAACTGCCGATGAAGAAGCGCTGGGATGAAACCCGCCTGTGCCTGGAACTGTTCGAGGAACAGGCCGGCAAGTCGCTGACCGTACGCGCCAAGCAGCTCTACCACGACCGCGAAGAGATCACCGTGCTGGCCTCGCCGCTGCGCTGATGAACGCCTGGTTGCTGCCGGTGCTTGAGGCTGCACTCAAGCACCTCAGCTTATATACGGCGTCATCCGGCGCAGGTTGTGCACTTCACTACGCGCCAGGATGATGGCCCTCATCACGGTCGCGGCCGCCTCGCTCCGGTGATCCACAGGATTGCCGAGGTGATCGCCGTAGGTCTCCGTGCCGGACAACCAGCTGTTGCGCCATGACTGCCGCAGTTCCAGCTCTTGCCTGGCATACGCGTTTTCGAGCCGGTTCAGATCTTTGGCAAGATCGGCGTACGTGCAGGCGCAGGTTTCGTCACCGACGAGCCGGCCCCGCAACCGGGTACAGGCTTTTTCGGCAACGGATGAAGGTCGGACCTCTCGTTTCCTTGCCTCATCTGTGTGATCAAGGACATTGCGCAGCTGCGCCACCAGCGCGGTGGATGCAGGTATCGGACTGGACCGCTCACGCAGGCCGGCACAGGCCAGCAGCCGGTGCGCGAACCGGCCGCACCGTCCTTTCACGCTGGGTCGATCAGTACGCGAGCCGCCTGCTGCCGGAAAGCAGGAGCGGAATGGAATGGACGATGGAATTTTCATGCAGGCAGCGGCCTCGCCTCAGGATCTCGGTGACGTGTAGAGATGCTGCAGCGCCGCCACGCACTCCCGCAATACCCGGGCCCGCTGCTCATTCGAGCTTCCGCGCATTCCGGCGTTGGCCCACGCAGCTTTCTCCTGGGACCTCACGTCGTTCTGCAGGTTGCGCAGGCCCTGGACGAGCGCATTTGCCTCGGTGATGTCGATGGACGTCGAAGATGAGGCCACGAAACGTTCCAGACCGCGCCTGGATATGAGCGCCGCGTTCCCATTTGGCTTGAAATCGCACGTGTTGGCGAGCGTCGACAATGCCCTGGCGATCTTCGACCGCTCAGCGCTCGGATCCGCAACTATTGCTTTGGCCAACTGCTGTTTGTTGAAGCTGACAGGGCAGAAGATCCGGGTGACCAAGCTGCTGACATTCATGGACGGGTACGCTCGCACGGGAAGGATCATGGGACTATGCCCAGCGCGCACCGTGCCGGCTTTCAAAATCAAGCCGCGCCACGCACACCCCCACCCCACCCCAGAGGAACCTGCCATGCCCTCCCGTTACATCGTTCTGCTGATCCTGCTGGCTGCCGGCCCCGCCCTGGCCCAGCAATCCCGTCCCGCGGCCGAGAGCCAGCCGCTGCGCGATGACAGCGGCGTGGTGCGCGCGCAGGAACTGTCTGCAGGCCGGGTGACCGGCAGCGTGGACATCGTGGTGCCGCTGGGCGAAACGCCGGTGACCGTGCGTTCGCTGACGCCGTCCAGCGCGGCGGGCCAGTACCGGATCCACTTCGCCGAACTGGACCTCGACGGTGACGGCTACATCAGTCGTGACGAGGCGCAGGCCAATCCGTCGCTGGCCGATGAGTTCATTTCGCTGGACGTGAAGCGACGGGGCAAGCTGGACCGGGAAGATCTGGCGGGCTGGTTGCTGGATTGAAGGCTGTGACGACCAACGATCGTCACCCCCCTCCACCGATCACACCCCCGCCGCGCGCTTCCAGAACAGCTGCAGCAGCGGCGACAGCTTGCCGGTGCAGCCGAGCACGCGACCGCGGGCCAGGGTCAGGTGCAGCTCGTCGTTGGAGAACAACCGGTTGATGCCATCGAAGCTGTAGGCGGCGATCGTATTGTCACTGCGGCGTTCGCGCGCCCAGCGCTGCAGCCGCTGCGGTGACAGCTGCGGCTGGCCGCGGCGCTGCGCCGAAGGTGCCAGCCAGCGCTGCAAGGCGGCCACGTCGCGCAGGCCAAGGTTGACGCCCTGGCCGGCCAGCGGATGCACCACGTGCGCCGCGTCGCCCAGCGCCAGCACGCGGCCGGCGACATAGTGGCGGGCCAGCTGGCGGCGCAGCGGGAATGCGGCCCGCTTCGATACCAGTTGCAGTTCCCCCAGGCGGCCTCCGAAGGCGCGCGTGAGTTCGCGGTTGAACGCGGCCTCGTCCAGCTGCAGCACGCGCTGCGCCTCTTCCTCCGGCAGGGTCCAGACGATCGAACTGCGCCGTTCGGCCACCGGCAGCAGCGCCAACGGCCCCCCCGGCAGGAAACGCTGCCATGCCGTGGCCTGGTTCGGCAGCGCACTGTCCACATAGGCCACCACGCCGCGCTGATGGTAATCGTGTCGCTCCACCTCGATCCCGGCCAGCTGGCGCAAGGTGGATTCGGCGCCATCAGCGGCGATGGCCAGCGTCGCTTCGATGCGGCGCCCGTCGTGCAGGCGCAGGCGCACCCCGTGCTCGTCCTGTTCCATCCCTTCGACCCGGGCCGGGCAATGCACATCGACGCCGGCGGCCGGCAGGGCCGCCCACAGGCGATCGACCAGCAGGCCGTTTTCGATGATCCAGCCCAGTTCGCTGCGGCCAAAACGGTCCGCGTCGAACACCAGGTCATCGCCCCCGGCAGCATCCCATACCTGCATGCGGCGGTACGGATGCGCGCGACCGCGCGCGATCGACTCCCACACGCCGAGCCGCTGGAGCAGCTGCACGTTGTCCGCAGCGAAGGCGAACACCCGCAGGTCCGGTTGCGCCGCCTGCCACGGCGCCGGCTCATGGCCTTCGACCACCGCCACCGACAGACCGGCGTCGGCCAGTGCCAGCGCACAGGCAGCGCCGACCACGCCGCCGCCGACGATCACCACATCGGTACGTGCGCGGCGGCTCATGCGGCTTCTCCACGGCACAATTTCGGTACCTCGCCCCGGAAGCCCATCGAGCCCCCGACCAGCATCGACTGCAGCGAGGTGGCCTGGGCCGCCAGCAGGCCAAGGCTGCGCAGCGGACGCAGCAGCGGAGCATCGTTGCTGGTCAGGCGCGCCAATCCACCAGAGAACGCGATGGTCTGCGCCCGGTCTTCCTCCCTTCGCGCTGCATAGGCCTGCAGCAGCGCATCGGCACCGGCATCGCCCTCGGTTTCCAGCAGCTCGGCCAGGGTCAGCGCATCGCGCAGGCCCAGGTTGAAGCCCTGCGCGCCCAGCGGGTGGATGGTCTGCGCCGCATTGCCGAGCAGCACCGCGCGTTCGCCGACCAGTGCGCGCGACAACACCTGCCGCAACGGATAGGCCGCGCGCGGACCAGACTCCAGCAGCCGTCCGGCGCGCCAGCCCAGCGCCGCCTGCAGCCGCGCCAGCCAGGCCGCCTCGTCCAGTGCCATGACGGCATCTGCTTCATCGCGGGCTACGCCATGCACCACACCAAAATGGCGGTCACCGCGCGGCAGCAGGGCGGTCGGGCCGGTATCGGTGAGCCGCTCCCATGCGGTGCCATCCGGTGCGCGTTGGCTGCGCACGCGCGCCACGAACAGCGTCTGCTGGAAATCATGTTCCTCCACCCCGATCCCCAGCGCGCTGCGTACGCCGCTGGCGGTGCCATCGGCACCGACCACCAGCCGCGCCTGCAGCATGTGCTCACCGGCCTCATCGTGCACCTGGACCTGGCGATAGCCATCGACGACCGCGCCCAGGCCGATGAAACGCGCCGGGGCCCGCCGCTGCAGCTGCGGCAGTTCCTGCAGCCGCGCTTCCAGTGCCATGCCGAAGTCGCGCGCCACCACCACCTGCCCAAACCACGGCCGGCCGTAGTCGGCGGCCGCCAACTGCACGCGACCGAAGTCCCCGGCGCGACTGACATGGATGCGGGTGATCGGGCCCGGCGCACTGGACAGCTTCTGCATCACCCCCAGCGCGGTCAGCGCATTGACCGTGGCGGCAGCGAAGCTGAGGTTGCGCTGGTCGAACACGGCCGGCAGCGAACCGGCGGCGCTGGCTTCCAGCAGGCAGGCACTGCGGCCGATACGCTGCAGCGCGATGGCCAGGCTGGCGCCGACCAGCCCGCCGCCGATGATCAGGACATCAACTCGTTCGCTCATGCCCGCATGATACGCGTTCGCCCGCCACCCCTGCCCCGCCGCCGCCCCTGCACGCGGCGTGCAGCCGGTCTAGAATGGGCTTTGTTCACTTCCCCGTGCGCGTCCTGATGACCACCTCCCCGCAACGTGCCTTCGTGCTGACCTGCCTGGTGCTGTTGATGGCCGCCACCCGGGTGAACCATTTCGCCGCCATCCCGGATGCCTCCTGGGCGGTGTTCTTCATCGGCGGCTTCTACCTGCGCAGCTGGACCCGCTGGGCCTTCCCGCTGCTGATGGCGCTGGCGGTGCTGGTCGACTGGATCGTCATCGGCAACCTCGGGCTGGATTTCTGGCAGCACTACTGCGTGTCGCCGGGTTACTGGATGCTGCTGCCCGCCTACTTCGCTATGTGGGCCGGCGGCATGGCGCTGGGCCACGGTTACCGGGGCGCGCAATGGTCCACGCTGCCCAGGGCGATCGTGCTGGTGGTCGCCGCGGTTGCGGTCTGCCACCTGTTCGCGCAGGGCGGTTTCTACTGGACCACCCGCAACGTAGCCGATCCCACCGTGGGCGGCTGGCTGAAGAACTACGCGGACTGGTTCGTGCCTTACCTCGGTACCACCGCGCTGTACGTCGGACTGGCCGCTGCGCTGCAGTTGGCAGTGGAGCAGGTCGGCAAGCTGCGCCAGGCGCAGCGTGACGTGCGCGGCTGAGGCACGGCAGATGGGCAACCGGCTTTCGCGCATCTATACCCGCACCGGCGATGACGGCAGCACCGGGCTGGGCGACGGCAGCCGGGTCGGCAAGGACGATGCGCGCGTTGCCGCCTTCGGCACGGTCGACGAGGCCAATTCGGCGCTCGGCGTGCTGCTGGCCGTGCCCCTGCCTGCCGACGTACAGGCGCTGCTGACCCGGCTCCAGCACCAGTTGTTCGATCTGGGCGGGGAGCTGTGCATCCCCGGCCATGCGGCGATCACCGATGCCGACGTCACCGCGCTGGAACAGCAGCTGGATCACTACAACGCCGACCTGCCCATGCTGAAGGAATTCATCCTGCCGGCCGGTGGCGAGGCCGCCGCACGCTGCCACCTGGCCCGCACCATCGTGCGCCGGGCAGAACGCGAGACGGTCGCCCTGTCGCGCGTGGAAGCGGTGCGGCCGCAGGCACTGCATTACCTCAACCGGCTTTCCGACCTGCTGTTCGTGCTGGCCCGCGTACTGGCCCGCGCCGACGGTGCCGGCGAAGTACTCTGGCAGCATTCGCGCCGCCACGGCTGACCTTTCCGGATCCCCTGCGCCCATGCTGGTCTACACCCATCCTTCCTGCCTGCAGCACGACCCCGGTCCGGACCATCCTGAATCCCCGCAACGCCTGCAGGCCGTGCTCGATGCGCTGCACGCCGCGTTCCCGGCACGGCTGGAGTGGCGCCAGGCGCCGTCGGCCAAGCGCGGCGACCTGGCCCGCGTGCACGATGCCGGGCTGATCGACCTGGTGCTGCAGGCACAGACCGCCGAGCTGCGGCAGATCGACATGGACACCCGCACCTCGCCCGGGTCGGCCGCCGCCGCCCTGCATGCCGCCGGCGCCGGCATCGCCGCGGTGGATGCAGTGATGCTGGGCGAAGACCCGCTGGCCTTCTGCGCGGTGCGCCCGCCCGGCCACCACGCCACCGCCAGCACGGCGATGGGGTTCTGCCTGCTCAACAACATCGCGGTAGCCGCCGCGCATGCGCGCGACCGCTACGGGCTGGAGCGGATCGCCGTGGTCGACTTCGACGTGCACCATGGCAACGGCACCCAGGACATCTTCCAGCTGGATCCCCGGGTGGCTTACTACAGCACCCACCAGGCCGGCCTGTTCCCGAACTCCGGGCTGCGCCGCGACCGTGGCGCGGGCAACCTGCTGAACATCCTGCTGCCGCCGGGCAGCGGCAGCCTGCGCTTCCGCAACGTCTGGGCCGACGAGATGCTGCCTGCCATCGATGACTTCCGGCCGCAGCTGCTGCTGGTGTCGGCCGGCTTCGACGCGCACCTGCGCGACCCGCAGGCCGACCTGATGCTGGAAGCGGAGGACTTCGCCTGGATCACCACCGAACTGCACGCACTGGCCCGCCGCCATGGTGCCGGCCGGGTGGTGTCGATGCTGGAAGGCGGCTATGACCTGCAGGCCCTGGCCGAGTCCAGCGTGGCCCATGTCGGTGCCCTGCTGGAGGGCCAGGCGGGGGCCGCCTGATGAACCCCGGCCGCCGAAGATGAGCGGCCTTCATTGCCCCTATGCAAGGGATGGGGCAAGCTACGGATCGTTTTCGCCTGAACCATCACGCGTGCGCAAAGCCTTCCGCCTGCTGCCCCTCCCCCTGAGTATCGCCCTCTGCCTGCCGGCGTTCGCCGAAGACAAAGCGCCGAACTGGGGTCTGTGCCCTGCCACCGACGCCCTGCCCGCCTTTGGCGACGCACCGCCGGCGGACAAGGCTGCCGCGGAAACGCGCACCCAACAGCCCACCGACATCGAGGGCGACCAGCTGTATGGCACCTCCACGGTGCCGCAGTACCAGGGCAACGTCGCGCTCAAGCGCGGTGACCAGTTCCTCGGTACCGACCACCTGAGCTTCGATACGGAAACGGGCAATTACACCGCCGAAGGCAATGTCCGCTACTCCGATTCGTCGATCCGGATGGTGGCCAAGCGCGCCGAGGGCAACCAGGAAGCGGACACCCACAAGATCTCCGACATCCAGTACCAGCTGGTGTCGCGACGTGGCAACGGTGGCGCCGAATCGGTGGACCTGCAGGGTGCGGTGGGGCAGATGCACCGCTCCACCTATACCACCTGCGATCCCTCCCAGCCGATCTGGAAACTGTCCGCCCCGCAGATCGAAGTGGACAACGACGAAGGCTTCGGCACCGCGCGCAACGCCGTGCTGCGCATCGGCAAGGTGCCGGTGCTGTGGGCGCCGTACTTCAAGTTCCCGATCGATGATCGCCGCCAGACCGGTCTGCTGTACCCGGAGCTGGGCCTGTCCGGGCGCAACGGGTTCGATTACGCCCAGCCGATCTACTTCAACCTGGCGCCGAACTACGACGACACGCTGACCCCGCGCTACATGAGCAAGCGCGGCTTCATGCTGGACAACGAATTCCGCTATCTGTACGACGGTGGCCGCGGCGAGCTGCGTACCGCCTACCTGCCCGATGACAAGCTGCGCGAAAAGGATCGTGGCCGCCTCGAGTATTCCGGTTACCACAACTTCAACCCGAACTGGCAGGCCCGCGCCGGGCTGGCGTGGGTCAGCGACGAGCGCTACCTGGAAGACTTCGCCAACAAGCTGCTGGGCGTGACCGCGTCCAACCTGCAGAGCCAGGCGGGGATCTACGGCACCGGTGAAAACTGGACCGCCGGGTTGATGGCCGACTACTGGCAGCTGACCGATTACACCCTGACCGAAGCGGCGCTGCCCTACAACCGTCAGCCGCGCCTGTTCGGCACCTGGGACCAGCCGATCCTGCCGTGGCTGGAAGTGGGTGTGTATGCCGAAGCGGTGCGCTTCGTGCACGACGACATCCATGGCAAGCTCGGGCCCGAAGACGAATACGAGCGCGATGGCACCAGCACCGAAGTGCTCGGCGGTTCGCGGCTGGACATCAAGCCCTACGTGACCATGCCCTTCAGTGGCGCGGCCTGGTATGTCACCCCGACGCTGGCCTGGCGCTACACCGGTTACGACCTGGAACAGGGCCTGGCCGACAGCATCCGCGCCAACAACCTGGCCGCTGCGGGGATCACCAACCCGACCCCGGAGCAGCTGCGCGGCAACACTTCGCCGCATCGCAGCGTGCCGATCGCCAGCCTGGACGCGGGCATGTTCTTCGACCGCGAGACCACCATCGGCGACAAGCCCTACCTGCATACGCTGGAACCGCGCCTGTTCTACCTGCGCACCCCGTACCGCGACCAGAGCGAGCTGCCGGTCTTCGATACGCGTGACTTCACCTTCAGCTGGGGCCAGCTGTTCCGCGATTCGCGCTATACCGGCGCGGACCGCCAGAACGACGCCAACCAGCTGACGATGGCGCTGAGCACCCGCTTCATCGACCAGAGCAGCGGCCGCGAGCGGTTCTCGGCCAGTATCGGCCAGATCCTGTATTTCGACGATTCCCGCGTCACCCTGCCGAGCAACCCCAGCCCGGTGGAACAGGGCAAGTCGGCCTGGATCGCCGATACCAACTACATGATCAACGACCGCTGGAACCTGGGCGCCACCTACCAGTGGGACCCCAAGAACAAGCGCGAAGACCTGGCCAGCGTGCGTGCGCGCTACCTGATGTCCAACGACGGCATCGTCAACCTGACCTACCGCCACCGCATCAACCCCGATGGCAGCAACCTGCTCAAGCAGGGCGACCTGTCCTTCCTGTACCCGATCAACCCCCGCTGGAGCGTGGTCGGCCGTTACTACTACTCCATCGAAGACAGCAAGCCGCTGGAAATCATCGGTGGCGTGCAGTGGGACAGCTGCTGCCTGGCCGTGCGCGCCCTGGCCCGCCGCTACGTACGCAACCGCGAGGGCGAGCTGAATACCTCGTTCCAGCTGGAGTTCGTCCTGAAGGGCCTGAGCTCCATCGGCCAGAACACGGACCGTACGCTGCGCCGTGCTATCCTCGGCTACAACCGCGACGACCTCTATCTCGTGCCCCCCAGCACCACCGGCGCGACCCGCGACGACTACGATCCGAACCTGATCCCATGACCAAGACCTTCCCCGTCCTACTCGCCTCCCTGCTGGCGGTGTCCACTGCGTCCGTACCCTTGCAGGTACTGGCCCAGCAGACCCAGGCACTGGATCGCATCGCCGCCGTCGTCGACGAAGACGTCATCCTGCAGAGCGAACTGGACCGCGCGCTGGCCAACATCAAGACCCAGTACGCCGGTCGCGAGAACCAGCTGCCGCCGGACGATGTGCTGAGCCGGCAGGTGCTGGAGCGGCTGGTGCTGGTCAAGCTGCAGGTGACCCGCGCCGAAGGCAGCGGCATCCGCGTGTCGGACCAGGAACTGAACCAGGCGATCAACTCGATCGCCCAGCAGAACGGCAGCAACCTGGAGACCCTGCGCGCCCGCCTGGCCCAGGACGGCATCGATTTCGATGAATTCCGCCGCTCGGTGCGTGACGAGATCATCGTCCAGCGCCTGCGCCAGAGCTACGCGCAGAGCCGCGTCAGCGTCAGCGAAGGCGAAGTGGATGCGGCCATCAAGCAGCAGGCCGTCACCGGCACCCAGTACCACCTCGCACACATCCTGATCGCCACCCCCGATGGCGCCGATGCCAACCAGATCGCCACCGGCAAGCAGAAGGCCGACGGCGTCAAGGCGCTGCTGGACAAGGGCGAACTGGACTTCAACGCGGCCGCCGTCCGTTACTCGGACAGCCCCAATGCACTGGAAGGCGGCGACCTCGGCTGGCGCTCCATGGACGAGATCCCGCAGGCGTTCCTGCAGGTGATGCAGGACATGAAGGCCGGCGACGTGGTCGGTCCGCTGCGTGGCCCGAGCGGCTTCCAGCTGCTGAAGCTGGTGGAAGTCCGCGATGCCAATGCGGCCGCGTCCACCGGCCAGACCATCACCGAATACCACGCCCGCCACATCCTGGTGCGCGTGACCGACCAGCAGAATGATGCCGCCGCCAAGGCGAAGATCGATACCCTGCGTGCCCGCATCGCCGGTGGCGCTGATTTCCAGGCCGTGGCCCGCGAGTCGTCCGAAGACACCAACAGCCGCGGCCAGGGCGGCGACCTGGGCTGGTTCCCGGTCGATGCCTTCGGTCCTGACTTCGGCCGCCAGGTGGAAGGCGTGACCGACGGCAACATCAGCCAGCCGTTCCGCACCGATGCCGGCTGGCACGTGGTGCAGCGCGTGGCGACCCGCCAGACCGACGTCGGCGTGGACAACCAGCGCGCGCAGGTCCGCGAAACCATTGGCCGTCGCAAGCTGGAAGAAGAGTACAACCGCTTCCTGTCCGAACTGCGTGGCGAAGCCTACGTCAGCTTCCGCAGCGGTGACCGGGCGGAAAACACCGCCACCCCGCCGCAGTCCTGAGCCATGCTCCCAGGCGCGAAGCTCGCAGGAGCGGTGCTCCCGGAGCTCGCCCTGGTGCCGGGCGAGCCCGCCGGGATCGGTCCGGAACTCTGTATCCGCCTGATCCAGCAGCCGCGCACTGATTGCCGGCTGCTGGCCTTCGCAGACCCCGCTACCCTGCACGCGGCAGCCGCCGCGCTGTCGCTGCCGCTGCAACTGCTGCCGGCCGATGCCGAAGCGCGCCTGCCGGGCGACCTGCGCCTGCACCCCCTTGCCAATGCGGTGCCCAGCCGGTTCGGCCAGGCCGACCCACGCAACGCCGCCGCCGTGATCGGGGCGCTGCAGGCCGCCGGCCAAGCGTGCCTGGACGGCCGCCTGAACGGGGTGGTGACCGGCCCGGTGCACAAGGCGGTGATCAACCAGGGCGGCATCGCCTACAGCGGCACCACCGAACTGCTGGCCGACCAGGCCGGGGCCAAGGTGGTGATGATGCTGGCCAATGCCATCGTGCGCGTCGCGCTGGCAACTACCCACCTGCCGCTGCGCGAGGTCGCCGATGCGATCACCGCCGAGGGGCTGGAGCACACCCTGCGCACCCTGCATGCCGCCCTGCGGCATGAGTTCGGCCTCGCCCATCCGCGCATCGCGGTGCTGGGGTTGAATCCGCACGCTGGGGAAGACGGCCACCTGGGCCGCGAAGAGCTCGATCTGATCATCCCGCTGCTGCAGCGCCTGCGCGCCGAAGGGATGCAGCTGGTCGGCCCGCTGCCGGCCGACACCGCGTTCCTGCCGGGCAAGCTGGCCGGCGTCGACAGCGTGCTGGCGATGTATCACGACCAGGGGCTGCCGGTGCTGAAGTATTCCGGATTCGAACAGGCGGTGAACCTCACCCTCGGCCTGCCCTACCCGCGCGTGGCGGTCGACCATGGCACCGCGCTGGAGCTGGCCGGACGAGGCATCGCCGATCCTTCCAGCCTGCAGGCCGCCACTACCCTGTGTGCGCAACTGGCCCGGCAACGTAGACTTAGCGCATGAACCAGTATTCCCCCTCTGGCACGGCATTCACCGCCCCGGCCAAGAAGCAGTTGGGCCAGCACTTCCTGGCCGACCGCCATTACATCGACAGCATCGTGCGCGCGGTCAATCCCAAGCCCGGCGACCGCCTGGTGGAGATCGGCCCCGGCCAGGGTGCGATCACCCTGCCGCTGCTGCGCCAGCATCCCGAACTGACCGTCATCGAGTTCGACCGCGATCTGATCGCACCGCTGACCGCCGCAGCCGCGCCGCTGGGCGCGCTGACCATCATCCAGAGCGACGTGCTGCGGGTGGATTTCACCGCGCTGGCGCAGGCCGAAGGTGGCAGTGGACAGATCCGGCTGGTCGGCAACCTGCCCTACAACATCTCCTCGCCGATCCTGTTCCATGCGCTGGACCATGCCGCCGTGGTGCGCGACATGCACTTCATGCTGCAGAAGGAAGTGGTCGACCGCATGGCCGCCGGCCCGGGCAGCAAGGTCTTCGGCCGCCTCAGCGTGATGCTGCAGGCGTACTGCGAAGTGACCTCGCTGTTCGTGGTGCCGCCGGGTGCGTTCCGGCCGCCGCCGAAGGTCGATTCGGCCGTGGTGCGGCTGGTGCCGCGTGATCCGTCCACGGTCGGCATCCACGATGCCAAGCGCTTCGCCGATGTGGTCAAGGCCGCTTTCGGCCAGCGACGCAAGACCCTGCGCAATGCGCTGAACAACGTGGTCGGCGCCGAACAGTTCGCCGCTGCCGGCGTGCGCCCCGATGCCCGTGCCGAACAGCTGGAGGTGGCGGAATTCGTCGCCCTGGCCAATGCAAGCTGATTACACTGCCAAGATGCACGACGACCAGTACGCCATGGACGTGGAAGTGGCTCCGCGCTTCCTCGATGACCAGTCCGCCCCCGAGGACGGACGCTTCGCCTTTGCCTACACCATCCGCATCCGCAACAGCGGCCGGGTCGCGGCACGCCTGGTGGCGCGCCACTGGCGCATCACCGACGCCGAAGGCCGCGTGGAGCATGTCGACGGCGATGGGGTGGTCGGCGAGCAGCCGCGGCTGCGTCCCGGTGAAGACTTCCGTTACACCTCCGGTGTCATGCTCGGTACGGAGCACGGCACGATGCAGGGGCACTACGACATGGTGGCCGACGACGGCACCGAGTTCGCCGCCGACATCGCGCCGTTCGTGCTGACCATTCCCCGAACCCTGCACTGACACGGAGGCCAGGCCATGAGCGTGTGGGCTATCGGCGACCTGCAGGGTTGCTATGACGTTACCCAGCGGTTGCTGGAAAAAATCCGCTTCGATCCGGCGCAGGACACCCTGTGGTTCGCTGGCGACCTGGTCAACCGCGGCGGGCAGTCGCTGGAAACGCTGCGGCTGGTGCATTCGCTGCGCGACCATAGCGTGGTGGTGCTGGGCAACCACGATCTTTCGCTGCTGGCGGTGGGTGCACGCAGCGAAGAAGAACAGCGCAAGGTCAACCCGGACCTGCTGCGCGTGGTCACCGCCGAAGACCGCGACGTGCTGCTGGACTGGCTGCGCATGCAGAAGCTGGTGCACACCGACCGTGAGCTGGGCTGGATGATGGTGCATGCCGGCATGGCGCCCAAGTGGACCACCCAGATGGCCGAAAAACATGCGCGCGAAGTCGAGCAGCAGCTGCACGGCAACGGCTACCGCAAGCTGCTGCGCAACATGTACGGCGACAAGCCGATCTGGGCGCCGAACCTGACCGGTTATGACCGTTCGCGGGCGATCATCAACTTCTTCACCCGCATGCGTTACTGCACCACGCGGGGACGCATCGGCATCGAGGACAAAGGCACCCCGGGCACCCAGGAACAGGGCCTGTACCCGTGGTTCGAAGTGCCGGGCCGTGTCGAGCGTGACCTCAAGGTTGTGTGCGGCCACTGGTCGGCGCTTGGCCTGACCATCACCCAGGGCGTGCATGCCATCGATACCGGCGCGGTGTGGGGCGGCAAGTTGACCGCGCTGCAGCTGGATACCGACGAACTGCGCGTGGTGCAGGTACCCGGCCGCGATGTGCCGGCACCGGTGCCTGGCGCGCGTCCGCCGGCACGTGCCCCCAGACCGCGCCCGGAAGCCCAGCAGGCCGCGCAGCCCAAGCCACAGCCGCCCGCGCAGGCGCAGCCCGGCGGGCAGCCTGCAGGCGGCGAGACGCGTACCCGTGGACCGCGCCGTCGGCGCGGTCGTGGCCGCGGCAACGGCGGTGGTGGTGCAGGCAGTCCGCCCACGGCGGACTGACCGCTGCACCCGCGCTCAGCGGCGGGTGTAGTGCACGAAGCGGAACGCGAACGGATGCCGCGCATCGGCCGCATGCAGCTGGCTGTCCGCCTGCTGCCACAAGGCTTCATCGACGACAGGGAAATGGGTATCGGCCGGCACCTCGGTGTCCACCCAGGTCAGGTACAGGTCGCTGGCCTGCTCCATCATCAGGCGATAGATCTCACCGCCGCCGATCACGCACAGTTCGTCGGCAGCTTCGGAGCGGCAGATCGCCAGCGCCTGTTCCAGCGATGCCACCGCGCGCATGCCGTCGAACGGCGCCTGGCCACTGCGGGTCAGCACCAGATTGGTTCGCCCGGGCAGCGCGCGACCGAGCGATTGCGCGGTCTTGCGCCCCATCAACACCGGCTTGCCCAACGTGAGCGCCTTGAAATGCTTCAGGTCATCGGGCAGGTGCCAGGGCAGCTGGTTGCCGTGGCCGATGCCGCGCCTGCGGTCGAGCGCTGCGATCATCGAAAGGCGCGGGGAACTCACACCGCCACCGGGGCCTTGATCGCCGGATGCGGATCGTAACCGTCGATGCGGATGTCCTCGAAGCGGAAGCCGAACAGGTCGGTGACCTCCGGATTCAACCACAGCCTCGGCAGCGCGCGGGGTTCGCGCGCCAGCTGCTCGCGGGCCTGCTCGAAATGGTTCGAGTACAGGTGGGCATCGCCCAGCGTGTGCACGAAATCCCCCACGCCCAGGCCCGTGGCCTGCGCCACCATGTGGGTCAGCAGCGCATAGCTGGCGATGTTGAATGGCACCCCGAGGAAGATGTCCCCACTGCGCTGGTACAGCTGGCAGCTGAGCTTGCCGTGGACCACGTAGAACTGGAACAGGCTGTGGCACGGCATCAACGCCATCTGCGGCAGCTCGCCCACATTCCAGGCACTGATCACCAGCCGGCGCGAATCCGGATTGCGCTTGATCTCGTCCACCAGCCACTGCATCTGGTCGATCTGCCGGCCATCGGCGGCCGCCCAGCTGCGCCACTGCTTGCCATAGACCGGCCCGAGGTCGCCGTTCTCGTCGGCCCACTCGTCCCATATCCGCACCTGGTTGTCTTTCAGGTAACCGATGTTGGTATCGCCCTGCAGGAACCACAGCAGCTCGTGGATGATCGAGCGCAGGTGCAGCTTCTTGGTGGTGACCAGCGGGAAGCCATCGGCCAGGTCGTAGCGCATCTGCCAGCCGAACACGCTGCGCGTACCGGTGCCGGTACGGTCGCTCTTTTCGGCGCCGTGTTCCAGCACGTGCCGCAGCAGGTCCAGATAGGGCTTCATGGCCTGGCTCCGGCCGGGGCAGCCGGCAACGACGGCTGCAGCACCGGCGCGCGGCGGGACATCCACAGCAGCACCAGGCCCAGCGCCACCAGCGGCAGGCTCAGGATCTGGCCACGGGTCAGCCAGTCGAAGGCCACGTAGACGCCGTTGTCCGGCATCCGCACGAACTCCACCGCGAAGCGGAACAGGCCGTACATCAGCGCGAACAGGCCCGATACCAGGTAACGGCTGCGCGGCTTGGCCGACACCGCCCACAGCACCGCGAACATCACCAGGCCTTCCAGGAAGGCTTCATACAGCTGCGAAGGATGGCGGGCGTACTGGTTCAGCGCGCCGGCGGCGAACTCCGCCTTCAGCGCGGCGGTATCGAGCTGTGCCAGCGGCGCCGGCAGCCCCGACGGGAACACCACGCCCCAGCTGCCGTCGGTGAACTTGCCCCACAGCTCATCGCCGATGAAGTTGCCCACGCGCCCGAAGCCCAGCCCCAGCGGCACCAGCGGCGCGACGAAATCCATGGTGTCGAAAAAGTGCAGGCGGTGCCTGCGCGACCACCACCAGCTGGCCCCGAGCACGCCCAACAGGCCGCCGTGGAAGCTCATGCCGCCATCCCACACCTTGAACAGCAGCAGCGGGTTGGAAAGGAAATCGCCCAGCGCATAGAACAGCATGTAGCCCACGCGGCCGCCCACCACCACGCCGAGCATCGCGTAGAACAGCAGGTCGGAGAAGCCGTCGGCATTGACGCCCGGCAGGCGCCCGGCAGCGATGCGGCGCTTGCCCAGCCACCAGGCCGAGGCGAAGCCAAGCAGGTACATGATGCCGTACCAGTGCACCTGGATCGGCCCCAGCGAGATGGCAATGGGGTCGATATCGTGGAAATAGATCATGGACGGTGCCTTGCGGGGATCGGGTTATTTTAGCGCCGCCAGCGGGACTCAACCCAGAATCTGTGGCCAATCCGGCAACGCGTCATGGTCTGACCGTGCGCCCGGCGGAAAGTGCCCGGCCAACAGGGTCGATACTTCATCGATCGCCTGCACCAGGGCAGCCGCGGGATCACGTCCACGCAACCCCTCGCGGAGCGCTGCGCAGATCCGCTGCCAGTCGGCTTCGGCAACCCGCCCGTGCAGGCCGCGATCGGCGACGATTTCGATGGCATGGTCGGCCAGCAGGAGGTAGATCAGCACGCCGTTGTTGTGTTCGGTATCCCACGTCCGCAGCTGCGCGAAGGCACGCTCGGCGGCCTGGCGCGCGGTCACCCCGCGCCACAGCGCATCCAGCGGCAGATCGGCTTCCACCGCGAACATGACCTGCCCGCCATGGTGTCGTTCGCCTGCGGCGATGGCCTGGGTGATCGCCTGCAGGGTGCTGGCCGGGAAGGTCCGCCGTACCGACGGGGACACGATGTGCCGCAGTGCGCGTCCGATCATCACCAGCCTCCCGATGCGCCGCCGCCACCGGAGCGGCCACCGCCACCGCCCCAGCCACCGCCGCCGCCGAATCCACCGCCGCCACCGAAGCCGCCACCTCCGCCCCAGCTGACGCCGCCCCAACCGCCGCCGCCGGCGAACCGGCCCGGATGCCCGGAGGTCACCGCCATCAGCATGCCGACGATGCCGGCGATACCGCTGGCCAGCAGCAGTGAAGTAAACAGGAAGGCCAGGACGGCCGCGCCGCCCGCGGCGATCAGCCCGCGCACCGGCCGCGGCAGGCGGCCGAGCACCGCGCGCAGGATCGACCCGACAAAGAAACCGATCACTACCGCCACCACCCAACCGTCGCCGCCGCCCTGCGGTGCGCGATGCGCGCTGACCGGGGCAGGCAGCGGCTCGCCATCGATCAGCTTGACCAGTACACCGGTGGCCTCGGTGATGCCACCGGCATAGTCGCCGGCGCGGAACGACGGCACCAGGTATTCCTGGATCACGCGGTTGGCGACCGCATCCGGGATCGCGCCTTCCAGGCCGTAGCCCGGTTCGATGCGGACCCGTCGATCATCCTTGGCGACTACCAGCAGCACCCCGTCATCCACGCCCTTGCGACCGACCTGCCACTGTTCGAATACCCGGGTGGTGTACTGCGCGATGTCTTCCGGCTGCGTGCTGGGCACGATCAGCACCTGCAGCTGGCTGCCCTTGCGCTGCTGAAGTTCGATCGCCTGCTGCTGCAGTTGGCGGGTCTGCGCGGCATCCAGGGTGCCGGTGGTATCGACCACCGGAGAATCCAGCTTCGGGATCGTGGCCGGGTCCTGCGCCTGCACGCTGCCCAGCGGCAGGCACAGCAACAGCAACCAGCCAAGCAGGCGCAGGTGCATCGATCAGCCGCCCGGCTGCGGGGCCGGCGCCTGCTGCGGTGCAGGCTGCGGCGCCGGCGCACCGGTGTTGAACTTCACTTCTGGCGCGTTGGAAATCTGCGCTTCATTTTCCACGGTGAAGTTCGGCTTGACCTGGTAACCGAAGATCTTCGCGGTCACCACCTGGGGGAACGAGCGGATGTAGGTGTTGTAGTCCTGCACCTGCTGGATGTAGCGGCCGCGCGCCACGGTGATGCGGTTCTCGGTGCCTTCCAGCTGGGCCTGCAGGTCGCGGAAATTGGCATCGGACTTGAGCACCGGATAATTCTCGGTGACCACCAGCAGTCGCGACAGCGCACTGCCGAGCTCGCCCTGGGCCTGCTGGAACTGGCGCAGCGAGGCTTCGTCATCGGCGTTGACGTTGATCTGGCCGACCCGGGAACGGGCCTCGGTAACTTCGGTCAGCACCTGGCGTTCCTGGGTGGCGAAGCCCTGCACGGTGTTGACCAGGTTGGGCACCAGGTCGGCGCGGCGCTTGTACTGGTTGAGCACTTCGGCCCAGCTGGCCTTGACCGATTCGTCCTTCTGCTGGATGGCGTTGTAGCCGCAGCCGGACAACAGGGAAGCCAGCAGGAGCAAGGGGATGAGGCGGGTCAGCAGGCGCATGGCCGGGCTCCACGGGGTGTTGGAAGCCGGAGCATCGCATGTTCCAGGTGAATGGGTTGCTGCGGGGTGGGTCGAACGGGCGGGACCCCCTCGCGGCTGGCTGGCTTACGGCAGCCGGGTTGGCGCCGGGCGGGTGGGCCATGCAGGACACGCCGTAAACCCGTCCATGGGGGCTCGCTGTTCGCATCCATGCGAACAGACGGTCCTGCACGACCCACCCGCCCGGCGCCCTGACAGGTTCCGGGGGCCGCCAGCCGCGGAAAAAAGAAAAAAGAAAAAGCGGTAGCGCCGACCCATGGTCGGCGGAAACCATCAACCCCCTTCACCCAGACATACGCCGACCATGGGTCGGCGCTACCGATGCCCGCATGTCCGGGCCACCATGGACCTGTCGAAGGTGGGGCGGGTTGGGTTGGCGGGGGTGTTGAGCGCCATGGATGGCGCGAAACGAGGCCCGCAGGAGCGGCCTTTGCCGTCCCCCGCCGACCCACCCCGCCCCGCCACCACGCAGCCCTGCAGCCCTGCAGCTCTGGACGTTGACGTTGACGTTGCTTCAAAAGCGGGCAGCCGGGCCGCAGGCCCGGCAACCACACCCGATCACCAGTTGCCGGCACCCGGCACGTGATGGGCCACCGCACGGCGCCGCATCAGCAGGTTCAGCCACTCCACCAGCACCGAGAACCCCATCGCCGCATAGATGTACGGCTTGGGCACGTGCACGTCCAGGCCATCCAGGATCAGCACCGCGCCGATCAGCAGGATGAAGGCCAGCGCCAGCATCTTCACCGTCGGATTGGCGTCGATGAAGCGGCCCAGCGGGTTGGCCGCCAGCAGCATCACCGCCACCGACAGCAGGATCGCCGCCACCATCACCGGCACGTGGTCGGCAATGCCGACGGCGGTGATGACCGAGTCCAGCGAGAACACGATGTCGATGATCGCGATCTGCAGGATCACCATTCCGAACACCGCCGAGGCCTTGGTGGTGGTCGGATCTTCGTCCTCACCGCCAGTGATCAGCTCGCGGATTTCCATGCCGCCCTTGATGATCAGGAACAGGCCACCCAGGATCAGCACCAGGTCACGGATGGAAATGCCCATGCCGGCCACGGTGAACAGGTTGGCCTGCATGTGCGCCAGGTAAGCCAGCGACACCAGCAGCAGGATGCGGGTGATGCAGGCCACCGCGATGCCCAGCTTGCGCGCGAACGGACGGCGCGCTTCGGGCAGCTTGCTGACCGCGATGGAAATGAACACCAGGTTGTCGATGCCGAGCACGATTTCCAGCGCACTCAGCGTGAGCAGGGTCAGCCAGACGTTCGGATCGGAGAGCAGTTCAACAAAGGGCATGGGGGGGTCTTCGCAGTAAGTCGGGAAAGGGGGTCAGAACAAGCGGGGCACCAGGATCAGCCCCCAGCACAGCAGCACATTCATCATCAGCACGAACACTGCGGCCGACCCCATGTCCTTGGCACGACCGGCCAGTTCGTGGATCTCCGGGCCGTAGCGTTCGATCACTGCCTCGATGGCCGAATTCAGCAGCTCGGTGGCCAGCACCAGCAGCATCGAGCCGATCATCAGGATGCGTTCGATCGCACTGTCACCCAGCCACAGCGCCACCGGGGTGAACAGCACCAGCAGCCACGCTTCCAGCCGGAACGAGGATTCGTGCAGCCAGGCCGCGCGCAGACCCTGCCAGGACCAGCGCGCGGCCTGCAGGATGCGACGCGGTCCACGCGGCATGTGGCCGAACTGGTCAGCCATGGGAGCGTGCTCCGGCGGGATCGCAGGCGATCAGGTCGCAACGAAGCAACCGCAGGGACAGGAAGCGGACGGTCATGTAAGGCCAGGGTGGGCAGCAGGGGCCTATTTTGCCATAAGGCCATGCCTGCCATCCCGCCGCGGCCGGCAGCGGCGCCCCCCGCGCCGTTATGATCGGACACTGCACCCTGTTGGAGTTTTTGATGAACCTGCCACGCCGCCCGCTGCTGCTCGCCCTCGCCCTCGGCCTGTCCACCGCCGGCTTCGCCCACGCGCTGTCGCCACCGCGGCCCGCGCAGGTGCCCGAAGAAGTGTCCAACGTGGCCTGGGCCGGTGACATGGCTGCCTTCGCCAAGGCCGACCAGGCCAGCCCGCCGCCGCGCGAGGGCATCGAATTCGTCGGCAGTTCCTCTATCCGCATGTGGGACAGCCTGGCCGCCGATTTCCCGGGCAAACCGGTGTTCAACCGCGGTTTCGGCGGGTCGGAAGTGCGCGACAGCACCTGGTACGCCGACCGCATCGTGGTGCCCTACGCGCCCTGCAAGGTGTTCCTGTATGCCGGCGACAACGATCTCAACAGTGGCCGCACGCCGGCCCAGGTCCGCGACGACGTGGTCGCCTTCGTGGCCCGCGTGCACCGCGACCTGCCCTCGACGACGGTGGAGTACATTTCGATCAAGCCGAGCCCATCGCGTGCACACCTGCTGCCGGGCATCCTCGAAGCCAACACAATGATCCGCAGCGCGTTGGCTGCCCTGCCCAGGACCGGCTACACCGACATCTACACGCCGATGCTGGGCCGCGACGGGCAACCCGATCCATCGCTGTTCCGCGAGGACATGCTGCACATGACGCCGGCCGGGTATGCGATCTGGAAGAAGGCGCTGGCGCCGAAGGTCAGCTGTGATTGAGTAGTGACCGCCGCTGGCCATCATGCGTTCGGCGTCCGTTTCGCTCGCCGGGCATGGCACGGCGCTACCCGCATCCGGGCTCAGCGGAAGATGACGGTGGCCTCGGTGCCCTTGCCCGGCTGGCTGGTCAGGGTGACCTTCCAGCCGAAGCGGTCGCAAAGACGGCGCACGATCGACAGGCCCAGCCCGGTGCCCTGCGGGCGGTCCGGCTCGGCACGGTAGAACGGCTCGAACGCCTTTTCCAGCGCTTCGGGTGACATGCCGATGCCGGTATCGTGCACGCGCACCCGGTCGTGTTCGACGAACACGTCCACGCGGCCTTCGTCGGTGTAGTTGCAGGCGTTGCGCACCAGGTTGCTGATCACCACCTGCAGCACCCGCGGCGGGCCGTGCAGCTCGACCACGCCACTGGAATGCAACTCCACGTGCACCGGGCGATCGGCCATCAGTTCGGTGGCGGTGTCCACCTCGTGGCGCACCACCTCGACCACGTCGAACATCTCCATCTGCGGCTCGACATCGGCTTCGCGCGCCAGGATCAGGAAGGCGTCGATCACCGCCTCCATCTCGCGACCGGCGCGCTGGATGCGCTGCAGGCTGCGCTGCTGGCGCGGCGATGCGGTTTCATCGGCCAGCGCCATGTCACTGGCAACCCGGATCACGGTCAACGGGGTACGCAGCTCATGGCTGGCATCGCGGGTGAAGTTGCGCTCGCGGGCGACGTTCTCGGTGACCCGGTTGGCCAGCGAATGCAGGGCGGCGGCCAGCTGCCGCGTCTCCCCCTGCATGTCAGCGGGCAGCTTCTGCGGATCCAGGTCGCTGGCCTGCGGCTTGGCCGGGTCCCAGCGTGATACCCGGCGCGCCAGCCAGTTGACCGGCGACACCAGCCGTTTGGAAGCGCGGTAGGTAACCCAGCTGGCGCCGTACACCGCCAGCAGGGTCAACAGCACCGGCACGATGCCGAACCAGAACGCCAGCAACTCCGCACGTGAGCGCAGGAACACCAGGTACAGCCGCCCCTGCGGACGCACGTCCACCCAGACCAGCTGGTCGTCGCGGCGCAGTTCATGGAAGCCGGGCGGCAGTTCACGCAGGTTGGCCGGCAGCGAAAGACTGGATCGCCCGGTTTCCACCAGATAGCCGCGGATGTTCTGGGTATTGGGCGGGGGCTGGGTCGGCGAGGCCTCGTGCAGCGTCCAGAAGTACGCCGCTTCCTCGCGCAGCGCAGCGCTGACCAGGCTGTGCTTGATCACCAGCGACACCAGCCACGCACCAAGCAGGATGCCGAGGCTGGCCAGCATGGCCTGCAGGATGAAAGCGATACGTATCTTGCGCGGCAGGCCGTGCGGCATCAGGCGAGGTCACTACAGAAGATGGCCGCGCCGAGTATAGGCAGCGGGTGCGTCAGCCCCCCGTGCAGGGGCCGTTGGCGGCCTGCACAGGGATCATGACGGCGATGTCAGCCCATCGGCTGGGCGATATCGGCGATGCGGTAGCCAGCACTCTGCACGGTATGCAGCAGCGGACGGTCGAACGGCTTGTCGATGATCTTGCGCAGGTTGTACAGATGGCTGCGCAGGGTGTCCGAATCCGGCAGCCCGTTGCCCCAGATCTCGCGTTCGATTTCCTGCCGGGTGACCACGCGCGGCGATTCGCGCATCAGGATGGTCAGCAGGCGCAGGCCGATCGGCGAAAGCTGCAGTTCAGTGCCGGCGCGGGTGGCGCGCATGCTGACCGGGTCCAGCACCAGGTCGGCGACCTTCAGCACTTCCGAACCCACCTGCCGGCGCTCACGACGGATCAGGGCACGCAGGCGTGCTTCCAGTTCCTGGATAGCGAACGGCTTGGTCAGGTAGTCATCGGCGCCAAAGCCCAGGCCGGTGAGCTTGTCATCCAGCGTATCGCGCGCGGTCAGCATCAGCACCGGCGTGGACTTGCGGGCGTCATTGCGCAGGCGGCGGCATACTTCGATCCCGTCCAGGCGCGGCAGCATCAGGTCCAGCACGACCACGTCGTAGCTGTTTTCGGCCGCCAGACGATAACCGTCCAAGCCGTCCTGGGCATAGTCGACCTCGAAACCACGACCTTCCAGATACTCACCGATCATCTCGGAGATATTGCGGTTGTCCTCGACGACCAGAACAAGGCCGGAGGTTTCCTTCGTCTGACGCATGGTCTTCCCTCTAACTTCAGCTTTGTGAAACATGCCGGATCGACGGTGCACGCCGCGTGAAGTGGACGCAGACCCTCACTGAACGCTTCAGAGCAGCGGCTGCAGCAGCGGCCAGACGTTGGAAAGCACCTTCGGCTGGGCGCTGGCGGTGGGGTGCAGGCCGTCGGACTGCATCATTCCCGGCTGCAGCGCGACACCCTCCAGCAGGAACGGCAGCAAGGGCACCTTGTACTGATCGGCCAGCGCGCGATACACCGCGGCCAGGCGCTGCCGGTACGCCGGGCCATAGTTCGGCGGGACATCGATGCCGAGCATCAGCACCTTGGCGCCGCCCTGCTGGCTGGCCACGATCATCTTCTCCAGGTTGGCGCGGATCTGGGCGGGCGTCAGCCCGCGCAGCGCATCGTTGCCGCCCAGCGCGATGACCACCACACCAGGCTTCTCCCGCGCCAGCAGTCCCGGCAGGCGGGTCGCCGCCCCGGCGGTGGTTTCCCCGCTCATGCTGGCATTGACCACCCGTGCCGGCGAGCCCGAACGGGTGCTGAGCCGCTTGCCCAGCAGGTCCACCCAGCCGGTGCCGGCCGGGATATTGTGGGCGGCACTGAGGCTGTCGCCGAGCACCAGCACGGTGGTTGCTTGACCTTTGGCACACGCCAGCACCGGCAACAGCAGCAACCATGCCAGCAGCATTCCCATCCGGCCGATGTTCCGGCCTTTTCCTGTAACGCGCATTGGAGCCTCCTCATCGACAGCCTGTCCCCCCGCAGCGCGCCCGTCGCCATCGCCGTCGACCAGGTCGGCAAATCCGTGCATGGCCCGGAGGGTGAAGTCCACATACTGGACAACATCAGCATGACGGTACATGAAGGCACCTCGGTTGCCATCGTCGGCGCCTCCGGTTCGGGCAAGACCACCCTGCTCGGCCTGCTGGCCGGGCTGGACCTGCCCAGCCGCGGCAGCATCACCCTGGCCGGCAGCGTGCTCGGCAGCCTGGACGAAGAAGCCCGCGCCCAGCTGCGCGCGCGCGCGGTCGGCTTCGTGTTCCAGAGCTTCCACCTGCTGCCGGCGCTGACCGCGGCGGAGAACATCGCCCTGCCGCTGGAACTGGCCGGGCGCGAGGATCCTGCCCGGGTCGAGCAGGTGCTCGAAGCGGTGGGCCTGGCGCACCGCGCGCGGCACTATCCGCGCCAGCTGTCCGGTGGCGAACAACAGCGCGTGGCGCTGGCGCGGGCCTTCGTGGCGCGCCCGCGCATCCTGTTCGCCGATGAACCCACCGGCTCGCTGGACCAGGCCACCGGCCAGCACATCAGCGACCTGCTGTTCGCCTTGAATGCCGACAGCGCCACCACCCTGGTGCTGGTCACCCACGACCTGCGCCTGGCGCAGCGCTGCCAGTTCATCCATCGCATCGACAACGGCCGCCTGCAGCAGGTCACGCACGGGGCGGACGCATGAACCTGCTGCGCCACGCGCTGCGTTCACTGCGCCGCGAAGCGCTGGCCGGCGACCTGCTGACGGTGTTTGCCGCCCTGGTGCTGGGCGTAGCGGTGATGACCGCGGTCGGCACGCTGGTGGACCGGGTCAACCTGGCGCTGGCCAACAGCACTGCGGAGATGCTGGGCGGTGATCTCGGCATCAGCGGGCGCGCCGAAGCGCCGGCCGAACTGGTCGGCGAAGGCACCCGGCGCGGACTGCAGAGCACCCGCATCGCCGCCTTCGGCAGCGTGCTGTTCCATGGCGAAGCCAGCCAGATGGCCACCATCAAGGCGGTGGAAGCCGGTTACCCGCTGCGCGGCCAACTGCGTGTGCGGACCGGCGCCGATGCCGTGTTGAACGAGTCTGCCGCTGCACCGGCACGCGGGGAAGCCTTTGCTGATCCACGCCTGCTGCAGGCCCTGGATCTGCGCATCGGCGATGCGCTGGAGTTCGGCGCAGGCACCTTGCGGGTAACGGGAAGCATCGAATCCGAGCCGGATACATCCAGCGAACTGCTCACCCTGTCGCCCACCCTGTTGGTCAACCGCGCCGACGTGGAAGGCACCGGCCTGCTCGATCCGGGCAGCCGCATCAGCTACCGCACGATGTTCGTCGGCGAGCCGGAGGCCATCGCCCAGTTCCGCCAGTGGCTGCAACCGCGCGTGCAGGGACTGCGCCTTCTCGGCGTGGGCGATACCCAGCGCGGGGTACGTGAGTCGTTCCAGCTGGCTGGGCGTTTCCTCGGCTTGAGCGCCTTGCTGGCGGTGCTGTTGTCCGGCGTCGCCACCGCGCTGGCGGCCAACCGTTTCGCGCTGAGCCGGATCGACCAGGTTGCCGTATTGCGCTGCCTGGGGGCGCGCCAGCGCGACATCCTTGGCAGCCTGGCGCTGCAGCTGTTGTTGATGGCGATCCCGGCCTGCGTGGTCGGTGTGCTGGTGGGCATGGCGGCGCAGGAAGGGCTGGTGCAGATCCTCGGCGGGCTGGTGCCGCAGCGGCTGCCACTGCCGCAGGCGCTGCCGGCACTGACCGGGGCCGGCATCGGTCTGCTGCTGCTGCTCGGCTTCGGCCTGCCGCCGCTGCTGCGGCTGCGCAACGTGCCGCCGATGCGCGTGCTCAACCGCAGTTTCGCGACCCTGCCACCGGCCTCGCTGCTGGTGTATGCCGGCGCCCTGCTGGCCAGCCTGGCGCTGACCGTGCAGGTCACCGGCGACCTCAAGCTGGCCTTGTGGGTGCTGGGCGGACTGGCCGCGCTGGCGCTGCTCGCCGCCGGTGGGGGCTTTGCCCTGCTGATGCTGGTGCGCGGCCTGCAGCATCGCCTGCACGGCAACTGGCGCCTCGGCCTGGCCGCATTGACCCGCCGCCGCGCGCTGGCGGTGATGCAGCTGGTCGGGCTGTCGTTGTCGCTGTGTTCGCTGTTGATCCTGGCCGTGGTCGGTCCGGGCCTGCTGCAGCAGTGGCGCGATCGCCTGCCGGCGGATACACCGAACTATTTCCTGATGAACATCCAGCCGGACCAGCGCCAGATCGTGCTGGATGCGCTGACGGCGCAGGGTGCGGTGGATGCCAGCGTGGAACCGTTCGCCACCGGTCGCCTGCTGGCATTGAACGGTGACGCACCGCGTCGGCGTGGCGATGACCAGGACGCGGCGCAGGACAACGGCACGCAGCCAGCAGGCGCTGCGGACAACGACCGCGACCGGCCGCTGAACTTCAGCTGGCGCACCACCTTCCCGCCGGCCAACCAGTTGCTGCAGGGCCGTTTCTGGGCTGCCGACAGCACTGCCGCCGAGGCCTCGGTGGAAGAAGGCTGGGCCAGCCGCTACGGCGCCAAGCTGGGTGACCGGGTGACAATGCAGGTCGGCGAACAGCAGCGTGACTACACCATCACCAGCATCCGCAAGGCCGAGTGGAACAGCTTCCGGGTCAACTTCTTCGTGCTGGTCAACGCCAACGCGGTAGGCGATGCCCCGCACAACCTGATCTCGGCCTTCCATCTGCCGCGCGCCAAGGCGGCCGGACTGGGTCAGCTGGTACGCGAGCAGCCGAATCTGTCGCTGCTGGATATCGATGGACTGATCAGCGAGGTGCGGCAGGTGATGGACCGGGTCGCGCAGGCCATCCAGGTGGTGATGGGTTTCAGCCTGCTGGCTGGCGTGCTGGTGCTGCTGGCGGCGCTGCAGTCGACCGCTGGCGAGCGGCGCTATGACAGCGCGGTGCTGCGCACGCTGGGGGCCACGCGGCGCCAGCTGCGCGGTGCGGTGCTGGTGGAGTTCGGCGCGTTGGGACTGCTGGCGGCGATCCTGGCGGTCGGTGCAGCGGCAGTCATCGGGGTCGTGGTGTCGCGGCAGGTGTTCGAACTGGCGCTGTCGCCGCCATGGCCGGGATTGTTGGCCGGTGGTGCGTGCGGGGTGGCGCTGAGTGTGTTCGCCGGATGGTGGGGCACGCGGCGGATCCTGCATACGCCGCCGGCGCTGGCATTGCGCGAGGCATAGCCTGCGGGTGGAGGGCTGACGGCTGGCTACGTGCCAGGGTCGGGCGGTGGGGCTGGGCGGGGGACGGCAAAAACTGCGTCCATGCGGGCCTCGTTTCGCGCCATCCCCACCGCCCGCCCCTCGGACAGATTCCGGGGCCGTGTCGTCTGCGGAGCGGGCGTTACCGACGCGGAAGTCGGTTGTTAGCCGATAACCCCCGGTACCGGACGCGATTAGCGTGGAGACTCCTTCAAGGAGACTGCCCCGATGCGCGCCCCCGTGCTGCTGCTCTCACTGGCCCTGTTGTCCCCCGCCCTCGTCCACGGGCAGGCATTCGTCCATCCCGGCATCCTGCTCGACGCGCCCGCGCTGCAGGCAACGCGGACCGCGCTGCGGGCGGGAGATCCGCTCAAGACCTCTGCCATGGCCGCCATGCGCCAGAGCCCCTTCGCGTCGCTGGAGCATGTCGCTACCCCGGTCGCGCGGGTGGAATGTGGTTCCTTCGACAAACCCAGCATCGGCTGCAAGCCCGAACGCGATGACGCCAAGGCCGCCTATACGCATGCGCTGCTGTGGGCTTACCTGGGCGAGGAGGCGCATGCACGCAAGGCCGTGGAGATCATGGACGCCTGGGCCACCACGCTGACCGCTGGCCACGCCAACAGCAACGCACCGCTGCAGGCGTCCTGGACTGCGCAGCTGTGGACGCGTGCGGCCGAACTCATCCGGCACACCAGCACGGCGTGGCCGCAAGCCGATGCCCGACGCTTCGGCGACTGGCTGATCGCCCAGTATCTGCCGGACATCGACCGCATGGGGCCCTGCCCGGGCGGAAACTGGCATGCCAGCGGCATCGAGGCACGCATGAACATGGGCATCTACACCGATCGCCGCGATATCCATGACCGCGCCGTGGCCGATTGGCACACGCGCCTGCCGATCTATGTCTACCTGACGGTGGACGGTGCCACGCCGTTGCCGCGTCCCGGCTGCAATACCCCCATCGAAACCCTGTGGTTCGGCCAGACCGTCATGGCGGCCGGACTGGCCGAAGAAACCTGCCGCGACCTGGAACATACAGCGTACGGCCTGGCGGCTTATCTCAACGCGGCCGAAACCAACCGTGTGCAGGGTGGCAGCCTGTACCAGGCGCAGGGCGAACGCCTGGTCGCTGCGATGGAGTTCCACACCGACATGCTGGCGCGCCCCGTCGTTCCTGCGTGGTTGTGCAAGGGCAACCTGGTTTCCGATGTGCGCGGCACGCTGGAGATCGGCTACTCGCACTTCGCGGGCCGCCTGGGACAGGCACTTCCCCACACCGCTGCATGGCTGGCCTCGCATCGGCCCAGCCAAGGCGACTTCCACTTCCTGTGGGAAACCCTGACGCACGGTTCCGCGCTCATCGAATGAAGGCTGTTGACCTGTCGCGCACGCCGCAGGCGCATAATCCGCCGACTCCACCGGCGTGATCGACATGGCCCAGTACCTCTACCCCGTGCTGCTGCTCCTGGGCAGCAACATCTTCATGACCTTCGCCTGGTATGGGCACCTGAAATTCAAGAGCGCACCGTTGATGACGGTGATCCTGATCAGCTGGGGAATCGCGTTCTTCGAGTACTGCCTGCAGGTGCCGGGCAACCGGCTGGGCAGTGCGGTGTACTCGGCACCGCAGCTCAAGGGCATGCAGGAAGTCATCACTTTGGTGGTGTTCGCGGTGTTCTCCGCGTTCTACCTGGACCAGCCGCTGAAGTGGAACCACTACGCGGCATTCGCGTTGATCGTGGTGGCCGCCCTGCTGATGTTCAAGGAATGACCCTGCACGCCTCAGGCATGCAGGGCGAGCGGAGCTGATTCTGCCGCGCCTTCGGCGCTTTCCAGCCGCGCGATGCGCCGCGCGGTCGCGCAGCCCAGCGATGACAGCGGCGCGAGGCTCACCGCCAGTCCGCTGCCTTGATCCACCGCATGCAGCTGCACCGCGCACATGCGCCATCGCTGCCCGCCCAGGCTGCCGGCAAGTCGCCGCCACAGGCGCTCACCGACACTGGCATCGTCGTCGGCGGCCGAACGTACCGCCAGCCCAGCCACAAGACGGTCCCAGGCGAGGAAATCGCTGTCCGGCAGAAGGTACAGCCGCCAGCAGCAGCGGCCGCGTGCATTGGTGAAGCACAGGCTCTCGCGCACGCCCTCACTGTCCAGGCCTTGGCAGGCGTGGGCGGCAACCGCATCCTGCCAACCGGCCAATTCATTGCTGTCGGCGCGGTACAGGCACAGCACGGTGCCGAGGGCGGCCAGCTGACGGGCGGCAGGCCGGCTGACGGACTGCGATGACGGTATGCCGCGCGGCATGGTCGCGCGTACTGCGGACAAGGCTCTGCTCATGGGATCACCGTGTTGTGCACTTGGCCGTGCGGGAAGGGATCCCCCGGGGCCACCAGCAGCGCAACGAAGGCGCTGGCTGGAAGACCGAGGGGGAGAGAGGCAGCAGGGACGACCGACCGCGTCGCGCCACGGCGCGGCGCTGCCTCCGGAGAGAGGCGGCCGACCCGTTTACTTGGTCAGGATCAACTTGTCGTTGCTGGTGTGGCGCAGCCGGTAAAAGCGGTCGCCATGCTGGATGAGGATCTCGCGACGCCCTTTCAGCAGGGCCTCGCTGTCGATCACTTCCTCGGCGGGCACGGCACGGACCGGGCGGTCACGGAGGGTCAGGGTTTCGGGACGAAGCAGCACTGCTTGAGCATTCATCGTCTGGACTCGGTGCGAGGGACGACTCAAATGATAACGATTCTCAGTTCGCAATCAACACCCATTCTCAAATTGATTGATGGGATTGATGATTGAAGCCAGAATTACAATAGGCCTGAACTATCAACGCGGCGCCGGCGTAGGCCCAACGCATCCCCGAAAGGCCCGCCGAGCTTGGCTCGGCGCTCCCTCCATCAGGCGAATGCCGCTTCCACCTGGCCCCAGGCAGCGTCTTCCAGCGTCCCCACCCGCTCAAGGGCCTGCAGGTTCTGCAGCAGCTGCTCCACCCGGCTGGCGCCCAGGATCACGCTGGACACATTCGGATTGCGCAGGCACCAGGCGATGGCCAGGGTGGCGGGGGCGACGCCCAGCTCGGCCGCCAGTGCGGTGTAGCGCCGTACCTGTTGCAGGCGCGTGGCGCCGTCGGCACCCAGCACGATGTCCTGCAGCCAGGCCATGTCATCCAGCCCCAAGCGCGAACCGGCCGGGAAGCCATCGTTGTACTTGCCGGTCAGCAGCCCCGATGCCAGCGGCGAGAAGGTGGTGATGCCCAGTCCGGCCTCGGCATACAGCGGCGCGTACTCGCGTTCCACCCGCTCGCGGTGCAGCAGGTTGTACTGCGGCTGCTCCATGGTGGGGCCCTGCAGGTTGTGGCGGCGGGCGATATCCAGCGCTTCCTGGATCTGCGTGGCCGACCATTCCGAAGTCCCCCAGTACAGCACTTTGCCCTGCCGGACCAGGGCGTCCATCGCATGCACGGTCTCGGCGATCGGCGTGTCTGCGTCGGGGCGATGGCAGTAATAAAGGTCCAGGTAATCCACCCGCAGCCGCTTCAGCGCCGCATGGCAGGCATCGGTCACGTGCTTGCGCGACAGCCCGCGCTGGGTCGGTGCCGGGTCCACCGCACTGCCGAAGAACACCTTGCTGGACACGCAGAAGCCATCGCGCGGCAGCCGCAGGTCGGCGATCACATCGCCCATCACCTGCTCGGCGCGGCCGTTGGCATAGCCCTCGGCGTTGTCGAAGAAGTTGATACCGTTGTCCCAGGCTGCCGCCACCAGGTTGCGCGCCTGGTCCCGGGCCACCTGGCTGCCAAAGGTGACCCAGGCGCCGAAGGACAGCGCGGAAAGCTTCAACCCGGAGGTTCCAAGGCGGCGGTAGAGCATGCACGACTCCTGCTGCAGGCCCGCAGATCGGGCCGGAAGGGGGTTCATTCTAACCGCGCCACGTCGCCTGCATCCCTTGTCAATACAGAGCGGATCGGCGCTGATCGCCCCTCGCTGCGCGCTTTTCCTTGCCCCGGCCCCTGCCCTGCTCTAGGCTTCCCGTTTTTCGCGGTGCCCTCAGGGGATTCAACATGGTCGAAGGTTTGGGCAGGATCGGCTTCGGCCTGTTTGGTCTGGCGGTGCTCATCGGCATTACCTGGCTGTTCTCCAACAACAAGCGCGCGGTGGACTGGAAGCTGGTTGCGACCGGCCTGCTGCTGCAGATCGCGTTTGCCGCCGTGGTGCTGCTGGTACCGGGTGGCCGCGACGTGTTCGATGCGCTGGGCCATGGCTTCGTGAAGGTGCTGAGCTTCGTCAACGAAGGCTCCGGCTTCATCTTCGGCTCGCTGATGAACGTGGAGAGCTACGGCTTCATCTTCGCCTTCCAGGTGCTGCCGACCATCATCTTCTTCTCCGCGCTGATGGGCGTGCTGTACCACCTCAACGTGATGCAGGCGATCGTGCGCGTGATGGCGCTGGCGATCACCAAGGTGATGCGCGTGTCCGGTGCGGAAACCACCAGCGTCTGCGCCAGTGTGTTCATCGGCCAGACAGAGGCCCCGCTGACGGTGCGCCCCTACATTTCGCGGATGACCGAATCCGAGCTGCTGACCATGATGATCGGCGGCATGGCCCACATCGCCGGTGGCGTGCTTGCGGCCTACGTCGGCATGCTCGGCGGCGGCGATCCGGAATCCCAGGCCTTCTATGCCAAGCACCTGCTGGCCGCCAGCATCATGGCCGCGCCCGCTACGCTGGTGGTGGCCAAGCTGCTGATCCCGGAAACCGGCACCCCGCTGACCCGCGGCACGGTCAAGATGGAAGTGGAGAAGACCTCCAGCAACATCATCGACGCCGCCGCCGGTGGCGCTGCCGATGGCCTGAGGCTGGCACTGAACATCGGTGCGATGCTGCTGGCCTTCATCGCGCTGATCGCGCTGCTGAACGCTCCGCTGACCTGGCTCGGTGAAGTGACCGGCCTGGCCACGGCGATCGGCCGCCCGACCAACCTGTCTACCATCTTCGGCTACCTGCTGGCCCCGATCGCCTGGGTGATCGGCACCCCGTGGGCCGATGCCAGCACGGTCGGCTCGCTGATCGGCCAGAAGGTGGTCATCAACGAGTTCGTCGCCTACAGCGAACTGTCGCGCATCATCAATGGCCAGGTCCCGGGCGTTACCTTGTCCGAAGAGGGCCGCCTGATCGCCACCTACGCGCTGTGCGGCTTCGCCAACTTCAGCTCCATCGCGATCCAGATCGGCGGCATCGGTGGCCTCGCCCCGGAACGACGCCAGGATCTGGCCCGGTTCGGCCTGCGCGCCGTGCTGGGCGGTACCATTGCCACTTTCATGACCGCCACGATCGCCGGCGTCCTGACCCACTTTGGTTGATACCCTCGGGTACCACCGCGCTTCACTGAGAACCGTTTTCCTATGAGCAGCAACGTCGTCGTCGTCGGTTCCTTCAATGTCGATCATGTGTGGCGGTGCGAAGCACTGCCCGCCCCCGGCGCGACCATCGCCGGGCGCTACAGCACCGGCCCGGGCGGCAAGGGCTTCAACCAGGCCGTGGCCGCACGCCGCGCCGGTGCGGAAACCACCTTCGTCTGCGCGCTGGGCGATGATGCCGGTGGTGCCATGGCCCGCGGCCTGGCAGCCCAGGATGGCTTCACCCTGAGCGCGGAGGCGAGCACCGAACCGACCGGCACCGGTGGCATCTATGTCGATGCACGCGGCCGCAACACCATCGTCATCGGACCGGGCGCCAATGCCGCGCTGAGCATCGGCTTCGTGCAGCAGCAGCAGGCGCTGCTGGCAGGCGCCAAGGTGGTGCTGGTGCAGCTGGAATCGCCGGTGGAAACCATCGAAGCCGCCCTGGCGGTAGCGCGCGAAGCCGGCGTCACCACCGTGCTCAACGCGGCCCCGGCCGACGCGCCCTCGAGCATCGGTCTGCTCAAGCTGGCCGATGTCATCACCCCGAATGAAACCGAGTTCGCCGCGCTGCTCAGCCGCCATGTCGGCGAGCGGATCGATCCCAACGATGTCGCCGCGCTGGACGGCGCCAGCCTGCATGCGCTGTGCCGCAAGCTGGTCGGCAGTGGCACCGTGGTGGTGACCCTCGGTGCGGTGGGCGTGTTCGTGTCGCACGACGAAGACACCCTGCGTGGTGACAGCCAGCCGTACTACCGCGTGGGCGCCGAGCAGGTGCAGGCCATCGATACCACCGGTGCCGGTGATGCCTTCAACGGTGCGCTGGTGGCCTCCATCGCGCACTCGCCGGATGCCCCGTTCACGCGCCACGTGCGCTTCGCCAACCAGTTCGCCGGCCGTTCCACCGAAAAGGAAGGCGCCGCCGCAGCGATGCCCCACTTCACCCCGGACGATCAGCCGGCGTAACGCGCCGCCAGCCTGGTAATGACGACCGGTGCCCTTGGTGGGTGACGACCGTTGGTCGTCACGCTGTTGCCGTTGCCGCCGCGCTCGCCGAGCATGGCTTTGCGCTACCACCCGGTCATGCCGGGTGCATGCCAGCCGACCACCATGACCTGCGCGTGGGGGCGGCGGAAGCAACCGTCAAGCATCTGCTGATGCCGGTGTGGCATGAGCCCCATCCGGATCGGCCTGAACCGGGGGCTGCCGGCAGCGGCCTGGCCTGCCCTGCCGCACTACAATGGCCGCATGCAGATCGGCCCATATTCCATTGTTCCCAACGTCGTGCTGGCGCCCATGGCCGGCGTTACCGACAAGCCGTTCCGGCTGCTGTGCAAGCGCCTGGGCGCGGGGCTGGCTGCCTCGGAGATGACCATCTCCGATCCGCGCTTCTGGACCACCCGCAAGTCCCTGCACCGGATGGACCACGACGGCGAGCCCGACCCGATCAGCGTGCAGATCGCCGGCACCGAACCGCAGCAGCTGGCCGAGGCGGCACGCTACAACGTCGACCACGGCGCGCAGATCATCGACATCAACATGGGCTGCCCGGCCAAGAAGGTGTGCAACGCCTGGGCCGGCTCGGCGCTGATGCGCGATGAAGACCTGGTGGCGCGCATCCTCACCGCGGTGGTCAACGCCGTCGACGTGCCGGTGACGCTGAAGATCCGCACCGGTTGGGACTGCGACCACCGCAACGGCCCGCGCATCGCCCACATCGCCGAAGACAGCGGCATCGCCGCGTTGGCCGTGCACGGCCGCACCCGCGACCAGCACTACACCGGCCAGGCCGAGTACCAGACCATCGCTGCGATCAAGGCGGCGCTGAGGATCCCGGTCATCGCAAACGGCGACATCGATTCGCCGCGCAAGGCCGCCCACGTGCTCGCCGTCACCGGCGTGGATGCGGTGATGATCGGCCGCGCCGCGCAGGGGCGTCCCTGGATCTTCCGCGAAGTGGCGCACTACCTGGCCACCGGCGAAGAACTGCCCCCGCCGCCGCTGTGCGAAGTGCGCGACCTCCTGCTCGGCCACCTGCAGGCACTGCACGCGTTCTACGGTGAACCGCAGGGCGTGCGCATCGCGCGCAAGCACTTGGGGTGGTACGCCAAGGATCGCCCGGAAAACGCGGCGTTCCGCGCCGTGGTGAACCGGGCCGAGGACCCTGCCAGCCAGATCGCGCTGACCACGGACTACTTCGATCGATTGATCGCGGACACGCGAGAAACAGCTTCCGTTGATTGACCCCTTCGCCGGGCACTGGCCCGGCGCTACCCGGATACTCCCCCATGACGCCGCCGATTTCTTCGCCCACCTATCTTCATGGCTTCTCCAGCACCGAACAGGAGCGCCTGATGACCCAGGCCCGCCTGCTGGAACCGACCATCTTCGGCCACATCGATTACACCGGCGTGCGCCGCCTGCTGGAAGTGGGCAGTGGCGTCGGCGCGCAGACCGAAATCCTGCTGCGCCGTTTTCCGGAACTGCACGTCACCGGCGTGGACCTGAGCGAAGCCCAGCTGGCCACCGCACGCGCCAACCTGGAGAAAACGCCGTGGTGCAGCGACCGCTACGTGCTGCAGCACGCCGATGCCGGTGAGCTGCCATTCGGCGCGCGCGCCTTCGATGGCGCCTTCCTGTGCTGGGTGCTGGAACACGTGCCCTCGCCGGCCAGGGTGCTGAGCGAAGTGCGCCGGGTGTTGTCACCCGGCTCGCCGGTGTACATCACCGAGGTGATGAACGCCTCGTTCCTGCTGGACCCGTATTCGCCGCATATCTGGCGCTACTGGATGGCCTTCAACGACTTCCAGCACGACAACGGCGGCGATCCGTTCGTCGGTGCCAAGCTGGGCAACCTGCTGCTCGCCGGCGGCTTCCGCGACGTGCAGACCGACATCAAGACCATCCACCTGGACAACCGCGAGCCGGCACGCCGCAAGACGATGATCGCCTTCTGGGAACAGGTGCTGCTGTCGGCAGCCGAGCAGCTGCTGCAGGCCGGTACGGTGGACGAAGAGACCGTGGACGGCATGCGCCGCGAGTTCCGCCAGGTGCAGAACGATCCGAACGCGGTGTTCTTCTTCTCCTTCGTGCAGGCCCGCGCGACGGTTTATTGACCGTCGCCCCGATACGCACGCGATCTGCCCTGGTAGCGCCGAGCCGTGCTCGCCGAGCGCCCAGCGCGGCCTGCGTCAGGCACCATCACGCCGGACAGATCCCGCCGAGCATGGCTCGGCGCTACCGTACGGGCTCGTGCCAGATCCGGTCCCACATCCGCCCCAATCGACGGCTGATGTCAGCGCGCGCTTCGGGGCTGCTGTAATCGCCACGCACCTGCTCCGGCACGATGCCCTGCCACCGCCCTTCGCGCTCGGCCGCCACCGCGAAATTGAACGTGTAATCCGGTTCCAGGCCCATCCGCAGGTCGCTCAGCACCAGCCGGCCATCCACCACCTGCGCGCGCATGAAGCCACGATTGAACCATTCCAGCCGCTGCACGGCCGGAATATCGGCAGCCTGGCGCAGCGCCTGCACGTTGGAGGCGAATCCTTCGAAATGCATCTCCCCCTTGTCCGCAACCAGCGAGCGATCAGCCACCACGTAGCCGCTGGGGGTCATCGCCACCACCCGCCACAGCAGGGTGTTGAACGGCATGGGCACCGAGAACCGCGGCGCATCGCCCAGGCCCATCGCGGCCAGGCTGCGCTGCGCGGCGCGGTCCACCTGCGCCTTGGCCAGCAGGCTCCATCCCAGGTAACCACTGCTGACCACCAGGGCGACCGCCAGCGCCTTGCCGGCCCAGGGCCGGCTGCGCCCGAACCAGGCCAGCACGCAGCCCAGCAGCAACCACACGGTGTACAGCGGATCGATGATGAAGATGTTCGAGCCCATCACCGGCGATGGCCGCAGCGGCCACCACAGCTGGGTGCCGTACACGGTCATTGCGTCCAGCAGCGGGTGGGTCACCAGCGCCAGCTGCATGGCCCAGAACCAGCGCAGCGGAGACTGCGCCACCCGGCCGTTGCCGAAGCGCTTGAACAGCCACCAGACCAGCGCGGCGACCCACGGCAGCACCAGCAGCGAATGGCTGAAACTGCGATGTTCGGTCATCACCGCCACCGGGTCGGCGGCCCTGAAGCCGAGCCACAGCGCGTCCAGGTCGGGCAGCGTGCCGAGCGCGGCACCGGCCAGCAGGGCGGCACGGCGATGGCCGGCCGGGGCAATGGCGGCGGCTACGGCGCCACCGAGTACGATCTGGGTAAGGGAGTCCATCGAGCGATGCTAGCAGCCGCGCGTTGCCGATGGTCTGCTGCCGCTGCGCTGGCCGCGCGTGCCGCGGCGCCACCACGGTCCGGTCACGGTTCCCGGCTACCCTCACACCGGGCACGCGACCTTAACCACCGGCAACCTGTCGCAGTCCACAATGCACGTGCGACGCGCGCCGTGTATCATTCGCGCCCATCTTTCCATCCGAATTAAAGGATATAACGCCTGATGTCCAGCTACCTGTTCACTTCCGAATCGGTCTCCGAAGGCCATCCGGACAAGATCGCCGACCAGATTTCCGATGCGGTCCTGGACGCGATCCTGGCCAAGGACCAGCGCGCCCGCGTGGCCTGCGAGACCATGGTCAAGACCGGCGTGGCCATCGTGGCCGGCGAGATCACCACCAGCGCGTGGATCGATCTGGAAGCCCTGACCCGCCAGGTGATCCTGGATATCGGCTACAACAGCTCCGACGTCGGCTTCGACGGCGCCACCTGCGGCGTGCTGAACCTGATCGGCAAGCAGTCCCCGCACATCGCCCAGGGCGTTGACCGCAAGAAGCCCGAAGAAATGGGCGCTGGCGACCAGGGCCTGATGTTCGGCTACGCCACCAACTAGACCGACAGCTACATGCCGGCGGCGATCCATCTGTCGCACCGCCTGGTCGAGCAGCAGGCCAAGATCCGCAAGAAGAAGAACTCGCCGCTGTCCTGGCTGCGCCCGGACGCCAAGAGCCAGGTCACCCTGCGCTATGAAGACGGCCAGGTCTCGGCCATCGACGCCGTCGTGCTGTCCACCCAGCATGCCCCGGGCATCAAGCAGAAGGACCTGATCGAAGCGGTCCGCGAAGAGATCATCAAGCCGGTGCTGCCGGCCAAGTGGCTGCACAAGGGCACCAAGTTCCACATCAACCCGACCGGCAAGTTCGAGATCGGCGGCCCGGTGGGCGACTGCGGCCTGACCGGCCGCAAGATCATCGTCGACACCTACGGCGGCTGGGCCCGTCACGGTGGCGGTGCGTTCTCCGGCAAGGATCCGTCCAAGGTCGACCGTTCGGCGGCCTATGCGGCCCGCTACGTCGCCAAGAACGTCGTGGCGGCAGGTCTGGCTGATCGTTGCGAAGTGCAGGTCTCCTACGCCATCGGCGTGGCCGAGCCGACCTCGATCTCGGTCACCACCTTCGGCACCGGCAGGATTCCGGACGAGCAGATCGAAAAGCTGATCCGCAAGCATTTCGACCTGCGCCCGTACGGCATCATCAAGATGCTCGACCTGATCCACCCGATGTACCAGCAGACTGCGGCCTACGGCCACTTCGGCCGCAAGCCGAAGGATTTCAGCTACCTCGATGGCAACGGCGAGACCGTCAATGCCACGGCCTTCTCCTGGGAGAAGACCGACCGCGCCGCCGCCCTGCGCGCGGATGCGAAGCTGAAGTAAGCGATAAGCACCACGCACCATCCGAAGGGCCGCGCAAGCGGCCCTTCTTTTTGGGTAGCGCCGAGCATGACACGGCGCTACCCGGCAGGGCGCCCCATGCGAAGATGGTCACATGTCGACCGAACTCAAATCCCACCAGCTCACCATGACGGTGTTGATGACACCGGACATGGCCAATTTCTCCGGCAAGGTCCACGGCGGCGCCGTGCTGCGCCTGCTCGACCAGGTGGCCTACGCCTGCGCGAGCCGCTATGCCGGGCGTTACGTGGTGACCCTGTCGGTGGACCAGGTGATGTTCCGCCAGCCGATCGCGGTCGGCGAGCTGGTCACCTTCCTGGCGTCGGTGAACTACACCGGCACCTCGTCGATGGAGATCGGCGTCAAGGTCGTGGCCGAGGACATCCTCAAGCGGAGCGTGCGCCACGCCAACAGCTGCTTCTTCACCATGGTGGCAGTGGATGAGGAGGGCCGCCCCACGGCCGTGCCTGCGTTGCAGCCCACCTCTTCCGACGAGAAGCGCCGGCACGCCGCCGCCCTGCTGCGGCGCCAGTTGCGGCAGGAAATGGAACAGCGCCACCTGGAACTGCTGGCCTCCAACCCGCCGGCGCCGGAGGTCTGATCCGGCCGGCGACGGCGGCGGGATGGTTCAGTGCGTCAGGCGACCTGGTGGGCCGACACACGCAGCAGCACGAGCAGTGCCGCCACAACCAGCAGCGCTACGCCGATGGCCGACCAGCCCAGCACCTGCGCTGCCTTGAGCAGCCCCCCATCATCGGCAAGATCAGCGCGGTGAGCGGCCTCCCTACGCGCTTGGCCGGCACATATCAGGGCGATGATGCTGCCGATTACCGGCAGCAGCGTCCATCCCGCGATCGCCATCAGGAAGGCCACGATAGGCAGCGGGCTGGCACGTTGCACGATTACATTCATGGAACACCTCACCTCGTAGAAGGAGGCTCGAGCTTAGAGGCGGGCAGCACCCATCCGCGTTCTGATTCATGGCACACGACTCTGTGTCCCGCGCCCCCTCCGGTCCACATACGTCCAGCATGGGCGCCCGTTGCGCCCCCCTCGGCTGGATGCGTCTGATGGCACCGCATCCGCCCGCAGACTGGACTGTCCTGCCAACCGGGCGCCAGCTGAATCGGCGCCACCTGAGTCATGGACCCATGCCACACTGACCCACTCAGTGAGCACCGTCCATAGTAGATGACGACGATTGATCGTCAGCCGATGTCATGAACACCGTGCAAACCACCGTTGACGCGTCCAGAACCTGAGCTGCAAGCGCGATCAACGCCGTTCTCGTTTGGTGGCAGTGGGTGAGGAAGGCCGCCGCACTGCTGCGCCGCCAGTTGCGGCAGGAGCACCGAACCCGCCTGCGTCGGAATAAGGTTCCTGCCTGGACGGGTGACGACTTTGATCTGGGGGGTGACGACTTTGATCTGGTGGGTGACGACCGTTGGTCGTCACGCTTCACCGCCAGGAGCGTGACGACCAACGGTCGTCACCCACCATCAGGCGATCGTCACCCACCATTGGACACTCGTCACCCACCGACAGGGGCGTCCCCGGCAGCGTGCTCAGCCGGTGTTCTGCACGCCCTGCGATACCCCGTTGACGCAGGCCACCAGCGCGCGCAGCAGGTCCTCGTCTTCACCGCCGCTGGCGCGCCAGCGCTGCAGCAGGTCCACCTGCAGCACGCTGATCGGGTCCACGTAGGGGTTGCGCAGTCGGATCGACAGCGCCAGCCGCTGGTCGTGTTCCAGCAACGACTGCTGGCCGGTCAGCGCCAGCACCCAGCGCTCGGTCAGCGCCCATTCGTCCTGCACCTTCGGGAAGAAGCTGCCGTGCAGCTCACCGGACAGCCGCGAGAACTGTTCGGCGATGGTGATGTCACCCTTCGACAACACCATCGCGATGTCATCCAGGAACGTCCGGAAGAACGGCCAGTCGCGCGCCATCTGCCGCAGGGTGTCTTCATGTCCGGCATCCACCGCAGCCTGCAGGCCGCTGCCCACGCCATACCAGCCCGGGATCACCGCACGCGCCTGGCTCCAGGCGAACACCCAGGGAATCGCGCGCAGGTTGGTCAGCGCCGCATCCTGGCCCAGCCGGCGCGAGGGGCGTGAGCCCAGCGTCATCCGCTCGATCACATCGATCGGCGTGGCAGTGCGGAAGTAGTCCATGAAGCGCGGCTGGCCGACGAACGCACGGTAGGCGGTGCTGCTCGCTTCGGCCACCACGTCCATCACCGGCCGCCATGCCTCCTCGCGCGGCTCAGGCGCGCGCGGACGCAGGCTGGAACGCAGCACCGCGCCGGTGGCCTGTTCCAGCGAGCGCACCGCCAGCGCGCGGATGCCGTACTTGCGGTGGATCACTTCGCCCTGCTCGGTGACCCGCAGGCGACCGTCGATGCTGCCACGCGGCGATGCATCCACGGCGTGGGTGGTCTTGCCACCGCCACGGCTGATCGACCCACCACGGCCATGGAAGAAGGTCAGCGCGATACCGCTTTCAGCGGCCACCTCCAGCAGTTCCACCTGGGCCCGCTGCAGTCCCCAGCGCGAGGCGGCGATGCCGCCGTCCTTGCTGCTGTCCGAGTACCCCAGCATCACCATCTGCACGTCGTTGCGCGCGTGCAGGTGCGCGCGGTACACCGGGTCGGCCAGCAGGTCGCGCAGGGTTGCGGTGCCGTGCTTCAGGTCGTCGACGGTTTCAAACAACGGCGCGATATCCAGCGGCACGCCGCCGGCTTCATCCACCAGTCCGCCACGCCGCGCCAATGCCAGCACCGCCAGCACGTCGCCGCGGTCATGTGCCATTGAAATGATGTAGCTGCCCAGCGCATCGGCGCCGTGCCGGCGGCGCGCATCGGCCAGCGCGGCGAACACCGCATCCAGCCGCTGGTTGCCTTCCTCGTCCGCCTGCGGCAGTGCCTGTTCGCCGCTGGCGTAGGGCCCCAGCAAGGCCGCGCGTGCCTTCGCATCGCGGGCATCCCATGCGGCCTCGCCATCCAGCGCGGTGGCCAGCGCGCGCGCATGCACGCTCGATTCCTGGCGCACGTCCAGCCGCGCCAGGTGGAAGCCGAAGGTCTTCACCCGCCACAGCAGGCGCTGCACCGCAAAGCCACCGGCGTGTTCGCCGCGGTTGGCGCGCAGGCTGTCGAAGATCAGCTGCAGGTCGTCGATCAGTTCATCCGGCCCGGCATACGCACCCGGCGCATCGTCCAGCGTAGCCTGCAGCCGCGCGCGCATGCGGTCGTTCAACAGCCGGTACGGCATGTCGCCGTGGCGCGGGCGCGACTGCACGTCCGGCAGCCGCTGCTGGTAGTCCGCCAGCCGCGCCTGCAGCGCATCGCTGACGCCCACCCGTTCGGTGGATTGGCTGAGCAGGCTGGCCAGCTGCAGCAGTTCCTTCTGGTACTGCGCCAGCACCGCGCGGCGCTGTGCATCCAGCGTGTTGCGGATGGTGCCGGCGTCCACATTCGGGTTGCCGTCCATGTCCCCGCCCACCCACGTGCCGAAGCGCAGCAGCCGCGGCAGGGGCAGGCCTTCGCCGAAGGTATCCACCAGCGCCTGCTGCAGCGATTCGTACAGCACCGGGATCACCCGGTACAGCACCTGCACCAGGTAGAAGCCGACGTGCTCACGCTCATCATCCACGGTGGGACGCACCGGCGAGGAATCAGTGGTCTGCCAGGAGGCGGTGAGCGCCATGCGGAAACGCGCATCATCGGCGGCCGCTTCGCCGGGCGTGCGCTGGCCATCCAGGTTGTCGACCAGGCTGGCCACCATCAGCTGCTCTTTTTCCAGCAGCGCGCGGCGTACCGCCTCGGTGGGATGGGCGGTGAACACCGGCTCGAGGTCGATGCGCGGCAACCAGTCCTGCAGTTCCTGCAGGGTCACGCCCTGGGCCTTGAGCTGCTGCAAGGCATCCTGCAGGCCATCCGGCTGCGGGGTGCGCGTGCCGGCGCGCTGGTAGTCGCGGCGGCGGCGGATGCGGTGCACGCGCTCGGCGATGTTGACCACCTGGAAGTAAGTGCTGAACGCGCGCACCATCGCTTCGGCCTGCTGCGGGGAGCGGCCGGCCAGCCCATCGGCGAGGTCGGACAGGGGCGATTGGTTCTCACGCCGTGCGATGGCGCGGGTGCGCACGCTTTCCACGTCGTCGAAGAAGGCCTCCGATACCTGCTCGACCAGCAGGTCGCCGACCAGTGCGCCGAGGCGGCGCACGTCGTCACGCAGGGGAATATCGGGGTTGGCGAACATGATGCTGCTGCGGAACTCGTTCATCGGCGACGCACGAACCTCAAGCAAGGATCCCTCGCCAAGCCTAGCGCAGTTCAATTGAATACCGACGGTTGGTTTCAGTAGTGACCGCCACGCCCGGTAGTGACGGCCGCTGGCCGTCACGCCCCTGCATCGGTGGGTGACGACCGTTGGTCGTCACGCCGTTGCCGTTCGGCGCTACCGGCCGATGCGCTCGCCCTTGCCGATGGTCTGCTCCAGCCAGCGTTCGCTCTCGGCCAGCATCGTCATGATCGATTCGCGTGCGCGGTAGGCGTGCGATTCGTTGGGCAGCATCACCAGCCGCGACGTCCCGCCCAGGCCTTTCACTGCTGCGAACATGCGCTCGCTCTGCATCGGGAAGGTACCGGAATTGTTGTCGTCCACGCCATGGATGAACAGGATCGGATCCTTGATGTTGGCTGCGTAGTTGAACGGCGACATCTTCAGATAGGTGTCCTGCGCCTGCCAGTAGTTGCGCTCTTCGGCCTGGAAACCAAACGGCGTCAGCGTGCGGTTGTAAGCGCCGCTGCGCGCGATGCCGGCCTTGAACAGGCGGCTGTGCGCCAGCAGGTTGGCGGTCATGAACGCCCCGTAGGAGTGCCCGCCGATGGCGATGTGGTCGCGATCGGTGACGCCACGGCGCACCACTTCATCCACCGCTGCCTGTGCGTTGGACACCAGCTGTTCCAGATAGGTGTCGTTGGGCTCCTTGTCGCCCTCGCCGATGATCGGCATGGTCGGGCTGGCCAGCACGGCGTAGCCCTTGGCCAGGAACGCCTGCGGGCCCCAGTAGCTGACCGCATTGAACAGGTACGGCGAGCCGGTGACCTGGCTGGCCGCCGCCGCGCTCTTGTACTCGCCCGGGTAGGCCCACATCAGCAGCGGGCGCGGTCCATCACGCTTGGGGTCATAGCCCGGCGGCAGCAGCAGGGTCGCGGTCAGGTCCACGCCGTCCCTGCGCTTGTAACGGATCTGCTCCTTGCTGACGCCACGCAGCTGCGGCAGCGGATGGGCAAACGTGGTGAGCGCGCGCGGTGCCGCCGCCGCATCGCCCAGCGGCTGCACGAAGTAGTTCGGCGGCTGCTCCGGGCTTTCGCGGGTGAACAGCAGCGACGATGCATCCGTACCCAGCAGCGCGATCGGCACCGAATAGGTGGGCGCCTGCGAATGGAACAGGCGGGTGGTCTTGCCGGTCGCCAGCTCGTAGCGGTCCAGGAACGGACGGTCGCCTTCCGGCGATGCACCGGCACCGTAGAAGTAGATGCTGTTGCCGTCGGCACTGGTCTGCAGCAGTGCGCGACCGTTGTCGTCGCGCAGCGTTCCCGGCTTGCCCGGATCGCTGTAACGGTCCTGCGCATCGCGGTCGAAAAGCAGCTTCGGATCGGTCGCCGCCTCATCCGGGGCAATCAACCAGGTCTTGGTGCGGCGGGTCTTCCACCACGACTCGTTGAGCAGGGCCAGGTCGCCGCGTGCCCAGGTGATGCCGGCATAGCGGCTGCCAAGCTGGGCCAGGGTCACCGGCGGCTTGTCGAACGGTGCGGCCTGCATCAGCACCGCATCGCGGATGCTGGCCTGCCGGTTCGGGTCTCCGCCGTCCTGGGCTTCGGCCCACACCAGGGTGGCCGGTGCATCGGCACGCCAGCTGATGTCACGCACGCCGGTCACTTCGGCATCGTTGCCGGTCGGCAGGCCTTCCACCAGCGGCCGCATGGCCACGGTGTGCACCAGCTTGCCGGCGCGGTCGAGCACTTCGATGCGGCGCGGGAAACTGCTCACCGGCACCACGTACGAATACGGCCGCTGCACGCGCTGGCTGAGCAGGTAGCCACCGTCCGGTGACAGGCTCAGGCCGAGGTACACGCCGGCCGTGCCGACCGCGCGAGACTGGCCGTCCAGGCCGATTTCGGTGGGCTGGCTGTTGGCGTAGTAATCGAACAGGCGCGCGTCAGCCTCGTTCTTCAGCAGGTCCTGGTAGGTGCGGATGGACACCACGCCACTGCCCTCACTGGTCTGCTGGACGGCCGGGCCGGTTGGCGCCACGTCGCGCGACGGCGGGCTGCCGGCATCGCCAAGGCGGCTCATCACCAGCAGGCCGCGGCTGTCGGGCAACCACTGGTAGCCATCGCCGAGCACGGTGTTCAGCTCACCGCGCAGCCGCCGTGCGCTGGCGCTGGCGACGTCCACCAGCCACAACTCGTTGGCACCGCTGGCCGGATCCACCTGGTTGAAGGCCAGCCATTTCTGGTCCGGCGACCAGGCCAGGCTGGCCACCGACAGCGCCGGCGGCAGGCCGGTGATCTGCCGTTCCCTGCCATCGGCGATGCCCATCAGCCACAGCTTGGCGCCGTAGCTGAAACGGCTGTCGGAGAACGTGCGCGGGTTGATCCGGCGGCCGGCCAGCTTCAGCTCCGGCTGCGCGACCACCTCGATGGACGGCAACGGCGGCATCTGCAGCATGGCGGCCAGATCGCGCTGCGGGGACAGGAACAGGCCCGGCGCACGTGGCTGGTCCACCACTGCCTGCAGCGCGGCCGAAGGCAGCTCATAGCCCGTGGCGCCGGTGGCGGCCGCAGCGGTCGGCGCGGCGGCCCACACGGCCGGCGTCATCGCCAGCAGGGACATCGCCAGCACCACTCCGTTCCAACGCCCCGTGCGGCGCGCGCGCTTGCTCATGACCATCCTTTTGATGCGTGTGAATACCCGACCTTAACAGCCGCCGCGCTGTTCACCCCCTGCCGATGGTTGGGGCCCCCCCGGGCCGCGATATAATGGCCGCCTTCCCCTGCCGAGGGGCGCTGCGACCGGACAACCCGGCCAGGCTCGGAGGGTGGCAATGTAAAACGGCGCCCGGCTAGATACGAGCAGCCGCTCGTCCACAACCGGAGCAATGAATGAACGCTGTTGCCAAGACCTTCTCCACCGAAGGTGATTACAAGATCGCCGATATCTCGCTGGCCGACTGGGGCCGCAAGGAACTGGACATCGCCGAGCACGAGATGCCGGGCCTGATGTCGATCCGCCGCAAGCACCAGGCCGACCTGCCGCTGAAGGGCGTGCGCGTGACCGGCTCGCTGCACATGACGATCCAGACCGCGGTGCTGATCGAAACGCTGAAGGACATCGGTGCCGACGTGCGCTGGGCCTCGTGCAACATCTTCTCCACCCAGGATCATGCCGCCGCGGCGATCGCCGCCTCTGGTACGCCGGTGTTCGCCTGGAAGGGCGAGACGCTGGAAGAATACTGGGACTGCACGCTGGACGCGCTGACCTTCACCCTGGCCGACGGCACCCTGACCGGTCCGGAGCTGGTGGTCGACGATGGCGGCGATGTCACCCTGCTGATCCACAAGGGCTACGAGCTGGAAAACGGCAGCACCTGGGTCGACGAGCCGGCTGCTTCGCATGAAGAGCAGGTCATCAAGAACCTGCTCAAGCGCGTGGCCAGCGAGCGCCCGGGTTACTGGGGCCGCGTGGTCAAGGACTGGAAGGGCGTTTCCGAAGAGACCACCACGGGCGTGCACCGCCTGTACCTGCTGGCCCAGGCCGGCACCCTGCTGATCCCGGCTATCAACGTCAACGACTCGGTCACCAAGAGCAAGTTCGACAACCTGTACGGCTGCCGCGAGTCGCTGGCCGATGGCCTGAAGCGCGCGATGGACGTGATGCTGGCCGGCAAGGTCGCCGTGGTCTGTGGCTACGGTGACGTCGGCAAGGGCTGCGCCGCATCGCTGCGTGCCTACGGCGCGCGCGTGGTGGTCACCGAGATCGATCCGATCTGCGCCCTGCAGGCGGCGATGGAAGGCTTCGAGGTCAACACCATCGAATCCACCCTTGGCCGTGGCGACATCTACGTCACCACCACCGGCAACAAGGACATCATCCGCATCGAACACCTGAGCAAGATGAAGGACCAGGCCATCGTCTGCAACATCGGCCACTTCGACAACGAGATCCAGGTCGATGCGCTCAACGCGTTGGCCGGCGTGCAGAAGATCAACATCAAGCCGCAGGTCGACAAGTACGTGTTCGACAACGGCAATGCGATCTTCCTGCTGGCCGACGGCCGCCTGGTGAACCTGGGCTGCGCCACCGGCCACCCGAGCTTCGTGATGTCCAACTCGTTCGCCAACCAGACCCTGGCGCAGATCGACCTGTGGGCGAACAAGGACAGCTACGAGAAGAAGGTCTACCTGCTGCCGAAGAAGCTGGACGAGGAAGTCGCTCGCCTGCACCTGGAAAAGATCGGCGTCAAGCTGACCACCCTGAGCCAGGAACAGGCCGATTACATCGGCGTGCCGGTGGAAGGTCCGTTCAAGCCGGAGCATTACCGCTACTGATCCGCAAGTAACATCGCAGATCGTCTGGACGGGCGCCTTCGGGCGCCCGTTCTTGTTTGATGCCCGGTGGTACCGGGTGCTGGCCGGCAATCCCGGTTTGCCGAGTCCATGGCCCGGGTCAAGCCACGCCGTTCAACAGCGCGCTACGATGCCGGCATGACTCCGGCCATCAACCTGCTCCAACGCGAGAAAATCGCCCACACCGTGCGCAGCTACGTGCACGACGCGCAGGCCGATTCCTACGGCGGCGAGGCCGTGCAGAAGCTCGGACTGAAGGCGGAACAGGTGTTCAAGACCCTGCTCGCAAGCACCGAAACCCATGAGCTGCTGGTGGCCATCGTGCCGGTGGCCGGGCAGTTGGACCTGAAGGCGCTGGCCGATGCAGCAGGCTGCCGCAGATGCGCGATGGCGCCGGTGGATGCGGCGCAGCGCGCGACCGGCTATCTGGTCGGTGGCATCAGCCCGTTGGGGCAGAAGAAGCGGCTGCGTACGTTCATTGATGCCAGCGCGCAGGAACTGCCGACGCTGCATGTCAGTGCTGGACGGCGTGGCCTGGAAGTGGAGCTGGCGCCGGTCGAACTGGCGCGGCTGACCGGTGCGGTGTTCGCCACGATCCGACGCTGATCCTGCCCTGGCGGTAGCGCCGAGCCATGCTCGGCGGACTCTCGCGCCGTCCATGGATCGCCGCAGAAGTGCCGCGTGGTGCGCTCGCCGAGCATGGCTCGGCGCTATAAATCCCCACGGCGCGACCGATCACCCGCGCCAGTTGGCGTTGGCTTCCCAGAACGCCACCGCGCGCGCGTAGGCCTCGCGGTCCAGGGGCACGCCGGAGCCTCCCTCCTCCACGCCCAGCGCGTTGCGCATCATGGTAATCGGTGCCATCGGCACTTCTTCGGGTTCGGCGGTGTAGATGCAGCCGACGATGCCCCAGCCGGCGGTGATGTGCGTCCCCTCCTTCGCCAGCTGCTCGGCGCTGTACAGGATCACCACCAGGTAGTCCGCCACCGGGGATTCCACCCCTTCGAACCAGCGCACCAGCACCGGCAGTTCGTCGCGGTTGCGCGCTTCGTAGCCGCTGCGCAGCTGGTGCTGGTTGGCCACGGTGATCGGTACGGTCAAGCAGCGCGTGCTGGTCCAGTTCTCGTACACATGCAGCTTGCAGAACGGCGCATAGCCATCGAGCACCTTGAACGGTGCGTGCGTGTTGAGGTGCTGCACGAACTGTTCGGCCGAACAATCCTGGATGGTGTTGGCGCGCGGGGTACGCGGAAACAGGCGGGGACGAGCGAATTCGGTCAGTACGATGGACATGGCGGCATCAGGGCGGTCAACCCCGCCAGACTAGCTGGGCGCGCGATGCAGCGATAGTCGCAATCGGGAAACGTCAGGCCCCTTCCACGAAGCCATCCTTTTCGAACAGGCGTCGGATATCGGCTCCCGTGTAGTCGCGGCCGGCGTGCAACCTGATGCGGGCAGCGAATCGGCGCTCGTTGCCTGCACCCAGCCACCTGTAGCGTGGATCACCCCAGCGGTCAACGCACCGCAATTGCAGCGATCCCGCCCGCCCATCGTGGTCGGTGTACTGCACCCTGCCTGCATCGAGTACATACGTCGATGCCGGCAGAGGGCCGGAAGATGCCATCAGCGCCGCGGGCGCGGCAGCCTGATCGCCCTGCACGTACACTCGCTCATCACCGGAGGACGCTGCCGGCGCCTCCTGCGGCATCGACAGAAGGTCATTTTCCTGTAGTGCCTGGACCACCTCATCAGCGGTGTAGCGCCGGCCCGACTGCAGGCCGTGCAAGGCAGCGAACGTGCACACATCGAGCGTATCGCAGCGCAGCGCGCGCGCCTCGCCCGCCGACGCGCCGCCGATGTAGTACAGCGCTCCGCTGAGCCCGTTTGCATCGGCGAACAGGATCCTGTCCTCCAATGCCAGGAAGCTTCCCAGATACAGCGTGAAGGGCCGAGCGTAGCCGACAGCCTCCATCACGACCGGGGAGAACGGGTCCAATGCCCGGTTCAACGGCAGGGGGTGATCCGCGTGGAGTGACCTCGTCTCGTTGATATCGACGAACATATTGCGCGCCCGCGGGGCCACGTCGCCCTCCAGCACGTGATCGGCCGAATCGGTGCAGCGCAGGCCGGTCAGCTTCTCGATGCTGGCCACGAGCACTTCGAGGGTATCGCCGACGATGCCTGCCCCATGCACCTTGTCGGCAATACTCAACTGGCCTGCCGCGCTCACCTCTACTTCCAGGAACCCTGCGTTGACGCCACTGTTTCCGGAGTGCTCGCGGTGCAGGAAGTAGGCAAGATACAACCGATCATGGCCATCGACTCCGGCGTGCTGCATCACCGTGAAACTGTTGCGCGGCATGAACTGCGGGTTCCATCCCCGCGCCTCGGGTCGCAGCCGGTCATCCAGCAGCGACACCGTCAGCAGGGAGAAGATGCGCTCATCGCCCAGCCACCGCCACGGGGAGGGGGTATCGAGCAGCATGTCGTCCGCGCCGCCATGGCGGCGTACGCTCAGTGGACGCAGGGTGTGCGGCACATGCTCGTGCACGAGCTCGCTCACCATCCAGCGCCGCATGCCGCGGGGAGTGGCCCTGGATCCACCGAACAGGCCCTTGAACCAGGCCGTGTCGCTGGAAGGAATGCAGAACCGCATCAGGGGCGGGCGATAGCGCTGCTGCCTGACCAGCAGCAGGGCGACACGCTCATCGTCAACCTGCAGGCATTCCACCGTACCAACGGGCACGGCCAGCGCCTCGCTTGCGAAGGATGGATCATCCGCCCGCGGGCGCGACCCGACGCCCTGCCCGGACCCGGCCCGCTGCTGCATTGATCCAACCGCTGCTACGCCGCGAGGGGCTGCCCCCGCATGTGGCTGCACTGCCGGATCAAGTCGGGTTCCGGCGGGGCCGCCGCCGGCCTGATCAGGGTAGACCGGACTCATGAGCAATTCCTTGGGCCCGTCTGCGTAGCCGGCCATCGCGTTGGGCGCATTGCTGTGCATGCGTTCGCGGTGGCTGCTTTCGCCCTGCCGCCTGCCAGTGCCGCGCAGGCTTCCGCTCGTCATCGGCCGATGCTGCAGCGGACTGCGGCGTTCCCCACCGCCGGTCATCGCCCGCGTGCCGAGGTGCCCGGCATGCGGCCGCGGGTGTGGGTGCGAGTGGCTGGCACCATCGCCTCCTCTGGGCGATGCCGATGCCCCCGCGAACAACCAGGCACCTGCTCCCGTTGACGGCGCGCCCAGGCTGGCGGCATACGAGGCAACGTCGCCGAACGGACCCGCGCCCCGGCGCTGGAGTGCCGTGCCCAGCGCCGCGGGACCGCTTGCCTGCGTGCGGTTGCCGATATCTGGTCGTCGATGGCTTGAGCCGGAAAGGCGCAGCCGGTCCATCGCCGCGTCCGCTTGCAGCACGCTTCGAAGGCGCTCATACGCCGCCCGCAGCCTGCCCAGCGTAGTGGCGGCAGACCAGGACGGTGCCGGCAGATGGCTGCTCTCCGGCGTTGCATGCAGTTCATGCAGCAGCGCCACGGCGGCCAACAGCGCCAGCGTCGGATCATTGTCCAACCCGAGCATCACCCATTGCGGCAACAGCCCTTGCAGTGTTGCCCGTGCCCAGGCCAGCACCTGTGGCGGCGCGAGTGCCGCCCATGGCAGCTGCGCGGACGCTGCGGCGAATTCACCACGATGCACGGCACACAGCGCAAGGACGATGCGGCTTGCCGCATACACGTGCGTCAGCTCCGGCCACGTCCGTGCGCCAGCCTGCACAGCACGGCGCAGCAGGATGTCACCGCCCCAGCTGACCAGCTCGCGGCAGACCGCGGAAGAGGGCAACCGCGGGCGTTCCTGCGGCGGTGCGCGGTTGCACACTTGGCGCAGCTGCAGGGGACCGGCAGCGGGTAACAACGACCGCAGCGTGTCCATGACGTTGATGGATCCGGAAGTACCACAGCGCGCCGAGGGACAAAGGGGCATGGGGAACCTTCACTTGCGGGTCGCACGACGTTACCCGCAGCATCCAGTGGCGCGCTTGCAGATAATGGCCGCCTGCGTTCATCGCACCACCGCGCAGCTCCCACTCAAAGCGCCATCCGCTCGCGAAGTTCGCGGGCCTGCCGGCGTGATACCTCGGCGCGCCCCCCGTCGGCCAGGATCAGCTGGTAGCCGTCGGCGATGGTCGGCTCCACTGCCCGCACCATCCGCAGGTTGACCAGCGTGTTGCGGTTGGCCCGGAAGAACAGCGCCGCAGGCAGCCGCGCCTCCAGCGCGCTCAGGCTGCGCGCCAGCAGGGCGTTCTGGTCGCGGAACCACAGGCGCGCGTAGTTGCCGTCCACCACGATGCGGCTGATCTCGGCCACTGCCACGAACCAGCAGCGTTCACCATCGCGCAGGAACACCTGGTCCTGCGGGCCGAGCAGCGCACGTTCGCCCGTCCCGGCCTCGTCGGATGCGCGCCGCTCCAGCGCGCGTTGCAGTGCCTGCTGCAGGCGCGGCGCTTCCACCGGTTTGACCAGATAATCCAGTGCGTTGGCCTGGAAGGCCTGTACCGCGTAGGCATCGTAGGCGGTGACGAACACCACCAGCGGCACCCCTTCCAGCCCATCGAGTACATCGAAGCCGCTGCCGGAAGGCATCTGCACATCCAGCAGTACCACCTCTGGACGCAGGCGGGCGATGGCCTCGCGCGCGGCCGGTACGTCATCGGCCTCGCCGACACAGCTCACCCACGGCAACCCAGACAACAAAGTGCGCAGTTCCTGCCGTGCCAGACGCGCGTCATCCACAATCAATACCCGCAACGGCGCGGTCATTGCGGCACCTCCAGCACGGCCCGCATGCGGTCCCCTTCGCGCCGCAGTTCAAAGCGGCCGCTGGTGCCTTCCAGTTGGGCGCGCAGGTAGGCAAGGCCAACGCCATGGCCGGCGGTATCGGCGGCGACGCCCAGCGGATTCTCCACGTTGATATGCAGCGCGCCGTCCTGCTGCCGTGCGGCGATGTGCAGTTCGCCACCGGAGGGGGTCACCGCGATGCCATGCTTGATCGCATTTTCCACCAGCAATTGCAGCGCCATGGCCGGCAACAGCGCGCCGCCGTCCGCGCTTATGTCCTTGACCACGCGCAGACGCTGTTCGTAATGAACCGCTTCGATGGCGAGATAGTCATCGACCACGGCCAGCTCCTCATCCAGTGTCACCCGGCCGGCGCCGCCATGTTCCAGCGCGTGGCGCAGGTTGCGCGACAATCGGGTCACCATTTCCCGTGCGCGTTCCGGGTCTTCGTGGATCAACGCGCGCAGGTTGTTCAGGGCGTTGAAAACGAAATGCGGATTGAGTCGCGCGCGCAGGGCATCACGCGCCAGTGCGCTGCGCGCGGCTTCGGCGCGCAACTGCGCCAGCTGGGCCAGGCGTGCACGCCGCAAGCTGTGCAGCCCGGCCCATATACCCGTCCACAAGGCCAGCACGATGACTGTGTTGAGCCAGTATCCGAGCGCCGTTGCGAAGCTGTAATCGGCGGTGCCCGTGGGCAGTCGCACCCATCCGTTGCGCAGTGAAGCCAACAGCACGGCGGCAATCACCGCCTGCGCGAGCAGCGCGCCGAACACAACGCTGGCAGCCAGCTTGGACAGCAGCAACGGCGCGGGATCGTCCCACCAGTGCGCAGTGAGCGCACGCCAGCGGAGCACGCTGCTGATCGCCCACAGCGCCCCTGCCAACGTCACCCCTATCAGCATGCCGCCACTGCTGGCGCCGCCAAACTGGGCCATCAGGAACACGTTGAGCAGCGCGTAGGCGGCCCAGGCGGTGGTATTGAGCAACCAGAAGCGCAGCGGGGAATTCGGTTCGTGCATGGGCTTGCCTGGGCGGGTCATGCGTGGCGGGCTGACGCCACGCATCAAGGCGCCTTGTCAGTCCGTGGTCTTCAGGAAGCTGCGGATCTGCCCGTACAGCCACTGCGGATCATCCCACATCAGGAAGTGGAAACCTTCCGCGCTCATCTCGATACGCACACCCGGCAGGTTGGCGTACTGTGCCGCGAAGATGCCACGAGTGGACGCTTCAGTGGCCCCCATCGGCCGATACGCCGCCCAGCTACCCAGCACCAGGGCCGGCGAGCGGATGCCTGCCACCGCATCGCGCAGGTCGTTCACCAGCATCGAATGCATCGCCGCCGCCGTGGTGGCACGGTCGCTTTCGCGGGCCCAGCGCACCAGCACCGGCATGTGGCCCTGATCATGCAGCATGCCCTTCAATGCCGCCTCGGCCTGGGCTTGGTAAGCGGCCGGTTCGGCCGTCAACATGCCCGCCCGCATCTGGTCGGCCATCGGCTTGGCGCCTGCTGCGGTGGTCTGCGGATTCTGGATGGCCGCATAGAACGGCAGCGAATCGACGATGACCAGCGGCCCCATCGCGTTGGGCGCGGCGATCGCCATCTGCAACGCCAGCACGCCTCCAAGGCTGTGGCCGATGACGGCCGGCTGCTGCAGTTTCTGCGCTTTGGCGTAAGCCAGCAGTTCGTCACGCATGGCCGGCAGGAAATCCTCCGGGAGCGGGTCGGCCGCGGCTGCACCTGCAAAACCGGGCAGCTGCACCAGGTGGCACTGCACCTGCGGCTGCAAGGCCGCGCAGGTCGCGCGCCAGACTTCTGCGCCACTGTTGAGGCCGGGAATCATCAGCACCGGGCGGCCGCTGCCGACCACTTCCACCTGCAGGTGGCCGGGCTTTCCGATAGTGGCCGCCTGGCTGGTGCCGATGCAGGCCAGCAGGGCCAGCAGTCCGTTCATGGCCAGCATGACGCGTCCGGCTCGGTTCCGGGAGAGAGAGCGCTTCATCTGTCGAACTCCAGTCGTTGCAGGGAAGCACAGCGTGCCGTGGCAGGGCGCCGCGCGGCATAAAGAATGACCAACGGTCAACGACGCACGGCAAGCGGCCGACAGGCAGGACGGCCGAATGACTTGCATATCTATCGCGATGAAGAGATATACTTACACCAAGCCCGCCGCCGCCATCGCCATGACCTCTCTCAGTTTCGAGTTCTACCCACCCAAGACCGATGAGCAGCGCAGCCAGCTGGACCGTACCGCCGCCAAGCTGCGCAGCTTCAGGCCCGAGTACGTCTCATGCACGTTCGGTGCCGGCGGCTCCACGCTCAGCTATACCTCCGAAACGGTGCGCCACCTCAAGCAGCACCATCGATTCGAGGCTGCCCCGCATCTTTCCTGCGTCGGCGGCAGCCGCCAGGAAATCCGCGAGCTGCTCAAGCTGTACCGCGCCATCGGCTGCAGCCGCATCGTCGCCCTGCGCGGCGACCTGCCTTCGGGCATGGGCCACCCCGGTGACCTGCGCTACGCCGCCGAGCTGATCGATTTCATCCGAGCCGAGCACGGCAACGCGTTCCGCATCGAGGTCGGCGCGTATCCGGAAACCCACCCGCAGGCCAGCGACGCGCTGGCCGACCTGAAGCATTTCAAGGCCAAGGTGGATGCCGGGGCCGATGCAGCGATCACCCAGTATTTCTACAACGCCGATGCGTACTTCCACTTCGTCGATGCGGTACGCGCGCTCGGTGTCAGCGTGCCGATCGTGCCGGGCATCATGCCGATCTCCAACTTCAGCCAGCTGCGTCGTTTTTCCGAGCAGTGCGGCGCGGAAATCCCGCGCTGGATCGGGCGCAAGATGCAGGCCTATGGCGATGACAGCGAATCGATCCGTGCCTTCGGCGCCGAGGTAGTGGCGCAGTTGTGCCAGCGACTGGTGGAGGGTGGCGCACCCGGCCTGCATTTCTACACGTTGAACCTGGCCAAGCCGACGACGTCGGTGCTGAAACTGCTGCACGGCTGACGCGTTTTCATCGCGTGGGCGGGCGCCGGGCGCTACCCTGCAGGCAATGAGAACCCTTGCCTGCCTGCCGTTGCTCCTGCTGCTGTCCGCCCTGCCCGCGCCGGCCCATGCGCAGCAGGCGCAGCGCCTGAACCGCTGCACCGATGCCGGCGGACAAAGTGTCTACACTGATCGCCCCTGCGAAAGCCTGGGTGCCCGTTCGCGGCTGCCGGAACCCACCGCCGCGGCGGCCGGCAACCGCCAGGAGCGCAATACGCTCGGGGCCAGCTGTCCACGCAGGCTGAGTGAACTGGTGGGCGCGCTGCGTGGCGCGATGGCGGCGAACGACGTCAACCGTCTTTCCACGCTGTACCTGTGGGGGTCGGTATCCGACGCCGGTGCGCAGCGCATCCTGGGCCAGCTGGAGTCCATCGCGCGGCGCCCGCTGGTGGATATCGTGCCGGTGTATCCGCAGACGCAGGAACCGCTGCTGCCCGCGGCGGAAGGCGTGGCCGAGCCCGCGGAAGATCGCCCCAATCCGATCGCACTGCGGTTGGAGCAGGTACTGCCGGGCACCGCCACGCCGGCGCGCAGCGTGTTGGGGCTGCGCCGGCAATATGGATGCTTCTGGATCACGCTGTAACCGCTGCGTCGCCGCGCTCGGCGGCGTTCCGTTCCGGGTTCGCGACGCCGCCGGACGCAGGCCGCGCTGCGCGCTCGCTGTAGCGCCGAGCCATGCTCGGCGGCGTTCCGTTCCGGGTTCCCGATGCCGGACGCAGGCCGCGCCGCGCGCTCGCTGTAGCGCCGAGCCATGCTCGGCGGCGTTCCGTTCCGGGTTCCCGATGCCGGACGCAGGCCGCGCCGCGCGCTCGCTGTAGCGCCGAGCCATGCTCGGCGGCGTTCCGTTCCGGGTTCCCGATGCCGGACGCAGGCCGCGCCGCGCGCTCGCTGTAGCGCCGAGCCATGCTCGGCGGCGTTCCGTTCCGGGTTCCCGATGCCGGACGCAGGCCGCGCCGCGCGCTCGCTGTAGCGCC
>NZ_JBJDOQ010000014.1:0-125240 GCF_044901215.1 Stenotrophomonas sp. NPDC078853 | reverse complement strand
ACCTCTACCCGGGTCACGCCCCGCTTCCCCCGCACCTCCCTCCTGCGATCCATCATGGCGGGCGTGCGCAAGGGCTTGGGGCGCTATGGGGACGGGTCCTCCGCGGTGGAGGCCTCGGTGTCCGGCGGCGCCGTGGTGCTGGGTGAATACCAGAACCTGCGCGAAGGCGACGTGGCCAAGACCACCGGCCGCATCCTGGAAGTGCCGGTCGGTCCGGAACTGCTCGGCCGCGTGGTGAACGCGCTGGGCGAGCCGATCGACGGCAAGGGCCCGCTGGGCACCCAGCTGACCGCTCCGGTGGAGCGCGTGGCCCCGGGCGTGATCTGGCGCAAGTCGGTCGACCAGCCGGTGCAGACCGGTTACAAGTCGGTCGACTCGATGATCCCGATCGGCCGCGGCCAGCGCGAGCTGGTCATCGGTGACCGCCAGACCGGCAAGACCGCCCTGGCCATCGATGCGGTGATCAACCAGAAGGACACCGGCATCAAGTGCGTGTACGTCGCGATCGGCCAGAAGGCATCGACCGTGGCCAACATCGTGCGCAAGCTGGAAGAAAACGGCGCCCTGGCCCACACCGTGGTCGTGGCCGCCACCGCGTCCGAATCGGCCGCGATGCAGTACATCAGCGCCTACTCCGGCTGCACCATGGGTGAGTACTTCATGGACCGCGGCGAAGACGCGCTGATCGTGTACGACGATCTGTCCAAGCAGGCTGTTGCCTACCGCCAGATCTCGCTGCTGCTGAAGCGCCCGCCGGGCCGTGAAGCCTACCCGGGCGACGTGTTCTACCTGCACTCCCGCCTGCTCGAGCGCGCTGCCCGCGTATCCGAAGAGTACGTGGAGAAGTTCACCAACGGTGCGGTGACCGGCAAGACCGGCTCGCTGACCGCGCTGCCGATCATCGAAACGCAGGCCGGCGACGTGTCCGCGTTCGTGCCGACCAACGTGATCTCGATCACCGACGGCCAGATCTTCCTGGAAACCGACCTGTTCAACGCCGGTATCCGTCCGGCCGTCAACGCCGGTATCTCGGTGTCGCGCGTGGGTGGTTCGGCCCAGACCAAGATCATCAAGAAGCTCTCCGGCGGCATCCGTATCTCGCTGGCGCAGTACCGCGAGCTGGCTGCGTTCGCGCAGTTCGCCTCGGACCTGGACGAAGCGACCCGCAAGCAGCTCGAGCGCGGCCAGCGCGTCACCGAACTGATGAAGCAGAAGCAGTACGCCCCGATGTCGATCGCCAACCAGGCGCTGTCGATCTACGCCGACAACGAGGGTAACCTAGACGACGTGCCGGTCAACAAGCTTCTGCCGTTCGAAGAAGGCCTGCACGCGCACTTCGCCAACACCCAGGGCGAGCTGATCGGCAAGGTCAACGCCACCGGCGGTTGGGACAATGACATCGAAGGTGCCTTCAAGAAGGGCATCACCGAGTTCAAGACCACCGGCAGCTGGTAACAGCGCACGTGGAGCGGGGCAGGTCCCCGCTCTACCGTTGAACATACGGGAATAAGAGATGGCAAGCGGACGCGAAATCAAAACCAAGATCAAGAGCGTGCAGAACACCCGCAAGGTGACGCGCGCGCTCGAGATGGTCTCGGCCTCCAAGATCCGCAAGGCGCAGGAGCGGATGAAGACATCGCGTCCGTACGCGCAGGCGATGAAGCAGGTGATCGGCCACCTGGCCCAGGCCAGCACCGATTACCAGCATGCGTTCCTGGTCGAGCGTGAACAGGTCAAGCGCGTGGGCTACATCGTGATCTCGTCGGATCGCGGCCTGGCCGGCGGCCTGAACAACAACCTGTTCCGCAAGACGCTGGGCGAAGCCCGTGCCTGGCAGGAAAAGGGTGCCGAAGTGGACATGGTGACGATCGGCCAGAAGGCATCGACCTTCTTCCGTCGCATCAAGGTCAACATGGTCGGCAGCGTGACCCACCTGGGTGACGTGCCGCGCCTGGAATCGCTGATCGGCGTGATCAAGGTGATGCTCGATGCGTTCACCGAGGGCAAGGTCGACCGCGTGTACCTGGTGTACAACCGCTTCGTCAACACCATGACCCAGACCGCCAGCTTCGACCAGCTGCTGCCGTTGCCGGCCGCTGAGAAGCAGGTCGCGCACCACGACTGGGACTACCTGTACGAACCCGATGCCGCGACCGTGCTGGAGCACGTGATGACGCGTTACATCGAGTCACTGGTGTACCAGGCCGTGCTGGAAAACGTGGCCTCCGAGCATGCGGCACGCATGGTGGCGATGAAGGCGGCCAGCGACAACGCGAACAAGCTGATCGGAACCCTGCAGCTGGTCTACAACAAGGCCCGCCAGGCAGCGATCACCCAGGAAATCTCCGAAATCGTCGGCGGCGCAGCAGCAGTTTGACGCGCACGTCCAAAGCACAAATCTAGAGGATGCAGCAATGAGTCAGGGCAAGATCGTTCAGATCATCGGCGCGGTCGTCGACGTCGAGTTCCCCCGTGAGTCGGTTCCGAAGGTGTATGACGCACTGAAGGTCGACAACACCGAAATCACCCTCGAAGTCCAGCAGCAGCTGGGCGACGGCGTGGTCCGCTGCATCGCCCTCGGTTCCACCGATGGCCTGAAGCGCAACCTGGTCGCCACCAACACCGAACGCGGCATTTCCGTGCCGGTCGGCCCGGGCACCCTGGGTCGCATCATGGACGTGCTGGGTCGCCCGATCGACGAAGCCGGCCCGGTTGCCGCCAGCGACACGTGGGAAATCCACCGTGCCGCACCGTCGTACGAAGACCAGTCCCCGGCCACCGAGCTGCTGGAAACCGGCATCAAGGTCATCGACCTGATGTGCCCGTTCGCCAAGGGCGGCAAGGTCGGCCTGTTCGGCGGCGCCGGCGTCGGCAAGACCGTCAACATGATGGAACTGATCAACAACATCGCCAAGGCGCACAGCGGTCTGTCCGTGTTCGCCGGCGTGGGTGAGCGTACCCGTGAGGGCAACGACTTCTACCACGAGATGAAGGATTCCAACGTCCTGGACAAGGTCGCGATGGTGTACGGCCAGATGAACGAGCCGCCGGGCAACCGCCTGCGCGTCGCGCTGACCGGCCTGACCATGGCCGAGTACTTCCGCGACGAGAAGGACGCGTCGGGCAAGGGCAAGGACGTGCTGCTGTTCGTCGACAACATCTACCGCTACACCCTGGCCGGTACCGAAGTGTCGGCACTGCTGGGCCGCATGCCGTCGGCCGTGGGCTACCAGCCCACCCTGGCCGAGGAAATGGGCGTCCTGCAGGAGCGCATCACCTCCACCAAGAACGGCTCGATCACCTCGATCCAGGCCGTCTACGTGCCGGCCGATGACTTGACCGATCCGTCGCCGGCGACCACCTTCGCCCATCTGGATTCGACCGTGACCCTGTCGCGTTCGATCGCCTCGCTGGGTATCTACCCGGCGGTGGATCCGCTGGATTCCACCAGCCGCCAGATGGATCCGCTGGTCATCGGCCACGAGCATTACGACACCGCCCAGCGCGTCCAGCAGACCCTGCAGAAGAACAAGGAACAGAAGGACATCATCTCCATCATGCGCATGGACGAACACTCCGAATAAGACAATCAGGCCGTGACCCGCGCCCGCAAGATCGAGCGCTTCTTCAGCCAGCCGTTCCACGTGGCCGAAGTGTTCACCGGTTCGCCGGGCAAGAACGTGTCGCTGAAGGACACCATCCGTGGCTTCAAGGCCATCGTCGATGGTGAGTACGACCACCTGCCGGAGCAGGCGTTCTACATGGTCGGCGGCATCGAAGAAGCGGTCGAAAAGGCCAAGAAGATGGCCGAAAAGGCCTGATCCGGATCGGGCGGGAGCGATCCTGCCCGACCTGACACCGGCGTTGGACACCCGTCCGCGCCGTGGCTCCTCCCCGGTGGCATCGTGCCGCCGCGAACAGTGAAGAGATTTGCATGAGCACGATCCGTTGCGACATCGTCAGCGCCGAGCAGGAAATCTTCCGGGGTGAAGCGACCCTGGTCGTGGCCACCGGTGAGCTGGGCGAACTGGGCATCGCGCCCAAGCACGCACCGCTGATCACCCGCCTCAAGCCGGGCAAGATCGTGGTGACCCAGGCCAATGGCGAGCAGCTGGACTTCTTCATCTCCGGCGGCATCCTGGAAGTGCAGCCGCAGGTGGTTACCGTGCTGGCTGACACCGCGATCCGCGCGCAGGATATCGATGAAGCATCGGTGCGCAAGGCCAAGGAAGAAGCCGAGCGCATGCTGGCCAACCGTGGTGAAGGCATGGAGATCGCCGAGGCCCAGCAGAAGCTGGCCGAAGTGACTGCCCAGCTGCAGGCGCTGGAGCGCCTGCGCAAGAACCTGAAGCACTGAACCCTTGGGTGGGTCTGGTGGGTGACGGCCGTTGGTCGTCACGCTCCATCTCCGCTTGTTGTTCCGACGCCGGCCCTGTGCCGGCGTTTGTATTTTCCGCGCATTGCCGATGATGCCGGCCGAACTGTGCGCAGGTTCCTCGTGCTGGCGACCCAGGGTGTTCACCCTGTGTGCTTCTTTCTTCCGGAAGGTGCGCCATGCCTGTTCTCGACTGCTGCCGGGCAGTGCTTCTCGCCACGTTGCTGCCTGCCGCCGTGCAGGCCACCCCGATGGATCGCTTCGTTGCTGTCGCCGCCGAGCGCAATGCCATCGCGCATCAGGTGGCGGCGTTCAAGTACCCGGCCGCGCGCCCGGTGGAAGATCCCGTCCGCGAAGCACAGGTGCTTCAGGACAAGCGTGTCCGGGCGACTCAGCTCGGCCTGGACGCGGAGGCGGTCGTGCACTTCTACCGCCAGCTGATCGAGGCCAACAAGCTGATCCAGCACGTGGCGTTCCATCGCTATGCGGCAGGCGAGGTGCCGGCGCCGGCGCCTTCGCTGGAGGAACTGCGCGGCATGATCGACGTGGCGGACGAAAAGCTGCTCGCGCTTTGGCCCGGCATCGCCCCGCAGCGCGGTCGGCCTGGCTGCACGAAGACGGTCGCCGAGGCGGTGGATCACCGCATGCAGGAGGCCGTCGGGCATGTCGCGCTGGTGCGGGCTATGATTGATCTTTGCCGCCCCGAGGCTGGCGGCACGCGCTGATAAGGCAAGGAGAGCAGGGTGCAGCAGACTATCGGCGCGGTTTCGGTCACCGACCGCTGGACCCGTGCAACCGCCACGCCGGGTTTCGCCTGGTGCGTCCTGTGGCTGGTGCTGTGCCTGCCATGGCTGCTCGGCGTCTGGACGATTCCCTTCGATGCCGTCCAGCAGTTTTTCCCTGCGGTGAGCTTCACCGCCCAGCAGCTGCTGCTGGGGGACGTCCCCTGGTGGAATCCGTACCTGCATGGCGGCTATCCGCAGCTGGCCGACCCGCAGATGATGACCCTGCAGCCGACCGTGGTGCTGCCGATGCTGCTGGCGCCTGCCTCGCTGCACTGGTTCACGGTGGTGATCCTGCTGCATGTGCTGGTGGCGGGGCTGGGGGCGTTGAAACTTGCGGCAACCCAGGGCCTGCAGCGGTTGCCGCAGCTGATGTTCGCACTGGTGTTCCTGTTCGGCGGGGTCGCGGCGGCGCGCCTGCAGCACACCCCGATGATCGTCAGTTACTGCCTGCTGCCTTGGCTGTGGCTGGCGCTGGACCAGCTGCGCCGTCATCTGCACTGGCGCCATGCCGTGCTGGCCGGCGTTGTCGGCGGCCTGAGTGCGCTGCAGCTGACCCAGGTCACCTACCTGATCGTGCTGGCGTGTGCGGTGTATACGATGGCGGCTATCGCGATGGCGCGCGCACGGCGCACCCGACTGTGCCTGCAGCTTGCGGCGGTCGGCGCGATTGCCGCGGCGATCAGTGCCCCGCAATGGCTGTCCACGTTCGCGTGGCTGGCCCATACCAACCGTGATGGGGTGTCACTGCAGGCCGCCCTGCCGGGCGCCATCCACTGGCAGTCCCTGGTCACGCTGCTGTCCGGCAACGTGTTCGAACAAGGGCGCGGCGACAGCTGGGCCTTCGGGGATATCACCACCGACTATCTGTACATGGGCGCGGTGCCGTTGGCGGTGTGGCTCGCATGGGGTGGCGCGGTGGTGCGCAGCGATCCACGCGGCGCGCGCATCGCGCTGGCGGTCTTCGTGCTGGCCGTGCTGTTCGCGCTGGGCGGTGCCACGCCCCTGTTCCCGTGGCTGTTCGGCTGGCTGCCGGGGCTGGACCTGTTCCGTCGTCCGTCCGATGGATTGTTCCTCGCCGTCCCGGCGGCGGCATGGCTGTCCGCGCATGCGCTGCAGTCGGCCCTGCAGCGCGATCCGTTGCGCCCGCACCTGCCCTCGCTGCTGGTGGTGGTCCTGCTGGCCATCCCCGGTGCGTGGCTGGTGCTGGGCAGTGGACGCTTGCAGGGGGCGGCGTGGCTGGCAATCAGCGTCGCCATCGGGGCGGTCGCGGTGCGTCAGTTGATACGCCACCGGTCGCCCTCGCGCTGGCTGCTGGGATTGATGCTGCTGGACCTGCTGATCTTCAACGTCAGCACGTCGTTCAACGCGCGCAGCGCCACCCGTCCGGTGCTGACCGCAACGCGGCCCGGCCCGGCGCAGAGCGCGTACCAGCTGTTGTCCGCCCAGCGCAGCGAAGGCCTGCCGGAACGCGCACTGGCCTTCGGCGTCGGGCCGTTGACCAATGGCGCGGCCGTGCATGGGCTGGCATTGGCCAATGGCTACAATCCCTTGCTCGACCGCCGCGCGCTGCAGATGCTCGGCATGCCCGGCGATCCGCTCGACAGCGTGCAGCAGAAACCGGAAACGCCATGGACGCCGGACTTCGATGCGCCGCTGTACGATCTGATCGGCGTGCGCTGGGTGCTGGCACCGACCGCGTTCCCGGGTTCGCATGCCTACGACGCCGAACTGCAGGTAATGCAACGTGACAGCATGCTGCCGCGGATGCTCAACCCCACGGCAGTGCATCGTCATGATGAAGACCTGCCGCCTGCCGCGGCCTTCAACCGGACCGACTTCAACAGCACGGTCTGGCTGCCTGGCGCTACGCAGGCGGCGTGTGCCGATGCCGGTGCGGGCACGCTGCAGGTGGGCGCGACGGTCTACCGGGCCAGCGGGCTGCGCGTGCAGGTGGACGCGGCGGCGCCGGCGTGGCTGGTGGTCAATGAGGTGTCCGCTCCGGGCTGGCAGGCCAGCGTGGATGGGGCGGCAACCCCGCTGATGCGCGCCAACGGGCTGTTCCGTGCGGTCTGCGTACCGGCCGGTCGCCACCAGGTGAGGTTCCATTTCAGTCCGCTGCAATTGTGGCGCGACGGACTGGGCCAGCGCCTCGGCCGCTGAGCATCGCCTGACCGATGCCGCCGACCATGGGTCGGCGCTACCGGGGCGAGACCATGTAACGGAGTGGTAGCGCCGCCCCATGGTCGGCGAGCGCAGCGGGCGGGGCAGGTCAGCGGAACACCAGGCGCCGCATCAGCAGGAACGACAGCCCGGCCAGCCCACCTTCCACCAGCGGCTTGGCCAACCATGCGTACTTCAGCCCCAATGCTTGATCTGCTGCAGTGACCAGTACGGTGCTGAGCACGGTGAGCACGGCCCACAGTGCGATGAAACGGCCAAAGCGCTTCCATCCCAGCCGTTGCTTGCCGGCATCGGCAAAGGTGTAGCGTCCGTTGAGCCAGAAGCCCAACAGCATCCCGCAGGCGCGTGCGATCACGTTGCCCGGCACCACCGGCACGCCCAACGCGGTCACGGCGACGAACACGCACCAGTCCAGCAGCAGCTGGAGCAGGCCGACGATGAGGTAGGAGCCACCTTGGCGGAGCAGGGTCATGGACGGAAGATGCAGGATGCGTGAGTCATGTTAACGGCGGCCGTTCTAGAATGTCGCGAAACCATTGCGGACCCCTTTTTCCATGACCCAAGCCCTGCACGTCATCATCCTCGCCGCTGGCGCCGGCAAGCGCATGAAGTCCGTATTGCCGAAGGTGCTGCAGCCGGTGGCTGGACAACCCATGCTGGCCCACGTGATCGCTACCGCACGCGAGCTGAAGCCGGATGCGATCCACATCGTGTACGGCCATGGCGGTGATGCCGTGCGCGCGCATTTTTCCAGCCAGCCCGACCTGCTGTGGGCCGAGCAGTCGCAGCAGCTGGGCACCGGACATGCCGTGGCGCAGGCGATGCCGGAGGTGCCGGACGCCGCGCAGGTGCTGGTGCTGTACGGCGATGTGCCGCTGATCCGTGCGCAGACCCTGCGCGAGCTGCTGGACCAGCCGGGCCGGTTGGCGGTGCTGGCGGCGGAAATGGACAACCCGACCGGCTACGGACGCATCGTGCGCGATGCCGAGGGCAAGGTTGGCTCGATCGTGGAGCAGAAGGACGCCAGCGAGGAACAGCGCCGGATCCGCACCATCAATACCGGCATCATCACCGCCGAGTCCACCGCGCTGCGTCGCTGGCTGTCGCAGCTGTCCAATGCCAACGCGCAGGGCGAGTACTACCTGACCGACGTGTTCGCCTTTGCCGCCAACGAGTACACCGCTGCGGACATGACCCTGGTCGCCGATCCGCAGGACGCCGAAGGGGCCAATGATCCGTGGCAGCTGGCGCAGCTGGAACGGGCCTGGCAACAGCGCGCGGTGCGTGCGCTGTGCGTGCAGGGCGCGCGTGTGCTGGACCCCGCCCGGGTTGATATCCGGGGCGAGGTGATTGTCGGCCGCGACGTGCAGATCGATGTCAACGTGATCCTGGAAGGTCGCGTGGAACTGGGCGACGGGGTCAGCATTGGGCCCTTCACGCGGCTCAAGGACGTCACCCTGGGCCCGGGCACCACCGTGCTGGCCCACTGCGACGTGGAGGGCGTGGTGGCCGAAGGCGCTGCGCACATCGGGCCGTTCGCGCGGCTGCGCCCCGGCACCGTGCTGGCCGACGGCGTGCACGTGGGCAACTTCGTGGAAACCAAGAAGATCCGCATGGGCGTGGGCAGCAAGGCCAACCATCTGAGCTACCTGGGCGATGCGGTCATCGGCAGCAAGGTCAACATCGGCGCCGGCACCATCACCTGCAACTACGACGGCGTGAACAAGTCGCAGACCACGATCGGCGACAACGCCTTCATCGGCTCCAACAGTTCGTTGGTGGCACCGGTGCTGGTGGGCGAGGGCGCGACCATCGCCGCGGGATCGGTGATCACCCGCACCGCGCCGGATGGCCAGCTGACCGTGGCGCGGGCACGCCAGCAGGTGGTCGAAGGCTGGCAGCGGCCGCAGAAGAAATCCTGAGCGGTTCCCGGCACGCCCGGCAGCGCCGGGCCATGCTCGGCGTCGCGGGTCAGTTCTGCGGCAACAACAACGACACGCACAGGCCGCCTTCGGTGCGGTTCTGCAGCGCGATGCGACCGCCGTGCGCTTCCACGATCTCGCGGGTCAACGCCAGCCCCAGGCCGGTGCCGTTGCGCTTGGTGGAATAGAAGGGCGTCAGTGCGTTCTGCAGCACGGCCTCGTTCATGCCCTTGCCGCGATCCAACACGTCCAGCCGCAGCCACTGCGGCAGGCGGGTGACCTTGACCCGCACGTCGTCGTTGGGCGGGTCGGCGTCGGCGCAGGCTTCGTGCGCATTCTTGACCAGGTTCAGCAGCGCCTGGCCCAGCTGGGCGATGTCGACCCGGCTGTGCAGGTCTTCATCCAGCGCGTCCATCTGGAACGGAATCTGCTGCTGCAGGCTGGCAAGGAACGGTGCCCAGTGCACCGTCTGCAGCTGCGGCTGCGGCAACTTGGCAAACCGCGCGTAGCCGCGGATGAAGCCCTCCAGATGGCGTGCGCGGTCTTCGATGGTAGAGAAGATCTCCGGCAGGCGGTCGAAGCGTTCACGCTTGACCAGTTCACCGCCGGAGTGCGCCAGGGACGCAATGGGAGCCAATGAATTATTGAGCTCGTGGCTTATCACGCGGATGACTTTTTTCCAGGTCTGTACTTCCTGCCGGCGAAGTTCGGCGGTGAGCAGGCGGATCAGCAGCAGGTCGTGCGGTCGTCCATTGAGATGGAAGGCGCGGCGCGATAGATGGTAGATCTGCTCGTCTTCCTCGTCCTCGCTGTCCTCTTCGCGCACCGCGAACAGGCTGTCGCCGCCGCGCGAGATGGCATCGCGCAGGGCGATCGGCATCTGTTCCAGCAGTTCGGCCAGGCGCTGTCCTTCGAGCTTGAACCCGCCGTGCAGCAGCTTGCGCGCGGCCAGGTTGGAGAACACCACACGCTGCAGCCCATCACCGCCGGCCGCCAGCAGCAGCATCGCCACCGGGGTGTTCTGCACCATCGTGTCCAGCAGCAGTTCGCGTTGCACCAGCGATTGCCGCTGTTCACGCAGCACGTCGCCCAGTTCGCGGTGCGCCTCCACCAGATGGCCCAGCTCGTCCTGCGCCGACCAGTGCACGCTGAAGTTGAACTCGCCGTCCTTGTAGCTGCTGACCACGCCGGACAGCGCGCGCATCAGCGAGCGCACCGGCGCGATGGCGCGATCCAGGCTGAACCACATCAGCGCCAGCAGCACGATTCCCGACAGGATCGCCACGCCCCAACCGTGGTCCATCCAGTACGCCAGCAGCCACGGCAGTGCCGCTGCAAGGGCCAATACCGGCAGCAGGCGCAGGAACAGCTGGAAGGTGAAGGAGCGTTGCTTCATTCGCGCGGAATGCCGAAGCGGTCCATGCGCCGGTACAGGGCCTGCCGGCTCAGCCCCAGCTCGGCAGCGGCCTGGGCGATGATGCCGTGGTTGCTGGCCAACGCGCCTTCGATGCGCTGGCGGTCGGGGTCGATCATCGCGCCGGCGCCACGCGGGGCGGCGGGCGCGCGCGGCAGGTTGAGGTCGGCCACTTCGATGCGGTTGCCGATGGCCAGCAGTTCGGCGCGCTGGATCACGTTGCGCAGTTCGCGTACGTTGCCTGGCCAGGTGTGGCGCTGCAATGCCGTGCGCGCGGCGGCGGACAGTGGTTTGTCAGCTGCCAGGAAGTGCTCGGCCAGCGGCACGATATCGCCGGGCCGCTCGGCCAGTGGCGGCAGCGTCAGCTCGACCGTGTTGAGCCGGTAATACAGGTCTTCGCGGAAGCTGCCCTCGCGGATCATCGCGCCCAGGTCGGCATTGGTGGCGCTGACCACGCGCACCTTGACCTGGCGTTCGCGGTTGGAGCCGAGCCGTTCGAAGCGGCCGGTTTCCAGCACGCGCAGCAGCTTCATCTGGCCGCCCAGCGGCAGGTTGCCGATCTCGTCCAGGAACAGCGTGCCACCGTCGGCGGCCTCGAATTTTCCTTCGCGCGCCTTGTTGGCTCCGGTGTAGGCACCTGCCTCGGCACCGAACAGTTCCGCTTCGATCAGCTCGGCCGGCAATGCGCCACAGTTGACCGTCACGAACGGGCCCTTCGCCGCCGCGGAATTGGCCTGGATGATCTGCGCGATCTTTTCCTTGCCGGCGCCGTTCGGGCCGGTGATGAGCACGGGCAGCGCCGACCGCGCGACCTGGCAGGCCAGCGCGATCACGCGCTCGCTGGCAGGATCGGCGAATACCGCACCGCACAGATCGTAGCGTTGCTCCAGGGCGCTGCGCTGGCGCTGCTCGCGTTGACGCCGACGATCCAGCTCGCTGCGCGCCTCGGACAGTTCCAGCAGGTTGTTGACCGTGGTCAGCAGCTTGCGGTCATCCCACGGCTTGGGCAGATAGTCGGCCGCGCCGGCCTTCACCAGCTCCACCGCCGTGCCGAGGTGGGTCCACGCGGTCAGCAGGATCACCGGCAGGTCCGGATGGGCTTGGCGGATGCGGGCGAACAATGCCTCACCTTCTTCGCCGGAGGTGGTGTCCTCGGTGAAGTTCATGTCCTGGATCACCAGGTCCACCGGATGGTCGCGCAGCAGCGCGAGCCCCTGTTCCGGCGACGTCGCCTGCAGGGTATCGATGTCGTGCAGCGAGAACAGCACGTCCAGCGCGGTGGCCACGCTGGTGTTGTCGTCGATGATCAGGATCGCGGGCATGCGGCAGCTTCAGTTGGCGCCGAGCCGTGCTCGGCCGAATGCAGGCGCCGGGCAGGGCACGGCGCTACGGACATCATGGCAGCAGGATATACAAGCCGGGGCGGGTATGCCTCAGCTGCCGCGGGTGGCCACCGCCGGCGGTACTGCGGCGGCGCGCCGTGCCGGCCCGAACACCGCCACCTGGCCCAGCAGCCACAGCAGCACCGCGCCCACCGGCAGGTAGACCAGCGGCATGCGCGGCAGCTCATAGGTGTTCATCAGCGCCAGGTTGATCGCGTAGGCGGCCAGCATGCCCAGCACGATACCCACCGTGGCCAGCAGGAAGTTCTCGGTCTGGAAGTAGCGCAGGATCTGTCCCCGCGTCGCACCCAGTGCGCGGCGGATGCCGATCTGCTTGCTGCGCTGCTGCACCCAGAAGCTGGCCAGGCCGACGATGCCCAGCGCGGTCACTACCAGCAGGGCCACGCACACGGTGATCAGCAGGCCGACCATCGCCCGGTCGTTCTTGAAGTAGCTGTCGCGCTGCTCTTCGTAGGTGAGCTTCTCGCGCACCAGCCGGTTCGGATCGTTGCGTTCCAGCGCCGCCAACGCAGCGCTCAGCACTTCCTGCCGGCGCTGCGGATCGGTACGCAGCAGGTACAGCCCCTCAGTGAACGCGGTACGCATCGGCAGCAGCAAGGACATGTCGGTGTTGTCGTCCCAACCGGTAGGCGTCGCCAGATACTCCACCACGCCCACCACATGCACCGGCTGGGTGCCGATGTAGAAGGTCTTGCCGACAGCGGACGTGCCCGGCGACAGCCGGTCGGCAGCGGCCTTGCTGAAGATGCCCGCCACGGCCTTGTCGTTGGGGAAGGCCTTCATGGCTTCTTCGCGATCGACGAATTCGCCGGGCTGGAAGTCACGTCCGGCCACCAGGTTCAACCCCAGCGTAGGGAGCGCGTTTTCGTTGACGTAGTACATGGTGGAATGGATGGTCGGCTTTTCCTGTTCGGGCGTGAGCGAGATACCGCTGTTGGACGAACTGGTGCGGAACGGCAGCTGGCTGGCCCGGGTCACGCTGGTGACGCCGGGGATCGCGCGCAGCGATGCCAGATCTTCACGGGTGCGCGCCATGGCATCGGTCTGCTTGCCGATGCCACTGACCCGCACGACCACCAGTTCTTTTTCGGCCAGGCCGCTGGGCTGGCTGATTTTCTCGACGCGCTGGCTGACCAGGAACAGCGCATTGCAGACGATGGCGCAGGTCAGTGCGACTTCAAGCACGATCAGCGAGGCGGCGGTCTTGTGCCGGCGCAGCGTGCTGAGGATGGGGCGGATGTCCATGGTGATTCCTCGTTGACGTGCTTACTGCGACTTGAGCTGGATGGCCGGGGTGACCTGCATGGCGCGCCACGCTGGCAGCATGCCGGCGGCCAGGCTGGCGAACAGGGTCAGGCCGATGGCCAGCACCAGCATGCTGCCGTCCAGATGGGCGAGCTTTGCGTATTCCACCGGCTGCTGGCGCACGGCATACAGGCCGATCAACGCCAGTACGATGCCCAGCAATCCGCCGGCCACGCCGACCGCGCCCGCTTCCACCACGCACTGCAGGAAGATCTGGCCACGGCTGGCACCGAGGGCGCGGCGCACGCCGATCTCGCCGCTGCGGCGCAGGAACTTGGCCAGCAACAGGCCGACGGTGTTGATCAGGCATACCACCAGGAAGCCGAGGGCCAGCCAGACCTGCAGGCGCACGTCACTGGGAACGGCTTTCTTGTAGTCCAGCCATTCCATCACGCTGGAAAGGCGGGTATTGGCCGGGCGCTGGAATCGACCCGCTGCCCGCTGCTGGTCCGAATAGTTGACCAGGTACTGGCGGAAGTCATCGGCCTTGGCCGGGTCCAGTTCGACCCAGTACTGCAGCCAGGTGCAGGGGGCGTTGAGGTCGGAGCTGGAGCCGTCCGGGGAGCCGTCGCCGAAGCAGTTCATGTTGCCCGTGCTGCCCATCTTCAGGTCGACCGACGTGGAGAACGGCATCAGCACGTCTTCTTCCTGGCCGTAGGCGCTGAAGGACAGGTCGAAGAAGCGCGGCTGGGGCTGCCAGGCCTTCAGCACGCCGACCACGCGCAGCGAATGGCCACTGACGGTCAGGTTGCGGCCTACGCTGTTGGCACCGTTGAACACCTTGTCGTTGAGCGCCTTGGACAGCACCACCACCCGACCGCGTCCCTCGTCGTCGGCGGCGGTCCAGGGGTTGCCGTACTGGAACGGCACCTCGAACATGGGGAAGAAGTCGGCCGAGGTGTAGCGCGAATCCACCGAGAACGGCTTCAGCGTGCTGCTCTCCGGCACGATCGTGGCGCCGCCGGCGGTCATCACGGCCTGGCGCTGCGCGCGTTTGTCACGCAGCAGCGCCTCCGCATCGAAGCGGGTCATCTGTTCTTCGGGCTCTTCACCGGGGACATACCCCGACTTCGGGCGCGGATCCAGCTGCACGTAGAACAGGCGGTCGCTCTTGCCCGGGATCGGATCGCCGGACAGTACGTGGAAGACCGTCAGGGTGGTCATCGAAGCGCCGATGCCCAGTGCGATGGCCACCACCATCAAGGCGGTCAGCACCTTGTTGCGGCGGAAGCTGCGTACGGCCAGGCGGACGTAGTAAGCGAACATGGCCGACCTCACTCGTTGACGGCGGCGATGCGCCGCGCGGTGGCCAGCACCGGCTCACGCAGCAGGTCGGTCACCTGGCCGTCCACGATGTGCACGTTGCGCTGCGCACGCGCGGCCAGTTCTGGATCATGGGTGACCATCACGATGGTGGTGCCGGCGGCATTGATTTCCTCCAGCAGCTCCATCACCCCGCGCGCCATGGTGCTGTCCAGGTTGCCGGTCGGCTCATCGGCCAGCAGCAGGCGCGGGCTGCCGGCCAGTGCGCGGGCGATCGCCGCGCGCTGCTGCTGGCCGCCGGACAGCTCACTGGGATAGTGCTTCATGCGCGAGCCCAGGCCGACCTGGCTCAATGCCTTTTCAATGCGCTCGCGGCGTTCGGCCGCGGACATGCCGCGGTAGCGCAGTGGCACATCGACGTTGTCGAACAGGTTGAGATCGGGGATCAGGTTGAAGCCCTGGAAGATGAAGCCGATCTTCTGGTTGCGCAGGCGGCTGCGCGCATCGTCGCCGAGCTTGCTGACATCCTGGCCATCGAGCAGGTAGGTGCCGCTGGTGAAGGTTTCCAGAAGGCCGGCGATGTTGAGGAACGTGGTCTTGCCCGAGCCGGACGGACCGGTCACGGCGACGAACTCGCCCTCGTTGACCAGCAGGTCAAGCGACCGCAGGGCATGGGTTTCCACCTGTTCGGTGCGGAACACTTTGGCGACAGCGCGCATCTCAAGCATGGTTCTCTCCAGATTCGGTAAGGGGTGGTGTCAGTTGATGGAAACGCGCTCGGCGTCCTTGAACAGGTCGCTGCCGGCGACCACGATGCGATCTCCCGGCTGCACGCCGGACAGGATCTCCACTTCACCCAGGCTGCTCACGCCCAGCTGCACGGGGCGGCGCACGGCGGTGCTGCCGTCCATGACGTAAGCATTGCCGGTGCCCTGTTCGACGAACGGGCCACGCTCCACCTTCAGCACGTCCTTGCGCGTATCCAGCAGCACGCGCACGGACATGCGCTGGCTCTGGCGCAGGCCGGCCGGCTGCTTGTCGGCGAAGCGCACGCGCGCGTTGACCTCGCCGTTGACCACCTCCGGCGACACCGCGCTGATCTCTCCGGCGAACGGCTGGCCGCTGCCGCTGGTCAGCTGCGCCGGCATGCCGATCGCCAGGTCGCGGGCGAAGCTTTCCGGCACCTTGATCTCGATTTCAAAATTGGACAGGTCGACCACGCCCAGCACCGGCGCATTGGCGACCAGGTTGGTGTGCTGCACCGCCTGCACCTGGCCGACCTGGCCGTCGAACGGGGCGCGCAGGGTCAGCGCGTCCACCTGGCGCTTGACCTCGGCCACCACCGCGCGCTGGCGGTCGGCCAGCAGGCGCTTGTTGCGCGCGTCCAGGTCGGCGCCCTGGCCCTGCAGGCGGGTGTCGGCCTGGGCGTTCACCAGGTTGATGTCGGCTTTCTTCAAGGCGTCCTGCGCGCGTGCCAGGTCGATCTGCGGCACCGCGCCGCCGTCGAAACCACGCTGGTAGCGCTGCAGGTCGCGCTCGGCGGCGACTTTCTCGATGCCGGCCTGGTCGGTGTCCTTGCGCGACTTGGCGCGGGTCAGGGTGGCATCCAGTGCGGCACGGCTGGATTCGGCTTCCAGCCCGGCCAGGGTGGCCTCTTCCTGTGCCAGCTTGCTGCGCAGTTCCGGACTGTCGATCAAGGCCAGCTCCTGGCCCTTCTTGACCACGTCACCGGCCACCACCTTCAGCGTGACCGTGCCGGCGGAGATCGCGTACAGGACCGGGCTGTTGGCCGCGATCACCCGGCCGTCGGCGGCGATGTCGCGCACCAGGTCGCCGCGCTCCACCTGCGCGATGCGCACCCGGCTGCTGTCGAACGAGCGGCTGGCGTTGAGCCAGCCATGCACGGCAAAGGCAATGCCAGCCAGCACCAGCAGCGCGGCGAGCGCCGGCCAGCGGTAACGGCGCCAGGTGCTGGCGGCCGAACCGGGCGTGGCGGTGGAAACGATCTGGTCCTGGGCGGAAGTGTCACGGATCATCGAAGGGCCTGGGTGGTCGGACTGCCTGTAGGGAAGCAGGGAGCATGCCAACTTTTCATCCCTTTACGATCAAGCAGTTGCGATTTCCGCGCGGGTGTCCGTGTGTCCGCGGACAGGCGCGCGGACACTTTCGTTAAGCGGCCAGGCGGCCAGGGCGGACAGCCACGCTAGAATGTGCGGATCAACACCAAGGGATGCGGGACTATGTGCGGAATCGTGGGTGCGATCGCTGATCGCGATGTGGTGCCGGTGCTCATCGAAGGCCTGAAGCGGCTGGAATACCGCGGCTACGATTCGTCGGGCATCGCCGTGCTTGAGCCTGGAGACCAAGCGGAGATCCGCCGCGTACGCCGCACCGGGCGCGTTTCGGAGATGGCCTCTGCCGCCGGTGCCGAAGGCTTCAACAGCGTGCTCGGCATCGGGCATACGCGCTGGGCAACCCATGGTGGCGTCACCGAGGCCAACGCCCACCCGCACATCAGCGACGGCGTGGCGCTGGTGCACAACGGCATCATTGAAAACCACGAAGCGCAGCGCGAGAAACTGCGCGCGCTGGGCTACGTGTTCGAATCGCAGACCGATACCGAAGTCATCGCCCACCTGATGCACCATCACCTGAAGGATGGCGGAAGCCTGCTGTCCGCGCTGCAGCGCACGGTCAAGGAACTGACCGGCGCCTATGCGCTGGCGGTGATGAGCCGGGCCGAGCCGGAGCACTTCGTCTGCGCCCGCATGGGCTGCCCGCTGCTGGTTGGCCTGGGCGAAGGCGAGAATTTCGTCGCCTCCGATGTATCGGCGATCATTTCCTCCACGCGCCGGGTGATCTTCCTTGAAGAGGGCGACACCGCCGACGTGCGCCGCGATGGCGTGCAGGTGTATGACGCGCATGACCAGCCGATCGATCGTGGCGAGCACCTGTCCGATGTCTCGCTGGCCTCGCTGGAACTCGGTCCGTATCGCCATTTCATGCAGAAGGAAGTGCATGAGCAGCCGCGCGCGCTGGGCGATACCATCGAAGCGGCGATCGACGCGGGTGGATTCCCGGCCGAACTGTTCGGCAAGAACGCCGAAGCGGTGCTGTCGGGCATCACCGGAGTGCAGATCCTGGCCTGTGGCACCAGCTACTACGCCGGCATGACCGCGCGTTACTGGATCGAATCGATCGCCGGCCTGCCGTGCAACGTGGAGATCGCCAGCGAATACCGCTACCGCGCTGCGTACGCGGATCCGAAGCACCTGGTGGTTACCCTTTCCCAGTCCGGCGAAACGCTGGATACGATGGAAGCGCTCAAGTACGCCAAGTCACTGGGACACCTGCACACGCTGTCCATCTGCAACGTGCCGGAAAGTGCGATCCCGCGCGCCAGCGAGCTGGTCTGCTACACCCGGGCCGGTGCCGAAATCGGCGTGGCCTCGACCAAGGCGTTCACCACCCAGCTGGCGGCGCTGTTCCAGCTGACCGTAGTGCTGGGCAAGCTGCATGGTCGTGTCGATGCCGCCCAGGAAGCGGACTACCTGGAGCAGCTGCGTTTCCTGCCGGGCAGCGTGCAGCACGCGCTGAACATGGAGCCGCAGATCGCCGCGTGGGCCGAGCGCTTCGCACGCAAGAGCAGCGCGCTGTTCCTGGGGCGCGGCCTGCATTACCCGATCGCGCTGGAAGGCGCGCTCAAGCTGAAGGAAATCACCTATATCCACGCCGAGGCCTACCCGGCCGGCGAACTCAAGCACGGGCCGCTGGCGCTGGTGGACGAAGACATGCCGGTGGTGGTGATCGCGCCCAACGACAGCCTGCTGGAGAAGGTGAAATCCAACATGCAGGAAGTGCGCGCGCGTGGTGGCGAGCTGTTCGTGTTCGCCGACCAGGACAGCCACTTCGTCGAATCCGAAGGCGTGCACGTTATCCGCACGCCGCGCCATGCCGGTGTGCTGAGCCCGATCGTGCACACCATCCCGGTGCAGCTGCTCGCTTACCACACCGCCCTGGCGCGCGGCACCGACGTGGACAAGCCACGCAACCTGGCCAAGAGCGTAACGGTCGAGTAAATCCCCCGGGAAAGGGAACGGGGGCCAGTCCCTCGCGGGCGGCTTTGTTGCTGGCTCTTCGCGGCTCCTGCCGCTCAAGACCCCGCACAGCCTCCCCGCCCGACCCCCTGACAGGTTCCGGTGGCCGCCACCCGCGCAAGAAAAAGATGAAAAGCGGTAGCGCCGACCCATGGTCGGCGAGCGCAGCGGGCCGTTGGCGGGAACATTCCGCCGACCATGGGTCGGCGCTACCAGAGCACCCAGGCAACCATGGACCTGTCGAAGGTGGGGCGGGGTGGGTTGGCGGGGGCGTAGAGCGCCATGGATGGCGCGAAACGAGGCCCGCAGGAGCGGCTCTTGCCGTCCCCCGCGAACCCACCCCGCCCCGCCCAACAAGCAGAACCGCAGGCTTTTGAAGTTGACGTTGACGTTGACGTTGACGTCAAGCCCTGCTTACTGCGCCGAAGCGCGGCCCGGCCCGCGGTAGCGCGCCAGCCAGTGCGCGTACGGCGCCGGCAGGGTGGTCCAGGCCGGGTTTTCAACCCCCAGTTCCTGCGCCAGCTGGTACGGGTAATGCGGGTTGGCCAAGTGCGCGCGGCCGATCATCACCAGGTCGCTCTGCTGCTCCAGCACGATGGTTTCGGCTGCTTCAGCGCCATCCACGCACCAGCCAACCGCCACCGCGATGCCGGCTTCATCGCGCACGCGCTGGGCAATCGGCGCCAGGAACGAGGGAGTACCCCACGGCACGACGCCGGTCGGGATGACGAAGTTGATGCTGACGTTGAGCAGGTCCAGCCCACGTTCGCGCATCTGGCGGACCAGTTCGATGGATTCGGCCAGGGTTTCTTCATCGCGCCCGTCGTATTCGATGACGCCCATGCGCGCGGTCAACGGCAGCTCGGCCGGCCATACCGCGCGTACCGCGGCCACCGTTTCCAGCAGGAACCGGGCGCGGTTGTCGAAGCTCCCGCCATAGGTGTCATCGCGCTGGTTGCCATGGGCGGAGAAGAAACTCTGCGCCAGGTAACCGTGTGCGAAATGCAGTTCCAGCCATTTGAATCCGGCATCGCGCGCGCGTTCGGCGGCGGAGACGAAGTCAGCCTGCACGCGCTTGATGTCCTCGACCGTCATTTCCTGCGGCAGCTTGGACAGACCGCCGCCGAAGGCAATCGGCGAGGGCGCCAGAGTCGGCCAGCCGCGCGCGTCGTCATCGGCGATATGGTCGTCACCTTCCCACGGCAGGTTGGCACTGGCTTTGCGGCCAGCATGGCCGATCTGAATGCCCGGTACCGCACCGGTCTCGGCGATGGCGGCGGCAATCGGGGCAAGTGCGTCAGCCTGCGCCTGGTTCCACAGGCCCAGGCAGCCGGGAGTGATGCGGCCTTCCGGCGATACGCCGGTGGCTTCCACGATGACCAGGCCAGCACCGCCGCGGGCCAGTCCGGTGTAGTGCGCCAGGTGCCAGGCGTTGGGCACGCCATCGGTGGCGCTGTACTGGCACATCGGCGGTACCGCGATGCGGTTGCGCAGGGTCACGCCTTTCAGCTGGAACGGGGAGAACAGGTGGGACATGGGGACATCCGTGGAGGAGGGGGAGCGCGACGCGTGGCGTCGTGGACTGCCCTAACCATGGGGGGCGGCGCAGGCTGAAACCACCACGCTGCGGCAGGACGCTGCATGCCATGGGTGCAGCGTCCAAACAGGGTGCGCGGCGTGTGTCATGACAGACGCCGGATTGCAACTGGGACACAACTCCGGTGTTCTGTCCGCATCTCGGCAGAGGGCGACGCATCTTGAGCGCACTTCGTAGGCTGTGTTCAGCAGCGGTTTCTACGGCAGTGCCATTCTCTGGACTGTTGGTTGGTTCCACGATGCACTGTGTCATCGATGCCGGTAGTGACCGATGGTCGCAGTCGTAGAATCGAACCTGCCGGGGTGGGGTTGAGCGATTGAACCTGCCCCGTTCGCGCTGCACCAGACGTGCGCTGGAAGGTCGGTCCCCGGGGAGGGGGCGCATCGGCAGAGCACATTTTTCGAATCAGTGACCTGCAACAGGAAACAAGAATGAACGTCCGCGAGCTGCTGCAATCCAAGAAAGAAGCTGTCATCACCATCGATTCCGAGGATACGATCGGTGCTGCCGCGCACAAGATGAGCGCGAACAAGATCGCTGCCCTGGTGGTGACCAAAGACGGTGCCCCGGTCGGCATCATTTCCGAGAAGGACATCGTGCGCAGCCTGGCCGATGACGGTCCGCAGGCCGGCCGCCGGGTGATTTCCAGCGTACCGTCGACGGGCCTGGAAGGCATCGCGCCGGAGGCCACGCTCAAGCAGGCGATGTCCCTGATGACGTATTCGCGACGCCGCCACCTGATGGTGACCGAAGGCGCGACGCTGGTCGGCATCCTCAGCCTCGGCGATATCGTCAAGAACCTGCTGGGCGAGCTGGAGCTGGAAAAGGCCGTGCTGCAGGACATCTACCTGGCCGCGCACTGACCCCTCGGCACATCGCGACATGGGAAGCCGGGCAGCGCCCGGCTTCTTCGTTTCAGGCCGTGGAGACCGTCAGAAGGTGACCTTCACCGAATCGGCGCTGTAGCGCGCTTCACCGTGATGGACCACTTCAATGTTGTTGCCATCCGGGTCCAGCACGAACGCGGCGTAATAGCCGGGATGATAGGGCCGTTCGCCCGGCGCGCCATTGTCCTTGCCGCCGGCGGCAAGGGCTGCCTTGTGGAACGCCTCGACGGTGGCACGGTCGCGTGACTGGAAGGCCAGATGGTGGCGGCCGGTCAGTTGGCCGGCGGCGGCGTCACTCTCCGCGCTGGAAATGAACAGCTCATCGGCCCAGAAGTAGTCCTCGCCTTCGCCGGCGATGGGGATGCCGATGGTGTCGAACACTGCTTGGTAGAAGCGTCGGCTGGCGGCAAGATCGCGCACGATCAGCTGGATGTGGTCGATCAATCGCCCGCGATGCAGCTCGTTGGTTTCCATGCTCACGCTCCATGAAAAAGGGGACGGAGGGGATTAAGTCGCTTGCGGCTCGATTGTGCCAGAAATGACTTAATCCCCTCCGTCCCCTTTTTTCACGTCAGGCGTTGGAGATGATCTCTACCCAGTAGCCGTCCGGGTCCTTGATGAAGGCCAGGTGCTTCATGCGGCCGTCTTCCAGGCGCTTCTGGTAGGGCACCTGCAGGTCGTCGAAGCGCTTGCAGGCCGACTGGATGTCCGGCACGGACACGCAGATGTGGCCGAAGCCGCGCGGATCGCTGTTGCCATCGTGGTACACCGGGCCGTCCTGCGCTTCGGTGCCATGGTTGTGGGTCAGTTCCAGCACCCCCGGCATGCCTGCCATCCACAGGCGGCGCTCGGCGTCCGACTCAGGCACCGGTGTGCCTGCCGGCAGCAGCGCCAGGAAGTACAGACTGAACCGGGCCTCGGCAAAGTCGCGCTTGTCGATCAGCTGGTAGCCCAGCACACGGGTGTAGAAATCCAGCGAGGCGGTGGCGTCCTTCACCCGCAGCATGGTGTGGTTGAAAACGAAGCCGGCGGTTTCCGCCGGCGGCTGGGCAGCGACGCCCGGGACGGTCTGCAGTTCGGCAAGGGTCATAGGGATCCTTCAATGGCGGCGCCCGGAATGGCGCGATGACCCATTCTACCGACCGGCGGATGACGGTCCGGCGTAGAATGCGTCCACCGCACCGTTCCACCACGGACAACGATTCCGCCATGTCGCAGCGTGAATGGGTGGCTGCCGCCATCCGCAAGATCGAGGCCGATTTCAACCGTTCGGCCGATACCCACCTGATTCCGATGGACCTGCCCGGGTTCGACGGCATCGAGGTGTACTTCAAGGACGAGTCCAGCCACCCCACCGGCAGCCTCAAGCACCGCCTCGCGCGTTCGCTGTTCCTGTACGCGCTGGCCAACGGCTGGCTGCGCGCGGGACGGCCGGTGATCGAAGCCTCCAGTGGTTCGACGGCGGTATCCGAAGCGTATTTCGCGCGCCTGCTCGGCCTGCCCTTCATCGCGGTGATGCCGGCCAGCACCTCGCCGGAGAAAATCGCCGCGATCGAGTTCCACGGCGGCCGCTGTCATCTGGTGCAGAGCGCGTGCGGCCTGAATGCCGCCTCCGAGCAGTTGGCGCGCGAGACCGGCGGCCACTTCATGGACCAGTTCACCTTCGCCGAGCGGGCCACTGACTGGCGCGCCAACAACAACATTGCCGAATCCATCTTCAAACAGATGGCCGAAGAGCCGCATCCCATCCCGGAATGGATCGTCTGCAGCCCAGGCACCGGCGGTACCGCGGCCACGCTGGGGCGCTACGTCAGCTACCGTCGGCACGACACCCGCATCCTCTGCGCGGATCCTGAAGTGTCGGTGTTCTATGACGGCTACCGCGCCGCGCTGGCCGGTGAGCCGTGGCGGCAGTTGACCTGCGAAGGCGGTTCACGGGTGGAAGGCATCGGCCGTCCGCGGGTGGAGCCCAGCTTCATCCCGACCAGCGTGGACGCCATGGTGAAGGTGCCCGATGCGCTGGCGCTGGCGGCAATGCGCCAGGTCAGCCGCCGCCTGGGGCGCCGTGTCGGCGGTTCCACCGGCACCAATTTCATCGGCGTACTGCAGGCCGCGCAGTGGATGCGTGAGGCAGGTCGCGGTGGCAGCATCGTCACCATCCTGTGTGACAGCGGCGAGCGTTACGCGCACAGCTATTACGATCCTTCCTGGTACGAACGGATGGGGATCGACGTGGTGGGCGCCGATGCAGTGCTTGCAGCGGTACTGGCAGGGGGCGCCTTGCCGGCGCTGCCGGTGAGCAGCCTGGAAACGATCTGACCCCCCTTGCCATCCGGGCGGCGCGGCGCCATATCCAGCAGCATGCCACCGCGCGTGGCACCTGCTACTGGAGCCCCCATGACCGCCACCAACCCGTTGCTTGATTTCTCCGGCCTGCCGCGTTTCGCCGAGATCCGGCCTGAGCACATTGGACCGGCGCTGGACGTGCTGCTGGCCGACGCGGAAGCCGCCGTCGTCGCCGCCGAACGGGTGCAGCCGGTGTCGTGGGAATCCTTCGTGGTCCCGCTCGACGATGCCACCGAGCGACTCTGGCGGGCCTGGGGCCAGGTTGGTCACCTGCAGGCGGTGATGAACACGCCGGCGCTGCGTGAGGCCTACAACCAGAACCTGCCGCGGATCACCAACTTCGGCACCGCACTGGGCCAGAACGTGGCACTGTTCCGTCAGTACCAGACGCTGGCGTCCAGCGCCGGCGCCACCGGCTTCGATGCGCCACGGCGCAAGGTGCTGGACAACACCCTGAGGGACTTTCGCCTGGGTGGCGCGGAACTCGATGGCGCCGACAAAGCGCGCTTCACCGCCATCAAGGAAGAACTGTCTGCGCTGGGGGCCAGGTTCTCGCAGAATGTGCTCGACGCTACCGACGCCTGGGCGTTGCTCGTCCAGGACCAAGCGCGCCTGGCGGGCCTGCCGCAGGATGTCCGGGCCGCGGCGCGCGCCGCCGCCGAAAAGGACGGCAAGGACGGTTGGAAACTGACCCTGCAGATGCCCTGCTACCTGCCGGTGCAGACCTATGCCGAAGACCGGAACCTGCGCGAGACCCTGTATCGCGCCAGTGCGCAGCGCGCTTCGGAATTTGGAGAGGGCTCACTGGACAACAGCGGCAACATCGACCGCATCCTTGCACTGCGCGCGGAGCTGGCTGGACTGCTTGGCTTCGCCTCTTATGCAGACTATTCCATCGCCACCAAGATGGCGCAGGACCCGGCCGACGTGCTGGCGTTCCTGCGCGACCTGACGGCGCGTGCCAAGCCCTTCGCCCGCCAGGATCGCGTGGAACTGGAGCAGTTCGCACGTGACACGCTGGGCCTGGACCACCTGCAGGCCTGGGACCTGGCTTTTGCCGCGGACAAGCTGAAACAGGCGCGCTACAGCTACTCCGAGCAGGATGTAAAACAGTACTTCACCGAACCCAAGGTGCTGGGCGGACTGTTTGCCGTGATCGAGCAGTTGTACGGCTTGCGGGTGCAGCCGGACAGCGCGCCGGTGTGGCATGACGACGTCCGCTTCTTCCGCCTGGAAGACGCGCAGGGAGCGCTGGTGGGGCAGTTCTACCTGGACCTGTATGCACGCGAAGGCAAGCGCGGCGGCGCGTGGATGGACGATTGCCGCAACCGTCGCGTGCGCGCCGACGGCAGCGTGCAGACGCCGCTGGTCTACCTGGTCTGCAACTTCGGCCGCGGTGCCGATGGCGCGCCGGCGACCTTCAGCCACAACGAGGTCACCACGCTGTTCCACGAAATGGGCCACGGCCTGCACCAGCTGCTGACGCGTATCGGCGAACTGGGCGTGGCAGGCATCAACGGCGTGGAGTGGGATGCGGTGGAGCTGCCCAGCCAGTTCATGGAAAACTTCTGCTGGGAGTGGAGCCACCTGCAGGGCATGACCGCGCACGTGGAAACCGGGGAACCGTTGCCGCGCGCGCTGTACGAGAAAATGCTGGCGGCGCGCAATTTCCACAGCGGCATGGCCACGGTACGACAGCTGGAATTCGGCTTGTTCGACATGCTGCTGCACAGCCAGTTCGAACCGCAGCAGGACAGCGTGCTGGCCTTGCTGGAGCGTGTGCGCGAGGAGGTCGCGGTGAACCATCCGCCGGAGTGGAATCGCTTCCCGCACCAGTTCAGCCATATCTTCGCCGGTGGCTATGCGGCGGGGTATTACAGCTACAAGTGGGCCGAAGTGCTGAGTGCGGACGCCTATGCGGCCTTCGAGGAGGCGCCGGACGCGGTGGCGGCGACCGGTGCGCGGTTCCGCGATGAGATCATCGGGCGCGGCGGCAGCCGCAGCGCCGCGGAAAACTTCCAGGCCTTCCGCGGCCGCGCGCCAAGCATCGATGCGCTGTTGCGGCATTCAGGCATGGCCGGCTGACGCGGCTGCTTTTCAGTCGACGTAGATCATCCTGCGGGTCATGCCGCCGTCGACGATGTGGTCCTGGCCGGTGATGAAACCCGCCATGTCCGACAGCAGGTACACCGCCAGGGCGCCGATGTCTTCGGGCTGGCCGACCCGGCCTACCGGATGCTGCGCGTGGTCGGCACGGGACAGCCTCGGCGTGCGCCGGCGCGTGGGCGCCTGCCAGGCGCCCGTGGCGATCCATCCGGGGCTGATGCTGTTTACCCGCACTGCCGGGCCCGCACTGAGCGCCAGCGCATGGGTGAAAGCGAGCAGTCCGCCCTTGGCGGCGGCGTAGGCTTCGCTGTTGGGTTCGGACTGCTGGGCGCGGGTCGATGCGATGTTGAGGATCGCCCCGCCCCCGTCGGCCGCCAGTGCGGGCAGGGCGTGCTTGCTGCACAGGAAGGTGCCGTGCAGCGAGGAGAGCCTACGCTGCCATTCCGCCCACTCCATGTCGGCCAGCGCGGTGCCGTGCGCACCGGCAATCCCCGCATTGTTGACCAGCCCGTCGATGCGGCCGAAGCGCTTCAGCGCGGCCGCGACGAAGCCGCGCGCGCTGGCTTCGGCGGTGATGTCCAGCTTGCGGAAGGCGGCGTCGGCAGGGCGATCCCATTCGGCCAGGCAGGCCTTGCCTGCTGCCACGTCGAGGTCGCCGATCATCACCTGGCCGCCCGCGCCCAGCACGGCCTGCGCGATGCCGCGGCCGATGCCGTTGGCACCCCCGGTCACCAGCACCACCTTGCCCGCCAGGGGCGCGGCGGGCCACGCTCCAACCGCGGGCACGATGCTCATGACAGGTCCTGCCCGCGCAGGCGCCGCCACCAGCCCTCCACCCCGATGCGATCCAGGGTCTGGATGTTGCGCTCCACGATCACATCCGGGTCCGGGAAGGCATCCACCGCACGTGCCACGCTGTCTTCGCGCAGCAGGTGCAGGGTCGGGTAGGGCGCGCGGTTGGTGTAGTTGCTGGCATCGTCCGGCGCAACGCCTTCGAACTGGTACTGCGGGTGGAAGCTGGCCACCTGCAGGATGCCCTGCAGATCCAATGCTTCGATCGCCGCATCGGCGTTGTCGAGGAAATCGTTGTAGTCCAGGAAGTCGGTCAGCACGTCCGGATGGATGATCAGGGTCGTGTCGATCTGTTCGGGCGAAGCATCGCGCAGCAGCACCAGTTCTTCCGCCAACTGCTCCACCAGCGCTTCGGGCGTGGTGGCATCGCTGAGCACATAGCGCACCTGTTCTTTGACATAGACCGCCTTGGCGAAGGGGCACAGATTCAGGCCGATGACGATGCGCTCCAGCCACAGGCGGGTAGCGGCAACGGGGTCTTCGGCGGGCAGCCCTTCGGAGGTAACAACGGAATCGGTCATGGCGGGCTCGGCAGGCTGGCGGAGAAGTCGGCGATCAGTCGCGGAAGTTGTCGAACTGCAGCGGTAGTTCGAAGTCGTTCTTGCGCAGCAGGGCCATCGCGTCCTGCAGGTCATCGCGCTTTTTGCCGCTCACCCGCAGCTTGTCGCCGTTGATCTGGCTTTCCACCTTCAGCTTGGCTTCCTTCAGCGTGGCGGCGATCTTCTTGGCGATCTTCTGCTCGATCCCCTGCTTGACGGTGATCTTCTGCCGCGCGCCGGCGACGTTGGTTTCCACCTCGCCGAATTCCAGGCTCTTGGTGTCGATCTGGCGGGCGGCCATCCGGGCGCGCAGGATGTCGGTCATCTGCTGCAGCTGGAACTCGCTGGGAGCGCTCTGCGAGATCACGCTGTCTTCCAGCTCGAACTTCGCGGCCACGCCCTTGAAATCAAAGCGCGTGGTCAGTTCACGGTTGGCCTGGTCGACCGCATTGACCAGCTCGTGCTTGTCCACTTCGGAGACGACGTCGAAAGAGGGCATGGGGAAACTCCTGGATTCAGTGCCCCCCATTCTACCCAACCCGCCTTGGAAGGTCGGCGTGGCAGGGCGATAATGGGCCATGAACGCCCCCGCCTCCCCTTCGCGCGCCGTCATCTGGATGGTTGCCGCTGTCGCCTGTTTCTCGCTGATGGACGCGGGCATGAAGCAGCTGGCGGCCGGATACCCTTCGCTGCAGGTGACCTTCCTGCGCGGCGCCGCCTCGCTGCCGTTCGTGCTGGTCTGGGTGCTTGCCAGTGCCGGGCCGCGTTCCTTGATTCCAAAGCGCTGGGGCCTGCACCTGCTGCGCGGCGTGCTGGGCATGGTGATGATCGGCTGCTTCGTCTTCGCGCTGCGCGACCTGCCGCTTTCAACGGCCTACAGCATCTATTTCGTCGCCCCGCTGATCATCGCCGCGCTGTCGGTGCCGCTGCTGGGCGAGCGTGTCGGGCCGCGGCGCTGGGTGGCCATCGGCATCGGCCTGCTCGGGGTCATCGTGGTGCTGCGGCCCGGCGTGGACGGGTTCATTTCCATCCCCGGGCTGATGGTGCTGCTGGCGGCCACGGCGTATGCGGTGGCCGCCATCACCGTCAGCCTGTTGACCCGCACCGACACCTCGCAGTCGATGGTGGTGTGGTTCCTGGTGATCATGGGGATCGGGGCCGGTGCACTGGCCTGGCCGGAGTGGGTGCCGATGCAGCTGGCCGATGCGCCGCTGGTGGCTGGCATGGGACTGGCCGGCGCACTGGGACAGATCGCGCTGACCCGGGCCTTCCAGCTGGGCGAAGCGTCGATGATCGCGCCACTGGAGTACACCGGACTGGTCTGGGTGATCGGCTGGGATCTGCTGTTCTGGCAGCAGTTGCCTGATGCGTGGACCTGGAGTGGCGCGGCCATCATCGTGGCGTCAGGCCTGTACCTGCTGCACCGTGAGCGGGTGAACCGCCAGCAGCCACCGAAGCCACTGGATCATCCTTGAGGCCGGTGGGCATTTCCGAGGCGAGGCTGCCGGTGCTATGCAGCGCCCGCTTGTCGTCGCCCACCACGGTCTCGATCCTCGCCAGCCCGGCCAGGAACACCTGATTCCGTCGCCTCCTATCGCGCAGTCCGCGCCTCCACTGGTTCTTGGGGGCGGCGGCCGGGCGGGGCGGGCTTGGGACCGGCCATGGCGAAGGCGGCAGTTCGCCGCGCGGGAGGCCTGTCACGTGGCTTAGAACCATCCGGAATATCATTCGTCTCACCGGCATAGGCGGAAGACCGTCCGCGCTGGTAGGCTGCACGCCCCCCTCCAACGCCCATCCGGTGAGCTGCTGCCGTGATCGAGTTCCAGCGCCTGCACAAATCCTATGCCGTGGCCGGCCGCGCCGTCAGTGCGCTGCAGCCCCTGGACCTGACCGTCGAGTCCGGCGAAGTGTTCGGCATCATCGGCCACTCCGGCGCGGGCAAATCGACCCTGATCCGCATGATCAACCGGCTGGAGGAGCCCAGCGGCGGCCGCCTGCTCATCGAAGGGGAAGACGTCACCGCCCTGGATGCAGCCGGCCTGCGTGCGCTGCGTCGGCGCATCGGGATGATCTTCCAGCACTTCAACCTGCTGTCCTCGCGCACCGTAGCGTCCAACGTCGGCTTCCCGCTGGAGCTGGCCGGCACGCCACGGGCGCAGATCGACGCCCGGGTGGCCGAACTGCTGCAGACCGTCGGCCTGCAGGCGCATGCGGACAAGTACCCGGCACAGCTGTCCGGTGGGCAGAAGCAGCGGGTCGGCATCGCGCGCGCGCTGGCCACCGGCCCACGGATCCTGCTGTGCGATGAGGCCACCAGTGCACTGGATCCGCAGACTACCGCTTCGGTGCTTGGGCTGCTGTCGAAGATCAACCGGGAACTGGGCCTGACCATCGTGCTGATCACCCACGAAATGGATGTGATCCGTCGGGTCTGCGACCGCGTGGCAGTGCTTGATGCTGGTGAACTGGTGGAGATGGGGCCGGTCACCGATGTGTTCCTGCATCCGCAGCATCCGACCACGCGCCGTTTCGTCAGCGAATCCGAGCACATCGACGAGGGCACGCTGCACGGTGATTTCGATACCGTTGGCGGCACCATCGTGCGGCTGACGTTCCTTGGTGCTGACACCTACCAACCGCTGCTGGGCAGCGTCGCCCGCCAGACCGGCGTGGATTACAACATCCTGTCAGGCCGCATCGACCGCATCAAGGACACCCCGTACGGGCAGCTGATCGTGTCGCTGGTCGGCGGCGACCAGGCTGCTGCGCAACAGGCATTCGCCGCTGCCGGCGTGCACGTAGAGGAATTGCGCCGATGATCTTCGCAAGCAACGGCGGCTTCTTCCGCCACCTGGACGCCGGCAAATGGGCCGATATCGGACAGGCCACCGTCGACACGCTGCTGATGCTGGCCGGGTCGCTGCCGCTGACCCTGGCCATCGGCCTGCCGCTCGGCGTGCTGCTGTACCTGTTCGGCTCACCACAACTGCGGCGCAGGCCGGTTGCCTACGGGGCGCTGGCGCTGGTGGTGAACCTGCTGCGTTCGGTGCCTTTCATCATCCTGATGATCGTGCTGATTCCGGTCACGTTGGGGCTCATGGGCACCTCGCTGGGTGTGCGTGGTGCCATCGTGCCGCTGGTGATCGGGGCAGCGCCGTTCTACGCGCGGCTGGTGGAGACGGCGCTGCGCGAAGTGGACCGCGGGGTGATCGAGGCCACTCAGGCAATGGGCGCCACCACCTGGCAGCTGGTGAGCCGCGTGTTGTTGCCCGAAGCCCGCCCGGGCCTGATCGCCGGCGCGACGGTGACCACCGTGGCACTGATCGGTTTCACGGCGATGGGCGGTGCGATCGGGTCCGGTGGCCTGGGTGATCTCGCATTCCGCGATGGTTACCAGCGCTCGCATACCGACGTGGCGCTGGTCACCGTGGTGCTGCTGCTGGTGCTGGTGCAGCTGCTGCAGATGCTGGGCGACAGGTTGGTCGCGCACTACAGCCGGAAATGACCCCAGCGCCGGGTCGTGCCCGGCGCGGTGGCCGACGCTCAGCGCTGGTTGGGCACTTCGTAGCCGAGTTTGTCGACCTGGCTGCGCTGCTGCGGCACCCGCTTGAGCTTGTCGGTGTTTACCCCGTACTCGTCGCGCAGGCGTTCGGCCAGCTTCTTGTACAGACCGTTTTCCATTTCGGGCTTGCGCGCGAAGATCCACGCCATCTCACGGCCGGGATAGCCGACCAGCGCCCATGAATAATCCGGTGCCACTTCCAGCACGCGCGAATGGGTCGGTACCACGCGGTAGAACCAGGTGCGCCAGTCGTGGTTGCCGCTGTCTTCGTCGACCGAGGCGCGCGCCTGGATTTCCTGCAGCGGTTCACTGAAGCCATCGCGATAGCGATACGTGATGCCGATCTTCTGCGGCTCGCGCAGGGTGTATTCATTGACGCTGGCGACATGGCCGCGTTCAATGAAATTCGGCACGCGCCCGATCACATACCAGGTGCCCATGAAGCGCTGCAGGTTGATCGGCGCCCCCCGATCGTCCTGATCGGCCACGGCCACCGGATCCGGCGCGCTGGACGCGCTGGAACGGAACATCGCACAACCCGGCCCGACGATCAGGGTGGTCAGCAGGACAGCACACAACGGGCGGATCGACGGCATGGGAAAGCGGGCTCCAGGAGGGCTTGCGCAAGCATGGTCGAATGCGCGCGAGGGATTCGTCAATGGTGTCTGACCGTGAGATGTCGCAGCTGGTGAGAAACGACAGGGGCAAGGTGGCGACTCGAAACCCTTTTTCGCCTTCGGAGACCTCCATGCGCCCACGTCAGCCTGCCCGCTCTCCTTCGCCGGACACCGGTCCGGACCCGCGCCTGCTGCGATGCGTCAGGCACGCCGCGCTGGCCGGGCTGGCGATGGTGCTGGTGTGGCCGGCCGCGCGCGGCAGCACCGGCTGGCTTGGCTGGATGCCGCTGTGGCTGCTGGGCATGCCGCTGGTGGCCTGGTGGTCGCTGCTGCGCTTCCCCCTGCCGCGTTGGCAACGCCGGCGCGTGCAGGCGCGGCGGCGGGGAACGCGCGCGGTCCGTACGGCCTGACCTTCGACACGGGGGCAGGGCGCAGGCCCTGTGATAGCGTTCTGCAGCTTATGACTGCCTGGAACCGCAATGTCACGACTCGCTTCCGCCTGCCTGCTGGCCGGCATGATGACCGCTGCCTCGGTGGGGACCGCCGTGGCCGCTGAAACTGAACAGAATGATCAGTACGCCTGGCTGGAAGAGGTTGCCGGTGACAAGCCGCTGGCATGGGTGAAAGAGCAGAATGCCAAGGCCGAAGCCCGTCTTGCGCAGTCGCCAGCGTTCGCCCAGATGGAAGCCAGCATCCGTGAAGTGCTCGATTCGGACGCCAAGATTCCCGGCGTGGAGAAGATCGGCGAGTACTACTACAACTTCTGGAAAGACAAGCAGCACGAACGCGGGCTGTGGCGCCGCACCACCCTGGCCGAGTACCGCAAGGCGTCGCCGCAGTGGGAAACGGTGATCGACCTGGATGCGCTGAACAAGGCCGAAGGCGAGAACTGGGTGTGGCACGGCGTGGAATGCCTGCGGCCGGAGTACGACCGTTGCCTGATCGCGCTGTCGCGTGGCGGCGCCGATGCCGATGTCACCCGTGAGTTCGACCTGGCCAGCCGCAGCTGGGTCACCGATGGCTTCTTCCGGCCCGAATCCAAGGGCGGGCTGGGCTGGGTCGACCGTGACAGCGTGTTCGTCTATACCGATTTCGGCGATGGCTCGATGACCACCTCCGGTTACCCACGGGTAGCCAAGCTGTGGAAGCGCGGCACGCCGCTGGCGTCGGCGCAGGTGGTGTATGAAGGCAAGCCGGACGACATGTACATCGCGGCCGTTCACGATGACACCCCGGGCTTCGAACGCAACCTGGTCAGCCGCACGCTGGCCTTCTACAACAACGAGCTGTACCTGCGCGCCGACGATGGCAAGCTGAGCAAGATTGAGGCGCCGAACTCGGCTGAAAAGGGCCTGCACAAGCAGTGGCTGAGCCTGGAGCTGCGCGAGCCGTGGACGGTGGGTGGCAAGACCTACGCGGCCGGCTCGCTGCTGGCGGCCAGGCTGGAGGACTTCCTCGCCGGCAAGCGCGATTTCGACGTGCTGTTCGCCCCGACCGACACCACCTCGCTGGCCGGTGCGGTGTGGACGAAGGACCACGTGGTGCTGAACGTGCTGGACGACGTCAAGAACCGACTCAGCGTGCTGACCCCCGGCGCCAACGGCTGGACCGGCAGTGAGTTCGTCGGTGCGCCGGCATTCGGCACGCTGGGTGTCGGCGCGGTGGACAGCAACGACAGCAACGCCGTGTGGGTGACCGCCACCGATTACCTGACCCCGACCACCCTGGCGCTGGCCGAGATCGGCAGCAAGCCGGAGGTGCTGAAGACGATGCCGGCGTTCTTCGATGCCGAAGGCAAGGTCATCGAACAGCACTTCGCCACCAGCAAGGACGGCACCCGCGTGCCGTACTTCGTGGTGCACGCCAAGGACATGCCGCGCGATGGTTCGAACCCGACCCTGCTGTACGGCTATGGTGGTTTCGAGATCTCGCTGACCCCGAATTATTCCGGCGGCATGGGCCGTGCGTGGCTGGAAAAGGGCGGGGTGTACGTGGTCGCCAACATCCGTGGCGGCGGCGAATATGGGCCGCGCTGGCACCAGGCCGCGCTGAAGCAGAACCGCCACAAGGCGTATGAGGACATGGCCGCGGTCGCGCGCGATCTCGTCGCGCGGAAGATCACTTCGGCCAGGCACCTGGGCGTGCAGGGCGGCAGCAATGGCGGCCTGCTGACCGGCAACATGCTGACCCAGTACCCGGAGCTGTTCGGTGCGGTGGTGGTGCAGGTGCCGCTGCTGGACATGAAGCGCTACAGCCATCTGCTGGCCGGTGCCTCGTGGATGGCCGAATACGGCAATCCGGACACCGCCGATTGGGAGTACATCAAGACGTTCTCGCCGTATCACCTGTTCGATGCGAAGAAGACGTACCCGCCGGTGCTGTTCACCACTTCCACCCGCGATGACCGCGTGCATCCGGGCCATGCGCGCAAGATGGCGGCGAAGATGATCGACGCCGGCAAGGACGTGACCTACTACGAGAACATCGAAGGCGGTCATGGCGGTGCGGCGAACAATGCGCAGGCCGCGCACATGTCCGCACTGGCCTACAGCTTCCTGTGGGAGCGCCTGGGCGGTAAATGACGGAATGAAAGACGCCGCCTCCGGGCGGCGTTTTTCTTTCAGTAGTGACGGCCGTCACTACCGGGGCAGCGTACGCAGCCCGCGCGCGATCCGTTCCACCGCTTCCTGCAGGCGTGGGATTTCCTGCGTATAGGCCAGCCGCACATGCTGGTTGGCCCGGTGGAAGCCGAAATCCAGGCCGGGGGTGAACGCCACGTGCTCGGTTTCCAGGAAATGCGCGCAGAACGCCTGCGCGTCGTCGGTGAATGCACTGACATCCGCGTACAGGTAGAACGCGCCCTGCGGTTCCAGCTCGATGCGGAAACCGAGTTCGCGCAGCGCCGGCAGCAGGAAATCACGTCGCTGCCGGAAGGCTTCGCGGCGCTGTTCGAAGATCGCCATCGCTTCGTCTTCGAAGCACGCCAGCGCGGCGTGCTGGGCGATGCTGGAGGCGCTGATGTACAGATTCTGGGCCAGCTTCTCCAGTTCCGGCACTGCGGCCGGCGGTGCCACCAGCCAGCCCAGTCGCCACCCGGTCATGCCGAAGTATTTGGAGAAGCTGTTCAGCACGAAGGCCGAGTCGTCGACCTGCAGCACGCTGGCCGCGTCCATGCCGTAGGTCAGGCCGTGGTAGATCTCATCCACCACCATGTGCCCACCCCGCGCGTGCAGCGCCTGCGACAGCGCCGCCAGCTCCGATGCCGACAACACCGTGCCGGTGGGATTGGCGGGCGAGGCCAGCAGCGCCCCGACACTGTGTTCGTTCCAGTGCGTGGCCACCAGGTCTGGAGTGAGCTGGTAAGCCGTGCCGGCGTCGACCGGCACCAGTTGCGCGCCGCCTTCCACCAGACGCAGGAAATGCCGGTTGCACGGATAACCCGGGTCCGCCAGCAGCCACTGCCTGCCCGGGTCCACAAGCAGGCTGCTGGCCAGCAGCAGCGCGCCGGAACCGCCCGGGGTGATCAGGATCCGCTGCGGGTCGATATCCAGGTGGTACTGGCGGCGGTAGAAACCGGCGATCGCTTCGCGCAGCGCAGGCAGGCCGCGCGCGGCGGTATAGCGGGTGTGGCCGGCGGCCAGTGCGACCTGCCCGGCACGCACCACCGGTGCGGCGGTGGTGAAGTCCGGCTCGCCGATTTCCAGATGGATCACATCGTGGCCGGCCTGTTCCAGCGCCTGCGCACGCGCCAGCAGGGACATCACGTGGAAGGGGGCGATATCGTGGCTGCGCCGGCTGTAGGCCGGTCGCTTGTCGTCATGCAGGGGGCTCATGCCGCCCATGGTACGCCGGTGACCAACGGCAGGCTTGTCCACTGCCACCCGTACGCCCAGACTGGCGGTTCAAGGAAGCCGTTGCAATCCCGTCCCAGGAGCCTTACTTCGTGAAGTCCACCCTCTGCCTGTTGCTTGCGAGCCTGATGACCACCACCACCCACGCCGCCCCCCCGCCCGTCGCGCCGGACGCCGAAAAGCGCCCGCACGTGGTCAAGGCCCCGTTCGGTGCCAGCCGCAACGACGACTATTACTGGATGCGCGACGACAAGCGCGAAGACAAGGCGATGCTGGCCTACCTGCAGGCCGAGAACGCCTACACCGACCAGGTGGTGGCGCCGCTGAAGCCGCTGCAGGAGACCCTGTACAAGGAGATCGTCGCGCGCATCAAGCAGGACGATTCCAGCGTACCGGCGCGGGAGCGCGGGTACTGGTACTACAGCCGTTTCGAGACCGGCCAGGACTATCCCATCCATGCGCGCCGCAAGGGCGACATGCAGGCGGCCGAAGAGATCCTGCTGGACGTCAACCAGATGGCGGCCGGCAAGGGCTACTTCAGCGTCGGCACGATGGAGGTCAGCCAGGACAACCAGCTGCTGGCCTGGGCCGACGATGACGTGGGCCGTCGCCAGTACGTCATCCGCTTCAAGGACCTGCGCACCGGTGAGGTGCTGCCGGACACCATCACCGGTTCGTCCGGCAACCTGGTGTGGGCCGATGACAACCGCACCGTGCTGTACGTGGAGAACGATCCGGAAACCCTGCTGACGGTGCGGGTGAAGAAGCACGTGCTGGGCACGCCGGCCAGCAGCGATGTGGTGGTGTACGAAGAGCAGGACGACAGCTTCTACATGGGCATCGGCCGCACGCGCGACGACCGCTTCATCACCATCGGCCTGCACAGCACGGTGACCTCCGAAGAGCGCTATGCGCCGGCCAGCGATCCAACCACCTTCACCGTGCTGGCGCCGCGCCACCGCGAAGTGGAATACGATGCGGACCACTTCGATGGTCGCTGGGTGATCCGTACCAACGACGGGGCCAAGAACTTCAAGCTGGTCACCGCGCCGACCGATGCGACCTCGCGTGCGCAGTGGAAGGACTGGATCGCGCACGACCCGGCGGTGTACATCGAAGGCTTCGAACTGTTCGATGCGTTCACCGCCATTGCCGAACGTTCCGAAGGCCTGGAGCGCATCCGCCTGCTGTTCAAGGACGGTCGCACCGATTACGTGAAGGCCGATGAGCCGGCGTATTCGATGGGCCTGGACGACAACACCGAAGCCGATACGCCGTGGCTGCGCTACGCGTACACCTCGATGACCACCCCGACCACGGTGTTCGAGATCAACACGCAGAGCGGCGAGCGCCGCCAACTGAAGCAGCAGCCGGTGATCGGCTATGACGCGTCGAAGTATGAAACCGACCGTGTGTGGATCACCGCGCGCGACGGCGTGAAGGTGCCGGTCTCCCTGGTGTACCGCAAGGGCTTCCAGAAGGACGGGACCGCCGCGTTGTTCCAGTACGCCTACGGCAGTTACGGCATGTCGATGGACCCCTATTTCAACCAGACCGCGGTGAGCCTGCTCGACCGTGGCGTGGTGTATGCCATCGCGCACATCCGTGGCGGCCAGGAGATGGGGCGCGACTGGTACGAAGACGGCAAGCTGCTGAACAAACAGAACACCTTCAACGACTTCATCGACGTCACCCGTGGTCTGGTGCAGCAGGGCTGGGCGGCCAATGACCGCGTGGCCGCTTCCGGTGGCAGCGCCGGTGGCCTGCTGATGGGCGCGGTGGCCAACCAGGCGCCGCAGGACTACCGGGTGATGGTCGCCCAGGTGCCGTTCGTCGACGTGGTGACCACCATGCTCGACCCGACCATCCCGCTGACCACCAACGAGTACGACGAGTGGGGCAACCCGGAGCAGAAGCCGTTCTACGACTACATGCTGAAGTACTCACCGTACGACAACGTGGCCAGGCAGGCCTACCCGGCGCTGTTCGTGGGCACCGGCCTGTGGGATTCGCAGGTGCAGTACTGGGAGCCCGCCAAGTGGGTGGCCAAGCTGCGCGATGACAATACCGGTACCCATCCGATCGTGTTCCGCACCAACATGGAAGCCGGCCACGGTGGCAAGTCCGGGCGCTTCCAGCGTTACCAGGAACTGGCCGAATCGTATGCGTTCGTGCTGGACCAGCTGGGCGTTCCGGGCCCCTGATTGCCCGGTCGTGACGGCCGCTGGTGGGTGACGACCGTTGGTCGTCACTGTGCCGGGCCGAAGAGCGTGACGACCAACGGTCGTCACCCACCCAACCAGCGGCTGTCACTACCGTATCCTTGCTGGCATGAACACGCCTGACCGTCCTGCTGATCATGACGCCCCGGCGCCTGCGCGCCGGGCGCGCTTCAAATGGGCGTGGTGGTTGCTGGCCTATGCCAGCCTGGGCACCGGCATCGTCGGTATCTTCGTGCCGGGCCTGCCCACTACCGTGTTCATCCTGATTTCGGCCTGGGCGGCGTCGCGCGGTTCCGAACGGCTGCACGGCTGGCTGCTCGGCCACCCGCGATTCGGCCCGGCGATCCGCAACTGGCAGGCGCACGGGGCGGTCAGCCGCCGTGGCAAATGGATGGCCACGCTGACCATGGCGGTCTGTGCCGGCATCATGCTCTGGTGCGTGCCGGTGGCCTGGGTCAAGGGGATCTCCATCGGCAGCATGATGGTGGTGTGCGGGTGGTTGTGGATGCGTCCGCTACCCCCTGCTGGAGCGTGAATCCATCCGCTGCGGGGCGGGCGCGGTGGGCGACGAAGGGCAGGGCTCGGCGCTACACTCGGGGCATGAACAATCCCCGCCGAACCCTCATCCTGATTCCGCTGGCAGCGTCCGCGCTGCTGTTCCTCAGCGCCTGTGGCAACAAGGGTCCGCTGGTAATGCCGCAGAAGCCGGTGCCGGTGGAAGAAGTCGCCGAGCCGGTCGACGTGCCCGCCGCCGATGATGCCACGCAGGGGCAAGCCACCCCGCCTGCCACCCAGGACACCGATGCGGGCAATCCCAGCACCGTTCCGGACCCGGTGACGCCGCAGATCGACGATGGCGCCGGCGACAACAATGAGTGATGCAGCACAGGATGCGGTAGCGGCGGCCGCTGGCCGTCAACATCCGCACGGCACCCCACTGCGTTTCAGCAAGATGCACGGCGCAGGCAATGATTTCGTCATGATCGACCTGCGCGACGGCACCGCGCCGCCTTCGCCGCAGCTGGCCGCGCGGCTGGCCGACCGGCATACCGGCGTCGGCTGCGACCAGATCATCACCATCGAGCCACCGCGGGCGCCCACGTCGGTGGCGTCCTACCGGATCTGGAATTCGGACGGCAGCAGCTCTCAGCAGTGCGGCAACGGCGCACGCTGCGTGGCCGCCTGGCTGGTCCGCAATGGCGATACCGCGGACAGTGAGTTCGCCATCGACAGCCCGCTGGCCACGCATACGGTGCGTACGCTGGGCGAGGATCGTTTTTCAGTGGAAATGGGCGTGCCGGTCTTTGAACCGGCGCAGATTCCGCTGATCGGCTTCGCCCGCCCGCGCGATGAATACCTGCTGCCCCTCCAGGGCGAGACCGTCCGCTTCGGGGCGGTGTCGATGGGCAATCCGCATGCCGTGATCGAAGTCGGCCTGGTCGATGCCGCACCGGTGGAGCGTCTGGGCGCCTCGCTGCAGCAGCATGCCTCGTTCCCGGAATCGGTCAACGTGGGCTTTGCCCAGGTGCTGGAGCACGACCATGCGCGGCTGCGGGTGTACGAACGTGGTGTCGGCGAGACCCTGGCCTGTGGCAGCGGTGCCTGCGCGGCGGCGGTTTCGCTGATGCGGCGTGGTCGCCTCGGCCCCGATGCACGGATCAGCCTGCCCGGTGGCGAGCTGCGCATCCAGTGGGCCGGTGAAGGCCAGCCAGTGCTGATGTCCGGACCCAGCGCATTCGTCTTCGAAGGGGAGTGGAATGCATGAGTGACAGTACGGAAAAGCTCGCCGGCCACGAGGTTGCCGCCTGGTTGCGGCGGCATCCGGGCTTCCTGAAACAGTTCCCGGACCTTGCCCTGACCCTGGTGGTGCCGCGCGATGACGGCCCCACCGCGTCGCTGGCCAGCTATCAGCTGGACGTGCTGCGCGACAAGAACCGCGAGCTGTCGCGTCGGCTGGCGGACCTGGGCCACACCGCGCAGGTGAACGAGCGGCTGGCCGTGCGCACCCACCAGCTGACCCTGGCGTTGATGAAGCAGGACAGCTCAGCCGATACGCTGCGCGCGATGGCCGCGACGCTGGAAGAAGATTTCGATGGCGACCTGGTGCGGCTGGTCGTGCACGTGCCGGTGCCCGGCCTGGAGCAGGCGCCGTGGCTGCAGGTGCTGGCTGCCGACAGCCCGCTGCTGGGCCCGTTCCGCGATTGCCTGAAAGACGGCGAGCCGATCTGCGGCCGCCTGCAGCCGGAGAAGAATGCGGTGCTGTACGGCGCACGTGCCGAGGAGATCCAGACCACGGCGCTGTTGCCGCTTCCCGGCGTCGGCCTGATCGCCGTGGGCAGCCACGATCCCAACCGGTTCTACCCGGGCATGGGCACGCTGTTCCTGCGCATGATGGGCGAATCGCTGGTCGTGGCCTTGAAGCGGTTCGGCTGATCGCCGTGAACGATGCGGTGCCGGCATTCCTGCAGTACATGACGGTCGAGCGCCGCATGTCGGCGCACACGCTGGATGCCTACCGGCGTGACCTGGACGCGCTGCAGCGCTGGGCCGAGGCGCGCGACTGCAGCGTGGATGCGCTGGACGGAGAGCAGTTGCGCGGCTTCGTCGCCGACGAACATCGTCGGGGGTTGTCGGCCAAGAGCCTGCAGCGGCGCCTGTCCGCCTGCCGGGGGTATTACGCGTGGCAGCTCAAGCATGGCCGGCTGCAGGTCGATCCGACGCTTGGACTGAAGGCCCCACGTGCACCACGGCGCCTGCCGCAGGTGCTCGACGCCGACGAGGCAGTGCGTCTGGTCGAACTGCCTCCTGATGGTGAACTGGGAAGGCGCGACCGCGCGCTGCTGGAACTGTTCTATTCCTCCGGCCTGCGCCTGAGCGAACTGTGCGCACTGACCTGGCGCGACCTGGATTTCGCCAGCGGCCTGGTCAACGTGCTGGGCAAGGGCAACCGGCAGCGCCGGGTACCGTTCGGGCGCCCCGCGCGCGAGGCGCTGGAAGCGTGGCGTGCAGAAACCAACGCTGCCCCCGCAGCGCCTGTTTTCCCTGGGCGCAATGGTGCCATCAGCCAGCGTGCCGTGCAGGTACGCATCAAGCAGCTGGCGCAGCGCCAGGGCCTGTTCAAGCACGTGCACCCGCACATGCTGCGGCACAGTTTCGCCAGCCACATCCTGGAATCTTCCGGCGACCTGCGCGGTGTGCAGGAACTGCTGGGGCACGCCGACATCGCAACCACGCAGATCTACACCCACCTGGACTTCCAGCACCTGGCCAAGGTGTACGACGCGGCGCATCCGCGGGCAAAGCGACAGCGTGGCAGCACGCCTGCCGCCGGATCCTCCGAGGACGACGCGCCGGGCTGACGCGACGCGTCCAGCCGGGTACCGACTGCCAGGCCACGCCTCCCCGCAGCAGCAGGGACGTCGCATCGTGGCAGACGCGTCCAATGATGGCTGGATGAGGTGCATCTGTCTGGACATCGCGCTGCCTCAGTCGCGTCTTATGCACCCTGCGCTTCGAAAACCAGATGCTTGCCGGCCATCACTCGTCCGGTCTGGGTAAAGCAGTTGGGCGACGTGCAACAGGCATCGGGAGACAGGTTCGTGCGGATGATCAAGGTGGCGTTGGGATTGGCGATGAGCGCCTTGGCAACGGGAGCGGCGGGGCAGGACGGAGCCGTCTCGCTCACCGGCCGGGTGATTGCCACGACCTGCGTTGTCGAAGGGATCAGCGATGTCCCCAGCACCGGCCCGGACATGGTGGTCCGCCTGCCTTCCACACGCCAGGCGCTGTTGACCGGGCCGGGCGACGCGGGACGACGATTCCCTTCCATCTGATCGTCGGCAGCGGCGAGCACCCGTGCCAGCAGGCCAGCGTGCGTGCGATGTTCCGCAGCGTAGGGCACAGCAACGAGGCGGGCCGGCTGAGCAACCAGGGCACCGCACGCAACGTGGACGTGGTGGTGCTCAACGCCGCGTTCCAGGACGTGCAGTTGATCACCAACGCGAACTCGCTGCCCATACCCATCGATGAAAACGGAATGGGCGTGCTCAGCTGGTGGGCTACCTACCACGCCACGGCAGCGGCGCAGCCGGGCACGGTGACGGCACAGGTGGAGTACGTCCTGGTGTATGACTGAGCCCAGGGTGGGACAGCGGGCAGCCGGATGAACGGCTTCCTACCGTAGCCGCTTGATGGCGGCCGGCGCTGGCCCCATGTCCTTCGCACAGCTTACCGGAGGCCACATGGACCCCAGCCAGAACCCCACAGTTTTCCACGCCACCACCATCGTCTGCGTCCGCCGCGGCGAGCATGTGGCCATCGCCGGCGACGGCCAGGTCACCCTCGGCCACACGGTGATGAAGGGCAATGCACGCAAGGTGCGCCGGCTGGGCCGTGACAGCCAGGTGCTGGCCGGGTTCGCCGGTGCAGCGGCGGATGCCTTCACCCTGTTCGAACTGTTCGAGGCCAAGCTTGAAAAGCATGGCCAGCTGCAGCGGGCCGCCGTCGAGCTGGCCAAGGACTGGCGCACCGAACGCAGGCTGGGCAAGCTCGAAGCGCTGCTGGCCGTGGCCGACCGGGAAACCTCGCTGATCATCAGCGGCACCGGCGATGTCATCGAGCCGGAAGACGGCATCATCGCCATCGGTTCCGGCGGATCGTATGCATTGTCCGCTGCGCGCGCGTTGATGGCGCATACCGAACTGGACGCACGCACCATCGCCAGTGAAGCCATCGGCATCGCAGGCGACATCTGCATCTACACCAACCGCAACGTGGTGGTCGAAGAGCTCTGACCGCACCGGTAGTGCTGACCCTGGTCGGCCATCGTTCTGCTAGTGCCGACGCCAGTCGGCCATCCTCATTCGTGAGCACCCCATGCCCAACAAATTCGAGAACACCTCCGCTTCCATGACCCCGCGCGAGATCGTGCAGGAACTGGACCGCCATATCGTCGGCCAGCACGATGCCAAGCGCGCGGTGGCCATCGCGCTGCGAAACCGCTGGCGCCGCATGCAGTTGCCGGCCGAGCTGCGCGATGAAGTGATGCCGAAGAACATCCTGATGATCGGTCCGACCGGCGTCGGCAAGACCGAGATCGCCCGCCGCCTGGCGACGTTGGCCAACGCGCCATTCGTCAAGGTGGAAGCCACGCGCTTCACCGAGGTGGGCTACGTGGGCAAGGACGTGGAGCAGATCATCCGCGACCTGGCCGACACTGCGGTCAAGCTGTACCGCGAACAGGCCAAGGTGCGCGTGCGCACGCAGGCCGAAGAGCGCGCCGAAGACCGTATCCTGGATGCATTGCTGCCACGTCGCAGCGGTGGCATCGGCTTTGATCCGGAAGCGGCGCGCAACGAACCGTCTTCGCAGGACAATGAGACCCGCATCAAGTTCCGCCGCATGCTGCGCAACGGTGAGCTGGACGACCGCGAGATCGAACTGGAGATCGCCGCCAACGTCAGCATGGATATCATGACCCCGCCGGGCATGGAGGAGATGGGCCAGCAGCTGAAGTCGATGTTCGCCAACCTGGGCGGTGCCAAATCGAACAAGCGCACGCTCACCATCAAGGCGGCGCGTCCGCTGCTGCAGGAAGAAGAAGCCGCCAAGCTGGTCAACGAAGATGAGGTGCGCACTGCGGCGATCGAAGCCTGCGAACAGCATGGCATCGTGTTCATCGACGAGATCGACAAGGTCGCCAAACGCGGTGACAACGTGGGTGGCGGGGATGTCTCCCGCGAGGGCGTACAGCGCGACCTGCTGCCGCTGGTGGAAGGATCCAACGTGTCCACCAAGTACGGCACGGTCAAGACCGACCACATCCTGTTCATCGCTTCCGGTGCCTTCCATCTTGCCAAGCCCAGTGACCTGATCCCCGAGCTGCAGGGCCGCTTCCCGATCCGCGTGGAACTGGGGGCCCTGACCAAGGCTGATTTCGTACGCATCCTGACTGAACCGAAGGCAGCGTTGACCAAGCAGTACGAAGCGCTGTTGCTGACGGAAGGTGTCAAGATCAGCTTCAATGAAGATGCCATCGACCGGCTGGCCGAGATTGCGTTCCTGGTGAACGAACGGCAGGAGAACATCGGCGCCCGTCGACTGCATACCGTGTTGGAGCGCCTGCTGGATTCATTGAGCTATGAAGCGCCGGATCGTGATGGTGAGACGATGGCCATCGACACCGCGTACGTGGACAAGCATCTGGGTGAGCTGGTCAAGGATCCTGATCTGAGCCGCTACATTCTCTGATACCGCAAGGCCGCCGAAAGGCGGCCTTTGCTTTTGCCGGCGTGGCGGCCATGCGCCTTCGCCCGCTGCGCCCGCCGACCATGGCTCGGCGCTACCGGTGCTCGCCCTGACGCGGCCGGAACCTTTGGTGCCCTACGTTGCGGCCGATTCGCGCGTGCACGTGCGTCTGCTCACACTGTTGCTGTGATCGCATCCAGAACAACTGGCGCAGACGCTGCGCCTTCCGTCGCGTCCTAGTCTGTTTGCGGCTGCGCTCCTCGACGATGGCCTTCCCGGCAACAGCCCGTTCCCGGGTGCGAATGGCCCTTGGACGAAACTAGGAGCACCTTCCATGCAAACTGCATCAATGCGCTTGCCTTTCACGCTGGCGCTCATCCTGCTCGGCGCGACCGCCACGGCGCAGGCCCAGAGTGGCGGCATCACCTTCAACGGAGCAGTCTCGACCGTAACCTGCGAAGTCTCCTTCAACGGTGTGGTCGGCAATGACGCGACCGTAACCCTGCCGACGATCACGTCGAACTCGCTGCTGTCAGGACAGAGCAGGGGACGCACCCCGATCATCGTACGGATCAGGGGCGCTGACCCGGTGTGTTCGAGCAATCGCCTGGCGATTGCGCTGAACACCGACCGTTCGGCGAACCTGCTCAACGGGCGACTGCGCAGTACGGGGATCGGCGTGGGCGGCGGTACCAACGCCGTGGTGGCCCTGCGCGATGCGCAGGATGCGCGGATCGACCTGACCGGCGGCGTCGTGCTGAGGCCGGTTGCCGCAGCCGCTGGCGGCGCCGAGTTCACTTTCTATGCCGAGTACTACGCCGACAGCCAGGATGCCGTGCCCGGCGCCTTCCAGGCCCCGCTGCGCTACACCCTCAACTATCCCTGAGCCGCCGGGCCGGGCGCTACGCGGCTCGCCAATCAGATGCCGCGAACCCGGTGCTGTTCAGACCCGTCTGATGGCGGGCCCCCGCGTAACGGGGTGCCATTGCGGGCCTGCCCGTGTCGCCGTGGCCCAGCTTTCATCCCCGTCCTATTAAATCCCGGCGGCCCGGTTACTAGATTAGGTGGCAAGGACAAGCCAGTCCTGCCGGCCCCCCATCCGCCCCACGCCGGATTCCGCCAACCAGATTTTCCCACCCGATCAACCAAGGATCTGATTCCATGAACAAGCTCGCTATCGCGCTCTCGGCCGCCCTGGCCATCGGTGCCTCGTTCTCCGCTTCGGCGCAGAGCGGCACGATCACCTTCAATGGCCAGATCACGGCCACCACCTGCGACATCACCTGGCCGGACAATGGTGGCCTGACCACCGATCCCGTCGTGACCCTGCCGACCGTGCCGACCACCGCGCTGGGGAGCGCCGGTGCCACGGTCGGCAGGAAGGCCGTTTCGCTGGTGATCGGCGGTTCCGACGCCCAGTGCACCAGCGGCAATGCAGCCATCGAGCTGAACCCGAACCGCGACGCCAACCAGAGCAACGGCTACCTGAACAATGCAGCCACCGTTGATGCGGCGACTGAAGTGCAGATCGCCCTGCGCGACGCCGCCGACAAGCCGATCGACCTCGCCACGCCGTGGCGTTCGGCTGAGATCGACCTGGCGACCACCAAGCAGATCGACTTCGCCGCCGAATACCGCGCCACGGGCGCCGCCACCGCCGGCAACGTCAACGCAAGCGTCGGCTACACCATCGATTACAAGTAATCGACCGGCCGTCGTAGTACCGGTCGGGGCCTTCGGGCCCCGGCCACCCTGGGCCCATGCCCGCAACGAGTGACCTGTCATGAACCTGATCCGTACCGGACTCCTCTGCTGTGTAGCTGTCGCCTCGCTGCTGGCCAGTGTTTCGGCCGACGCGGGCGTCATCGTGCACGGCACCCGTCAGATATTCCCCGGCAACCAGCGCGAGATCACCGTGCGCGTGGAAAACGTCGGACAGAAGGCAGCGCTGGTGCAGGCCTGGACCGACGCCGGTGACAAACTGGCCGCGCCGGAAGAGAGCGTCACCCCGTTCGTGCTGCGTCCGCCGGTGTTCCGCCTGGACGGTGGCAAGTCGCAGTCGCTGCGTATCCTGTTTACCGGCGGTGACCTGCCGCAGGACCGCGAGAGCATCTATTACCTCAACGTACTGGATATCCCGCCGGTACCGCAGGACGGCGAGATCGCCACCGGTAACTACCTGCAATTCAGCCTGCGCACGCGCATCAAGCTGATCTACCGCCCCAACGGACTGGACGACGCCGGCACGGCGCCGCAGAAGCTGCAGTGGAGCCTGGTGCCCGATGGCAAGGGCTGGGCGCTGCAGGCCACCAATCCCACGCCGTATTACGTGCACGTCGGCACCCTGGGCCTGCGCGTGCAGGGCGTGGACCACCCCGCGCTCGACCCGCAGATGATCGCGCCGCAGTCCACCCAACGCTATGCACTGGGCAGCCTGACGGCACGTCCAGGGGGCGGCAACGTGCAGTTCGAGTACATCAACGACTTCGGCGCCAGCATCGGCCAGTCCGTGCCGCTGGCGGGCAACTGATCCGTCGCATCGTCCGCCGCTCCGCCCCCCCCGATCGATGTCACACCCGCCGATGCCTGCCCCTGGCAGGTGTCGCCGCTGCATGCCTTCCTGGAGACCGCCCATGCTGTTCCGCAGCCCGACATCGTCAGCGCCGAATCCGTGCCGCCTGGCCTTTGCCGTGGTGGGTGCCCTGTTTCCTGCCATGGCGTGGGCGGCGCCCAACGTGGAGTTCAACGCGCAGTTCCTGCAGGGTTCGCAGGCCAGTGCGCTGGATCTGAGCCGGTTCGAGAGCGGCGAGGATGCGCCGGGCATCTACAGTGCCGACATCAAGGTCAATGGCGTGGTTGTCGCGCGCCGTGATGTGGAGCTGCGCGCGCTGGACAACGGCTCGACTGCCATATGCCTGTCACCGGAACTGGTGGAGGTACTCGGGGTGGATCCGGCGCGGCTGCCGCAGCCGGGCAGCGCCACCGATGGCGATGGCCAACCGGTCCAGCTCCAGCCGTTGCCCGACACCGTCAGCTGCGAGTCCCTTTCCACGTTCATCCCACAGGCCAGCATGCGCTTTGAGGCCAGCGAACTGACGCTGGAGGTCAGCATCCCGCAGGCGTACCTGTCCCGTGATCCGCGTGGCTGGGTCAGTCCGGAACTGTGGGATAACGGCATCGATGCGGCGACGCTGGGCTATTCCATCATCCACCAGCGCATCCAGAGCCGTGGCTACCAAAGGCAGTCGACCAGCGCGATGCTCAACGCCGGGGTCAACCTGGGAGCCTGGCGGGTGCGCCACGATGGGTACCTGTCGCAGTCCAGCGGCCAAGGTACGTCGTACCGCGCTGGGCGCAGCTACGCCCAGCGTTCCATCGCCTCCTGGGGCACCGAGCTGACCATCGGTGAAGCCAGCACCAACGGTGACCTGTTCGACGGGGTCAGCTTCCGCGGCGTCAGCGTGGCGACCGATCCGCGCATGCTCCCGCAGTCGCAGCGTGACTATGCCCCCACGGTGCGCGGCGTGGCACAGACCAACGCACGGGTGGTGATCCGCCAGCGCGACGCGGTGCTGTACCAGGCCAACGTCGCCGCCGGTCCGTTCGAGATCAATGACCTGTACGGCACCGCCTATGCCGGCGACCTGGACGTGGAAGTCATCGAGAACGATGGCCGTGTGCAGCATTTCGTGGTGCCGTTCGCTTCCGTGCCGCAGCTGCTGCGCGCCGGCCAGCATCGCTTCAACGTCACCGTGGGCACGCTGGACGACGCGTGGCTGCGCGATACCCCGGCATTGCTGGAAGCCACCCTGCGCAAGGGGATGAGCAACCGTTTCACCGGTTTTGCTGGGGTCACCGCCAGCGATGGTTATGCTGCGGGCCTGCTCGGCGGCGCGCTGAACACCCGCCTCGGTGCGTTCTCCGGTGATGTCACGGTGGCCCGCACGCAGTTGCGCGGCGCGCTGCCGGCGTCGGGTTCGCGCATGCAGGGCCAGTCCTACCGGCTGGCTTTCAGCAAGGATATTCCGGCGACCGGGACCACTCTGTCGATGGCCGCGTACCGCTTCTCGACCCAGGGATATCTGTCGCTGGGCGATGCGGCGCGTCTGCGCCAACAGATGGCCGATGGTGAAGGCGGGCGCCTGTTCGCCCGCCAGCGCTCGCGCTTGGATATCAACCTGAACCAGCGTCTGGGCGAAGGTGCAGCGTCGCTGTATGCCAGCGCCAGCAGCGTGGATTACTGGAGCCAGGACCAGCGCCGCACGAACTTTTCGGTGGGCTACGCCGACCGGATTGGCCCTGCCAGCTACAGCCTGTCGGCGCAGCGCAGCCTGGAACGCAGCCTGGGTGGCGGGGCAGGCCGCGTAGGCAACAGTTTCCATCTGAACGTGACCGTGCCGCTGGGTTCGCGCAGCAGCGCGCCGCGCCTGGTCACCGCGATCAACCGCAGCAGCGATGGCCGTGACGATGAGCGTGCCGGTGTCACCGGCACGTTCGGCGAGCGTCGCCAGGGCGGCTACAACGCATCGATCAGCCGCTACAGCGGTACGGGCGCGAACTACGACGCAGGCGTCAGCTACCAGGCATCGGTGGCCACGCTCACCGCAGGCTACAACCAGAGCTCCGGCAGCCGTGGGCTCAGCCTGGGCGCGACCGGTGGCATCGTGCTGCATGGCGATGGCGTGGCGTTCGCCCAGCAGCTCGGTGACACCATCGCGCTGGTGCAGGTACCCGACGCAGCAGGTGCGGCGCTGGACAGCACCGTGGGCGTCAAGACCAATGCGAAGGGGTACGCTGTCGTCCCGTACATGACCCCGTTCCGCCGCAATGAGGTGACGGTGGATCCGAAGGGATTGCCGTTGGACGTGGAGCTGAAGACCACGTCCGTCATCGGCGTACCCACCGCCGGCGCGGTGGTCAAGCTGGTGGTCCCGACCAGCAACGGACGCAGCGCGTTGATCGAAGCCTTCCAGGCCGATGGACGGGCGTTGCCGTTCGGGTTCGATGTCTACAACGAAGCAGGCGAGGTGGTGGGCGTGGTCGGCCAGGCCAGCCGCCTGTGGGTGCGTGGCATCGAAGAAGCGGGCCGCTTGACGGTGCGCCTGGGAACCGATGAAAGCCAGCAGTGCGTGATTGACTACGCAGTGCCTGCGGGCAACAACGGTGAGCTGATCAGCGCCAACTGCGCGGTGCCCTCAAGCTGACGGGGCAGGGGCGGGGACGCGGCTTCGCAGGCTGCATCCCGCCAAGGCGCGCGCGGCCGCGGCCAGTGCTACAGCGGCGCCGGCGCGCTGCCCGCCTCGAATACGCCTTCTTTGACATACGCCGCCAGCGTCATGTCCAGCGCCAGCATCCCATCGCGGCGGATGTCCATCAGCTCCGGTTCCACCATCGCCCCGTGCAGCACGCCCAGTACCGTGGCGTGCAGCATCCGCGCGGCCACTTCGGGGTTCGCCCCGGGCTTGAGCTGGCCCAGTTGTGCGGCCCGGCGCAGGGCGCGCGCCATGCGCTCCAGTCCATCGCGGAACCCTTCCTGCTGCAGGTCGGCCAACACTTTGCTGTCGGCCGATGAATCACTGCGCAGCATGATCTCCATTGTGTTGCGCAGCCGTTCGTCCTGCGCCAGGTCGATCAGCGAACCCAGGATCACCGAGCGCAGATCCAGCACCGGGGTGTCACGTGACTCGGTGGCGGCGCGGTCGAGTTCCTGCATGAAGGGAAGGCGCACGCGCTCGATCACCGCAGCCAGCACGTCGATCTTGTTCTTGAAGTGCCAGTACACCGCGCCGCGCGTGTAGCCGGCGCGCGCACCGATCATCTCCAGCGTGGTGCGGGCTACCCCGTGCTCGTGGAAACAGGATTCGGCGGCGTCGAGGATCCCTTCGCGGGTCGCCTGGGTTTCCTCTTTGGTCTTTCGGGCCATTGCTCAGAAGTTGCGCGAAACATCAACGGATCATACCGCTTTACAAACAAACAGTCATGTATGTATATTTCCTGCCCATGATTGCCGAGGGTCACGGCTGCGCCTGGAAGCGCAGCGGGCCCACGGCCGCCGAGCGCGGCTCGGCGCCACCGAATTCCTGCCATCGAGACCCTCCCCCATGCTCCTGTCCCGTATTCGTCCCCTTGCCTTGTCGTTGGCCATCGCCGCGACCGTGGCCGCCTGTGGCGGTGGCGATGACCAGCCCCAACAGCAGGGCCCCGGCCAGGTCACCGTGGTCACCCTGAAGGCCGAATCGGTATCGCTGACCCGCGAACTGCCCGGCCGCACCACCGCCTTCCTGGTTGCCGAAGTGCGGCCGCAGGTCAACGGCATCGTCGGCAAGCGCCTGTTCACCGAAGGCAGCCTGGTGACAGAAGGCCAGCCGCTGTACCAGATCGACGATGCCAGCTACCGCGCGCAATCCAACAATGCGCGCGCCCAGCTGGCCCGTGCCGAAGCCACCGCCAATGCCTCCAAGCTGAGCGCGGCGCGCATCACCGAACTGGCCAAAGTGGATGCGGTCAGCAAGCAGGACCTGGAAAACGCGATCGCCGCGCAGAAGCAGGCCGAAGCCGATGTAGGAGCTGCCAAGGCCTCGCTGGATGCGGCCAATGTGACGCTGGGTTACGCGCGCATCACCGCGCCGATCAGCGGCCGCATCGGCAAGTCATCGGTTACCCAGGGCGCGCTGGTCAGTGCCGCCCAGACCGAAGCGCTGGCCACCGTGCAGCAGCTGGACCCGATCTACGTGGACCTGACCCAGTCCGCCGCCGAGCTGCTGCAGCTGCGCCGCGAACTGGCTGCCGGGCGCCTGCAGGACAACCAGACCCTGCCGGTCAGCATCCTGCTGGACGACGGCAGCACCTTCGACCAGCAGGGCACGCTGGAGTTCTCCGAAGTGAGCGTGGATCCGACCACCGGCAGCTACGGCCTGCGGGTGAAGGTGGCCAACCCCGAAGGCGTGCTGATGCCGGGCATGTACGTGCGCGCGGTGATCGGCGGCGGCGTGCGCAATGGTGCCGTGCTGGTGCCGATGCAGGGCATCGCCCGCGATGCCAAGGGCGATACCAGCGCGATGGTGGTCAACAAGGACGGCAAGGTAGAAGTGCGCCCCGTCAAGGTGAGCCGCGCACTGGGTGACAAGTGGCTGGTGGAAGACGGCCTGCAGGCCGGCGACAAGGTGATCGTCGAAGGGCTGCAGAAAATCGCGCCGGACATGCCGGTGCAGGCCACCGAGAAGGGCAGCGAGCCGGCCAGGCCGGCCGCCCCGCAGGCCGCCGCCCCGGCCGCAGCGTCAGCCGACGCCGCCGCACCCGCCCAGGCTCCGGCCGGCACCGACGCGCAGTAAGCGGAGAACTCCATGGCACGTTTCTTCATTGATCGACCCATCTTCGCGTGGGTGATCGCGATCATCATCATGCTCGCCGGTGCACTGGCGGTGATCAACCTTCCGGTGTCGATGTACCCGGAAGTGGCACCGCCGGCGGTCGAGATCTCCGCGACCTATCCAGGTGCTTCGGCCAAGGTGGTCGAAGACTCGGTGACCCAGATCATCGAGCAGAACATGAAAGGCCTCGACGGGCTGATCTACTTCTCCTCCAACAGCTCGGCCAACGGCCAGGCCACCATCACCCTGACCTTCGAATCGGGTACCAACCCGGACATCGCCCAGGTGCAGGTACAGAACAAGCTGCAGCTGGCCATGCCGCTGCTGCCGCAGGAAGTGCAGCGGCAGGGCATCAACGTGGCCAAGTCCAGCAGCGGCTTCCTGCAGGTGATCGGCTTCGTGTCCAACGATGGCAGCATGGATGCCAATGACATCTCCGACTTCGTCGGGTCCAATGTCGTCGATCCGCTGAGCCGGGTGCCCGGCGTGGGCAACATCCAGGTGTTCGGCGGCAAGTACGCCATGCGCATCTGGCTGGACCCGAACAAGCTGCACACCTACAAGCTGTCGGTGGATGAAGTCACCGCGGCGATCACCGCGCAGAACGCCCAGGTGGCGATCGGCCAGCTCGGCGGTGCGCCGTCGGTGAAGGGCCAGCAGCTCAATGCCACCATCAATGCGCAGGACCGCCTGCAGACCCCGGAGCAGTTCCGCAACATCCTGGTTCGTGGCGGCACCGATGGCAGCGAGCTGCGCCTGGGTGACGTAGCCCGCGTTGAACTGGGTGCGGAAAGCTACGACTTCGTCACCCGTTACAACGGCAAGCCGTCCACCGGCATCGCCATCACCCTGGCCACCGGCGCCAACGCGCTGGACACCGCCAATGGCGTGCGTAGCGCGCTGGAAGACATGAAGGCGACCTTCCCGGCCGGGCTGGAATCGGTGGTGCCGTATGACACCACTCCGTTCGTGCAGGTCTCGATCAAGGGGGTGATCAAGACCCTGATCGAAGCGATCGTGCTGGTGTTCGTGGTGATGTACCTGTTCCTGCAGAACTTCCGCGCTACGCTGATCCCCACCATCGCGGTACCGGTGGTGCTGCTGGGTACGTTCGGCATCCTGGCCGCGCTGGGCTTCTCCATCAACATGCTGACCATGTTCGCGATGGTGCTGGCGATCGGCCTGCTGGTCGACGACGCCATCGTGGTGGTGGAGAACGTCGAGCGGATCATGGCCGAAGAAGGGCTGTCGCCGCTGGAAGCCACGCGCAAGTCGATGGACCAGATCACCGGTGCGCTGGTGGGCATCGGCCTGGTGCTGTCGGCGGTGTTCGTGCCGATGGCCTTCATGAGTGGTGCCACCGGCGTGATCTACCGGCAGTTCTCGGCGACGATCGTCTCGGCGATGGGCCTGTCGGTGCTGGTGGCGATCGTGCTGACGCCCGCTCTGTGCGCCACCATGCTCAAGCCGCTGAAGAAGGGCGAACACCACGTCGCCCACACGGGCTGGTCGGGTCGTTTCTTCGGTGGCTTCAACCGCGGCTTCGACAGGTCCAGCGAGAAGTACCAGCGCGGGGTGAAGGGCATCATCGCCCGGCCGTGGCGCTTCATGGGCATCTTCGCCGGGCTGGCGCTGGTGATGGGCATCCTGTTCGTGCGCCTGCCCAGTTCGTTCCTCCCCAACGAAGACCAGGGCATCCTGATGGCGCTGGTGCAGACGCCGGTCGGTGCCACCCAGGAACGCACGCTGGAGGCGATGGCCAAGCTGGAAAACCACTTCCTGGAAAACGAAAGCGAGGCCATCGAATCGATCTTCGCCGTGCAGGGCTTCAGCTTCGCCGGCATGGGCCAGAACGCGGGCATGGCCTTCGTCAAGCTGAAGGACTGGAAGGACCGCGACGACGAACAGAGCGTGGGCGCCATCACCGGCCGCGCGATGGGCGCGCTGGGCCAGATCAAGGATGCCTTCATCTTCGCCTTCCCGCCGCCGGCGATGCCGGAACTGGGCATCGGCTCGGGTTACACCTTCTTCCTGAAGGACAATACCGGGCAGGGGCACGAAGCCCTGCTCAACGCGCGCAACCAGATGCTGGGTGCGGCCGGGCAGAGCAAGCTGCTGGCCAACGTGCGCCCGAACGGCCAGGAAGATACCCCGCAGCTGCGCATCGATGTCGATGTGGAAAAGGCCAATGCGCTGGGCCTGAACATGGCCTCGATCAACAACACGCTGGCCACCGCGTGGGGCAGCAGCTACATCGATGACTTCATCGACCGCGGCCGGGTCAAGCGCGTATACGTGCAGTCCGATGCGGACTTCCGCATGAATCCGGATGACTTCAACGTGTGGTCGGTGAAGAACAGCGCCGGTGAGATGGTGCCGTTCAGTGCCTTCGCTTCCAAGCGTTGGGACTTCGGTTCGCCGCGGTTGGAACGTTACAACGGTGTCTCGGCGATGGAGATCCAGGGCGAGCCGGCGAGCGGCGTGGCATCGGGTGATGCCATGAACGAGATCGAACGCATCGCCGGCGACCTGCCGCCGGGCTATGAAATCGAGTGGACCGCGTTGTCCTACCAGGAGCGCCAGGCCGGCTCGCAGACGCCGCTGCTGTACTCATTGTCGCTGCTGATCGTGTTCCTGTGCCTGGCCGCGCTGTATGAAAGCTGGAGCGTGCCGACTTCGGTGCTGCTGGTGGCCCCGCTGGGCATCCTCGGTGCGGTGCTGGCCAACACGCTGATGGGCCTGGAGCGCGACATCTACTTCCAGGTGGCGATGCTGACCACGGTGGGCCTGACATCGAAGAACGCGATCCTGATCGTGGAGTTCGCCAAGGAGAACCTGGAGAAGGGCGCCGGGCTGATCGAAGCGACGATGCATGCGGTACGCGATCGTCTGCGTCCGATCATCATGACCTCGCTGGCCTTCGGCCTGGGCGTGCTGCCGCTGGCGATCGCCTCCGGCGCCGGCTCCGGTGCGCAGCGTGCCATCGGCACCGGCGTGCTGGGCGGCATGCTGGCCGGCACCCTGCTGGGCGTGTTCTTCATCCCGCTGTTCTTCGTGGTGGTGCAGAAGCTGTTCAACCGCACGCTGCGCAACGCAGCAAAGTCGAGTGATACCCCATGAACAAGACGCCGTTGCTGCTGGCGCTGATCGCCAGCCTGAGCCTGGGGGGCTGTGCCTCCCTGGTCCCGGACCGGACTGACGTCGCCCCGTCCATTCCCGCGCAGTGGCCGGCCGCGGCGGGGCAGGGCCGGCCGACCGACGCCGCCGAACTGGGCTGGCGTGATTTCTTCACCGACCCGCGCCTGCAACAGGTGATCGAACAGGCCCTGGCCAACAACCGCGACCTGCGCGTGGCCGTGCTCAACGTCGAGCGCGCACGCGGCCAGTACCGCATCCAGCGCGCCGACCGCGTGCCTGCGCTGAACGTACAGGGCCAGATGGAGCGCAGCGGCGGCGACATGCCGGTGAGCGAACAGTTCACCGCCGGGCTGGGCGTGACCGAGTTCGAGCTGGATCTGTTCGGGCGCGTGCGCAACCTCAGCGAAGCGGCCCTGCAGCAATACTTCGCGATCGCCGCCAACCGTCGCAATGCGCAGCTGAGCCTGGTCGCCGAGACCGCCACGGCGTGGCTCACCTTCGGTGCGGACAGTGAACTGCTGCGGATTTCCGAGGCGACCCTGGCCAGCCATGAAGACTCGCTGCGGCTGGCGCAGGCGCGTTTCGAACGCGGTGGAAGTTCGGCGCTGGAACTGGCGCAGACGCGTACGCTGGTGGAAACCGCACGTACCGATGCCGCGCGCCTGCGTGGCCAGCTGCAGCAGGACCGCAATGCACTGGCGCTGCTGATCGGTGGCCCGGTGGACGAGGCGCTGTTGCCGGCCGGCAACAACGACCTTCAGCTGGTGGCGCTGGCGCCCCCACCGGCCGACCTGCCCAGTGACGTGCTGCTGCGCCGCCCGGACATCATGGCCGCCGAGCATACCCTGCTGGCAGGCAATGCCAACATCGGTGCGGCACGCGCTGCGTTTTTCCCCAGCATACGGCTGACCGGCACGCTGGGCAGCAGTTCGGGCGAGTTGTCCGGCCTGTTCGACAGCGGCACACGGGTCTGGAGTTTCCTGCCGACGATCAGCCTGCCGATCTTCCAGGGCGGCAAGCTGCGGGCGGGATTGGCAGTGGCGAACGCGGACCGTGACATCGCACTGGCCGAGTACGAAAAGTCGATCCAGGTGGGCTTCCGCGAGACCGCCGATGCACTGGCGTTGAGCACCAGCCTGGACGCACAGGCGGCTTCGCAGCAGGCGCTGCTGGCGGCCGCCACGCAGGCCGAGCAGTTGTCGCAGGCGCGCTATGACGCCGGGCTGGACAGCTTCGTCACCCTGCTGGATGCGCGGCGCACCGCCTACAGCGCGCAGCAGAGTCAGCTGCAGACGGCGCTGGCGCAGCAGGCCAACCGCATCACACTGTACAAGGTGCTGGGCGGCGGCTGGCGCGAGCGCAGCTGAGCTTCGAGTAGTGACGGCCGCTGGCCGTCAGCTCCTGGCCGTGGTGGGTGACGACCGTTGGTCGTCACGCGGTTGCCGCTGCGCTCGCCGAGCATGGCTCGGCGCTACCCCGGATACTGGTAGTGACGACCGTTGGTCGTCACGCTCTAGACATCGTCATCCACACGGCACGCGCGCACGCGTTCCAGCGCATCGCCGGCTTCGCGGGCCATGCGCTCGTACTCCCTGCGGATCTCTTCCAACCGCTCCTCGTCCAGCTCTTCCAGGTCCAGCAGCTGTTTGTTGGCGTGAGCGGTCACGCGGATGAGTTCGTCCAGCTTGATCTGCATCGCCGCCGTATCGGCGTTCTGCGTGTGCTGGATCAGGAACACCATCAGGAACGTGATGATGGTGGTGCCGGTATTGATCACCAGCTGCCACGTGTCATTGAAATCGAACAAGGGCCCGGTCACACCCCAGATCACCACTACCGACACAGCGGCGATGAACGTCCACGGCGTGCCCGTGGCGTAGGCGGTGCGCTTGGCAACCGTGTTGAAAACGGACTTGAGGCTCATGCCGGATGAATACGCCGGCCAACGTGTACGTCGTGTCGATGCGCGCTGTACTCCGCGCTCGCCGAGCGTGGCTCGGCGCTGCCTCGCATTCGGTCAGGCGATCAGCCGGGGGCGGTCGGCGCTTTGGATCATGCTGGACACGTAGACGTGGTCCCACACCTGCTCGATGAACGCGCGTGCCTGCGCTTCGGTCAGCCGCGGCATGATCTGCAATGCGTATTGGGTCTGGAACGCTTCCTCGCGCTGTTCGTTGCTGGCGCGGGGATGGGTGATCAGTGAATCACAGGCGAACTTGATCCACGGCACGAAGTGACCGAAGGATCCCGGACCCATCGCGCCATCGGCATGTCGCTGGCGCCAGTAGTTCAGCTCTGCCTCCACGTCGATGACCGGAGGGACATTGGGTGCATCTGCGCGCATGGGTTCTGACTTCTTATGAAGGGTGGCGGGGGAGCTCCGATCATCGCTATCAGGCAGTGCACGCAGCGTCATTGCTGCGTGCAATCAGCGTGGCGCAGTCGTTTTCCGACGGGCCACACGCGCGTGTTCAGTCGGTTCTGCCCGCCTGCGCGCTGAACTATTCAGGAAAAGCTCACTCGCCGATGTCTTCGTCCCAGATCTCCGGGTGGCGCTCGATGAAGTTGCCCAACAGGTCAACGCACTCCTGGTTGTCCAGGTCGATGACGTTCACGCCACTCTCGCGCAGCCAGTCGATGCCGCCCTGGAAGGTGCGTGATTCGCCCACCACCACGGTGCCGATGTTGAACTGCCGCACCAGCCCGCTGCAGTACCAGCAGGGGGCCAGCGTGGTGACCATGATGGTGTTTTTGTAACCGCGCTGGCGACCGGCCTTGCGGAACGCATCGGTCTCGCCGTGCACGGATGGGTCGCCTTCCTGCACGCGGCGATTGTGGCCACAGCCGAGCAGGCGTCCATCGTTGTGGTAGAGCGCTGCGCCGATCGGCACCCCCCCTTCTGCCAGTCCTTGGCGGGCTTCGGCGATGGCGGTCTGCAGCAGGGCCTGGTAATCGGGGGTGGTGATCATGCGGGTCTCCGTGAGTCAGGCAGCCATGATACGGGCAGGGGGTGCCGCCGACCCCGCGCGGTGCGATAATCAGCCCATGAGCGAATCCCCCTACAAGTCCGGAACTACCCATTTCGGCTTCCGCGATGTCGATGCAAAGGACAAGCAGAAGCTGGTCGGCCAGGTCTTCACCTCGGTCGCGCGCAACTACGACCTGATGAACGACCTGATGAGCCTGGGCGTGCACCGGGTATGGAAGCGCTACTACGTGGCGACCGCGCAGGTGAAACCGGGTGACCGCGTGCTCGATCTTGCCGGTGGTACCGGTGACATCGCCGCCCTGCTGAAAGAGCGGGTGGGTGCCGAGGGCGCCGTCGTGGTGGGCGACATCAATGCCGGGATGCTGTCGGTCGGCCGCGATCGCCTGACCAACCGCGGCCTGGTGGCCGGGTTGGATTACGTGCAGTGCAACGCCGAGGCGCTGCCGTTCCCGGATGCAAGCTTCGACCTGGTGACCATTGCCTTCGGCCTGCGCAACGTGACCGACAAGGATGCTGCGCTGCGCGAAATGCATCGCGTGCTGAAGGTGGGCGGTCAGGCCCGCGTGCTGGAGTTCTCCGAAGTCACGCTGGACTGGTTCAAGCCGATCTACGACTTCCACTCGTTCAAGGTGCTGCCGAAGCTGGGCCGCCTGTTCGCGCGCGATTCGGACAGCTACCAGTACCTGGCCGAGAGCATCCGCAAGCATCCGCCGCAGGATGAACTGAAGGCGATGATGGGCGAGGCCGGTTTCGAGCGCTGCCACTACAAGAACCTGTCGGCTGGCATCGTCTCCATCCATTCGGGCTACAAGCTGTAAGCGGGTAGCGCCGAGCCATGCTCGGCGTCAGGGATCCGCCGAGCATGGCTATGCCGGTCGTCCTGACCGGCACCCTCCGGGCCGTCGCAAGCAACGTTGGCAGTCGCTCCTGCCGCTGCCTTCGGCGCTACCAGGGCCGCTTCGGGGGTAAAATCATCGTTTACCCCTGAAACGGTCTCGATTCATGCGTACCCCGTTCCTGCTCATTCCGCTGGCCGTGGCCATTGCCGCTGGCTGCTCCCAGGAGCCCGCAGCCCCCGCTGCCACGGCCCCGACCGCCCAGAAGGCGCCCGCTGCTCCGGTGAAGGCCGAAAACCGCAGCCACGACGAAAGTTCCTATGCCGAGCCGGACAAGGTCGTCGTCAAGGACATCGCGCTGGACCTGAAGCTGGACTTCGACGCCAGGCAGATCGGCGGCACCGCGACCTACACCCTGGAGTGGAAGGACAAGGACGCCAAGCAGCTGGTGCTGGACACCCGCGCGCTCGACGTGGCCAAGGTGGAAGCCCTGGCCGCCGATGGTGCGCGCAGCGCGCTTCCCTTCGTGCTGGCGCCAGTGGACAAGGTATTTGGCAGCAAGCTGACCATCGAAGCGCCGGCGCAGCCGACCAGGGTCGAGATCAGCTACCACACCGCACCGACCGCCTCGGGCCTGCAGTGGCTTGAGCCCTCGATGACCGAAGGCAAGAAACTGCCCTTCATGTTCAGCCAGTCGCAGGCGATCCACGCCCGCTCCTGGGTGCCGCTGCAGGACACGCCGAGCGTGCGCTTCACCTACAGCGCGCATGTCACCAGCCGCCCGGACGTGATGGTGCTGATGAGCGCCGACAACGATCCCAAGGCCGCGCGTGATGGCGACTACACCTTCAAGATGCCGCAGCCGATCCCGTCCTACCTGCTGGCCATCGCGGCGGGTGACCTGGTGTTCGAGCCGATCTCCGGCCGCTCCGGCGTGTGGGCCGAACCGACCATGGTCGGCAAGGCCGCCAAGGAATTCGAAGACACCGAGAAGATGATCGGTGCGGCCGAAAAGCTGTACGGCGAGTACCGTTGGGGCCGCTACGACATGCTGGTGCTGCCGCCGTCGTTCCCGTTCGGTGGCATGGAAAACCCGCGCCTGACCTTCGCAACTCCGACCGTGATCGTCGGCGACAAGTCGCTGGTCTCGCTGGTCGCCCACGAACTGGCGCACAGCTGGTCGGGCAACCTGGTGACCAACGCCAGCTGGAAGGACATCTGGCTCAACGAAGGCTTCACCACCTACGTGCAGGGCCGCATCACCGAAGCGCTGTACGGCAAGGAAATGGCCGAGATGGAGCGCCAGATCGACCAGACCGACCTGCTGGCCGAAGTGAAGGACATGAGCCCGGCCGACCAGGCGCTGGCGCTGCCGCCGCTGAACGAACGTGACCCGGACGAAGCGCTGAGCCAGGTCGCCTACGTGAAGGGTTCCTGGTTCCTGGAGTTCCTGGAACAGCGCTTCGGTCGTGAAGTGTTCGATCCCTTCCTGCGTGGCTGGTTCAACGACCATGCGTTCCAGAGCGCGAATACCGACCAGTTCGTCGAGTACCTCAAGAAGAACCTGCTGCCGAAGAATCCCAACGCAGTGACCGAGGCCGAACTGACCGCGTGGCTGGAGCAGCCGGGCATTCCGGCGTTCGCCGCCAAGGCGCAGTCGCGCAACTTCAGCAACGTGGACACCGCGCGCATCGCCTGGGAAGGCACCGGCAAGATGCCGACCAACCAGTTGACCGCCGAGTGGAGCACGCAGGAGTGGGTGCGCTTCATCGACGGCCTGGGCGCCACGCAGCCGCTGGACAAGCTCGCCGCGCTGGATCGGGTGTTCAAGTTCACCGGTACGCCCAATGGTGAAATCGCCATGCGCTGGTACCCGCTGGCCATCCGCAGTGGCTATGCGGAGGCCACGCCGGCGGCCGCCGAGTTCATCGAGCGGGTCGGCCGTCGCAAGCTGATCATGCCGATCTACGCTGAACTGGTGAAGACCCCGGAGGGTCTGGAAGTGGCCAAGGCGGCGTTTGAAAAGGCCAAGCCGGGCTACCACCCGATCACCACCGGTTCGGTGCAGGACATGCTGTCCAAGGCCGAAGCCAAGTAAGCCGCAGGCGCCGGTAGTGACGGCCGCTGGCCGTCACGCCGTAGCATCTGGTGGGTGGCGACCGTTGGTCGTCACGCCGTAGCGGCTGGTGGGTGACGACCGTTGGTCGTCGCGCCGTAGCGTCTGGTGGGTGACGACCGTTGGTCGTCACGCCGTAGCGTCTGGTGGGTGACGACCGTTGGTCGTCACGCGGTGCATCTGCTGCTGCGCTCGCCGAGCACGGCTCGGCGCTACCGACGTGCCCGTGTCGTCACGCCTTTGCGTGCAGCGCCAGGAACATGTCCACACAGTCTTCCATCAGCCGCTGCTGCGCTTCCGGCGCCAGCGGTGCCTGGCCCATCGTCACCTGCGGCCAGAACGCGAAAGCCTTCAGCATGCCCTGCAGTTGATGCGCCGCTTCGCCCGGCGCGACGTCCGCGCCCAGCCGGCCATCGACCTGCGCCGCGCGTATCCAGGTCGCCAGCCCTTCTTCTTTCTCCGCCAGCTTGTCCATCATCGCCCGGGCCCGTTCCGGCGCGTGCACCAGCTCGGCAATCGCCACCCGCGACAGGTCGATGAAGCTCGCATCGGACATCAAACGCATCTTCTGCCGGGTGAACCGCAACAACTGCTCCCGCAGCGGCTGCACCGCGCTGTAGGCCACGGCCTCCACCGCTTGGCTGGCTTCCCACAGTTGCCACAGGATGGCGGTGAACAGCTCGTCCTTGCTGGCGAAATGGTTGTACACCGTACGCTTTGAAACTCCCGCAACAGCGGCGATGCGGTCCATGCTGGTGGCCGCGAAACCGAAGCTGCGGAACTCGGCAACGGCGGCGGACAGGATCGCGGCGCGCTTGCGGTCGGTCTGGCGGGTAGGGCGGATATCGGCACTCATCGGGCTATTTTACACCGTTCAGTTTACTTTTCCTGAAATGGAAATAGACTCGCCAGTGTACTTTTAAGGGCAAGCCCGAATGACCCGCCGCCTGCCGCGCCTTCTCCTTCTTTCTACGGTGTTGATCCCCATGTCCATTGGCCTGTTGACCTGCGGTGCCCGCCCGGCTGCCGCCTATGACCAGTCGCCGCAGTTCGGCGACGGGCGCTTCCACAATCCCGTCGGCAAGAGCGCGCTCGGCTTCGTCGGCACGCTGGGCGTGATGTGGAAGTTCCTGTTCGACAAGCCGGCCGATGCCAGTCCGCTGGCGCCGATCCCGGTGCAGGCGCTGACCCGCCAGGCCCTGCTCGAAGCGCCCGATGACAGCCTGTGGCGGCTGGGGCACTCGACGATGCTGATGAAGCTGGACGGCCATTTCTGGCTGACCGACCCGGTGTTCGCCGAGCGTGCCTCGCCGATGTCTTTCATGGGCCCGAAGCGCTTCCACGCCCCGCCGTTGAGCATCGACGAACTGCCGTCCATCACCGGCGTGATCATCTCCCACGACCACTACGATCACCTGGACCACGCAGCCATCCTCGCGCTCGCGCCGAAGGTGCAGCACTTCGTCACCGCGCTCGGCGTGGGTGACCGTTTGATCGGGTGGGGCGTGCCGGTGGCGAAGGTGGTGCAGTTGGACTGGTGGCAGGACACCCGCGTGGAAGGCCTGAAGATCGTCGCGACCCCGGCCCAGCATTTTTCCGGGCGCACCCTGGCCGACGGCAACCGCACGCTGTGGGCCTCGTGGGTGATCGACACCGGGCATACCCGCATCTTCTTCAGCGGTGACACTGGCTACTTCGATGGCTTTGCCCGCATCGGCGAGCGCTACGGCCCGTTCGACCTGACCATGATCGAGACCGGCGCCTACGATGCGCAGTGGCCGGACGTGCACATGCAGCCCGAGCAGAGCCTGCAGGCCCACTTGGACGTACGTGGAGCGGTGATGATGCCCATCCACAACGGCACCTTCGATCTGGCCCTGCATCCGTGGACCGAACCCTTCGAGCGCATCACTGCGCTGGCGGCCGAACGCGGCGTCACCCTGACCGCCCCGCAGATGGGCGAACCGCTGGATATCGGCGCCCCCGCGCCCTCCACGCACTGGTGGCGCCAGGTTGGCGAGGCCACGGCCCCTTCCCGGTAACGACCGTGCCCCGTGGTGGGTGACGACGCTTGGTCGTGGTGGGTGACCTTTGGTCGTGGTGGGTGACGACGGTTGGTCTTGGTGGGTGACGACCGTTGGTCTTGGTGGGTGACGACCGTTGGTCGTCACGCTCTTGGCAGGTACTGTATAGCCACGCCATCACCCCGGAATCCGCGATGAAACACCTGATCCTCGCCGCTGCCTGCGCATTGTCCCTGGCCGCCTGCAGCGATCCCGAAGCCGAACGCCAGGCGCAGCAGGCAGCCGAAGCGGCCGTGCAGGCGCAGAAGGAAGCCAAGGCCGACGAGGTAGCCCGGCAGTACGACACCTCCGTGGCGGCCAAGGACTGGGAGCGTGCCCGCATGCATGGCGGCTCGCTGCTGGACATCTACAAGGGCACCGCAGCGGCGGCGCGGATCGAACCGGGCTTTGCCGACGTCAAGGCGCAGTCGGACCAGGCGCGCAACCTGCGCCGCATGCAGGGCCTGTGGCAGTACAACCAGATCCCGGTTGGCACCAAGGGAACCCAGCGCTCCGCGTCGATTTACGGCAAGGAGCGCGTGGATGTCGACGGCAGCGGTCCAAAGCCGGTGCAGTTGGTGTTCCGCGACCATCCGCAGTGGAAACAGCACGCCTATCTGGTGCTGCAGGCAGGCGATTTCCGCTGTCCCGGCGGCTGCCGGGTGCAGGTGAGCGTGGACGGCGGCAAGCCGCGCGCGATGGCCGCGTGGCGCCCGGATACGGACGAGGCGATCGCCATGTTCATCACCGACCACGCGGCGCTGTGGAAGCTGGCGCGGCAGGCACAGGCGATCAGCATCGAGTTTCCGGTGAAGGCCGGTGGCACGCGCACCGTGGTGTTCGAAACCGGCGGCGTGGATGCCAGCCAGATGCCATGGAAATGAGTGCGCGCGCGGTGCCGGCTGTACAGCCGGGACTGGACGGACTGCGGCACTGGGTATTCGACATGGATGGCACGCTGACCGTCGCGGTGCACGACTTCCCGGCCATCAAGCGCGCGCTGGACATCGCCATGGACGAAGACATCATCGCCCACCTGGCGGCGCTGCCGGCCGATGAAGCCCATGCCAAACGTGCGTGGTTGTTCGAGCACGAGCGCGTGCTGGCCGAGGCCGCCGTAGCGGCGGAGGGTGCCGTGGATCTGCTGCGCGCGCTGGCCGGGCAGGGAAGCAGGCTGGGCATCCTGACCCGCAACGACCACGCGGTGGCCAAGCTGACCCTGGATGCGATCGGGCTGGGCGATCTTTTCCAGGATGCGGACATCATCGGTCGCGACGAGGTCGCCCCGAAGCCGGCACCGGATGGCCTGCATTATTTCCTGGAGCGGTGGGGCATCGCCGCCACGCAGGCGGTGATGGTGGGTGACCATCGGATGGACCTGGCCGCAGGGCGTGCCGCCGGCACGCATACCGTGCTGGTCAATACGCCCGGTGATCCGTGGCCCGGCATGGCCGATTGGCGCTTCGCCGATTGCCGCGCGTTGCAGGCCGCGCTGGAAAGGTGACGCGGTAGCGCCGAGCCATGCTCGGCGAGCGCAGCGGCGCTTCGGGCATTCCGCCGAGATGGCTCGGTGCTACCACCCTGCGCGGTCAGACGTTCAGTGCGTAACCGAACTGCTGCTTGAACTGTTCGTTGAACTCATCGAAGGTGAAGCGCTGGTTCTGGGTGCCCGGGTGCTCGACCTTCAGCGCGCCCATCAGGTTGCCCATGCGGCCGATGGTCAGCCAGTCGAAGCCCTTCTGGATGCCGTAGATCAGGCCGGCGCGGAACGCATCGCCACAGCCGGTGGGGTCGACTACGCGGCGCTCGTGCGCCGGCGGAATGTCGTAGCTTTTCTCCGGGGTGTGGATGACCGCACCCTTCGGACCGCGGGTGGTGATGTACGCCTGCACCCGGCTGACGATTTCCTTCTCGTCCCAGCCGGTGCGCTCCTGCAGGAGGTTGGACTCGTAGTCGTTGACCACCACGTAGTCGGCCTGTTCGATGAAAGTGCGCAGCTCCGGGCCATTGAACAGCGGCATCGCCTGGCCGGGATCGAAGATGAAGGGAACGCCGTCCTCGTGGAATTCCAGTGCGTTCTGGATCATGCCTTCGCGGCCGTCCGGACCGACCAGGCCAAGGCTCACGCCCGGTACGTCGCGCACGTGGTTTTCATACGAACGCATCATCGCGCCCGGGTGGAAGGCGGTGATCTGGTTGTTGTCGTGGTCGGTGGTGATGAAGGCCTGCGGGGTGAACAGTTCTTCGATCACGCGCACGCGCGAAAGGTCGATGCCCAGTGCATCGAAATGCTCGCGGTACGGGCCGAAATCGGTGCCCACCGTGCCCATCGGGATCGGGTGGCCGCCCAGCAGGTGCAGGTTGTAGGCGATGTTGCCGGCGCAGCCGCCGAACTCGCGACGCATGCGCGGCACCAGGAACGAGACGTTCAGGATGTGCACTTTGTCCGGCAGGATGTGGTTCTTGAACTGGTCCGGGAACACCATGATGGTGTCAAAGGCAAGAGAACCACAGATCAAAGCGGACATCGATGTAAGCCTATGCGGGAATGAGTGGAGTGCTGGCCGCGGCGGTGGGCAAGCAAACGGCGCCCATGGGCGCCCGACGGCGCAAAGGTTACCGGCTGGCGCCGCCGAAGGGTAGCGCCGGGCTGTGCCGGGACTGTCATGGACCGGTGCCGGGACGGGTATCGGGCACGCCGGCCGGGGCGCGGTGCCGCTGGCGGGCGGGATCGCCGCCCAACCTGTACCAATCGTGCCGAAAGCTAGTGAATACGCGGGTCCGGCTGGAAATATCCTTGCCCGCAGGGGGGCGGGTTGTTAGGCTTGTCTGTCTAAATTTTGCCCACGATTCCCCATTCCAGGCCGGAATTGCGCACCCCTCAGGATCACCACCTCGATGTTGAAGAAACTCCGCGGCATGTTCTCCAATGACCTGTCCATCGACCTGGGCACGGCCAACACCCTCATCTATGTGCGCGGACAGGGAATCGTGCTGAACGAGCCGTCCGTGGTCGCCGTGCGCCAGGACCGTGCCATCGGTGGCACCCGCTCGGTGGCTGCCGTCGGCGCCGAAGCCAAGCAGATGCTCGGCCGTACCCCCGGCCACATCACCACCATCCGCCCGATGAAGGATGGCGTCATCGCCGATTTCACCTACACCGAGGCGATGCTGAAGCACTTCATCAAGAAGGTGCACAAGTCGCGCTTCCTGCGCCCGAGCCCGCGCGTGCTGGTCTGCGTGCCGGCCGGTTCGACCCAGGTGGAGCGCCGCGCGATCAAGGAGTCGGCCGAAGAGGCCGGTGCGCGCGACGTGTTCCTGATCGAAGAGCCGATGGCCGCGGCAATCGGTGCTGGCATGCCGGTGACCGAGGCCCGCGGTTCGATGGTCATCGATATCGGCGGCGGCACCACCGAAGTGGCGGTGATCTCGCTCAACGGCATCGTCTATTCGGCTTCGGTGCGCATCGGCGGTGACCGCTTCGATGAATCCATCACCAACTACGTGCGCCGCAACCACGGCATGCTGATCGGTGAAGCCACCGCCGAGCGGATCAAGGTGGAGCTCGGCTGCGCTTACCCGCAGGCGCAGGTGATCGAGATGGAGATCTCCGGCCGCAACCTCGCCGAGGGCGTGCCGAAGATGATCAAGATCACCTCCAACGAGGTGCTCGAAGCCCTGCACGAGCCGCTGTCCGGCATCGTCAGCGCGGTCAAGCTGGCGCTGGAACAGACCCCGCCGGAACTGTGCGCCGACGTCGCCGAGCGCGGTATCGTGCTCACCGGTGGTGGCGCCCTGCTGCGTGACATGGATCGCCTGATCTCCGAAGAAACCGGCCTGCACGTGCAGGTGGCCGACGATCCGCTGACCTGCGTGGCCCGCGGTGGCGGTCGTGCGCTGGAGCTGGTGGACATGCACGGCAACGAGTTCTTTGCGCCGGAGTAAGTCTCCCCGGCATTACGTGAGCGCCGCGCCCTTCCGGGGTGCGGCCCGCCTTCGCGGCGGGCCGGCACCGGCAGGGCGCCGTCGTGTTTCCCATCTGATTCCTAGCTGAAGCTGCATCGTGCCGCCCTACGCCGGACCCCCCATTGCTTCCCGCTCCGGCGATGCCGCCAGCCCGCTGCGGCTGCTGGCTTACCTGGTGCTGGCGATCACCCTGATCGTGCTGGACGACCAGGCCGGCTGGCTTGCGCGCCTGCGTGACCAGGCCAACGTGCTGGTGCAGCCGGCCTGGAACCTGGCCGGCCTGCCCGGGCGCCTGGGCAACCAGGTGCGTGACAACGCAGCCAGCCATGGCCAGCTGGTGGCCGAGAACCGCCAGTTGCGCAACAACCTGCTGATCGCCAATGCGCGGCTGACCCGCCTGCAGACCGCCGCGCTGGACAACGCGCAGCTGCGCGAACTGTTGAACGTGGCCGAGCGCAGCGGGCTGGACGTGCAGTTGGCGCCGATCCTGGATATCGACCTGGATCCGGTGAAGCAGCGCCTGGTGCTGGCTGCCGGCAGCCGCGAAGGCGTGCACGTGGGCCAGGCGGTGATCGATGCCGGCGGGCTGATGGGGCAGGTGATCAGCGTGACCGCCAGTACCTCCACCGTGCTGCTGCTGACCGACCCGGACCATGCGGTGCCGGTGACGGTGGCGCGCAACGGCGTGCGCCTGATCGTCTATGGGCGCGGCGATACGCTTGAACTGCGCGATATTCCGCTGAGTGCGGGCGTGGAAGTGGGCGATGAGATCGTCACCTCCGGGCTGGGCGGGCGGTTCCCGGTCGGTTTCCCGGTGGGCAGCATCGCTGCGCTGCGCCCCGATGACACGCATGCCTTCCTGGTGGGTGAGCTGAAGCCCGCCGCGGCGTTGGATCGCGGTCGCGATGTGTTGTTGCTGCGGCCGGGCTCGCCGATCCGGATCCCGCCGTCACTACCCACCACGCGTGAGGACCAGCGGCCGTCACCCACCGAAGCGGCCGCGGCTCCGGTAGCGCCGAGCCATGCTCGGCGTGAACCCACCGGGTTGCGACCGTGAGCCGCCTGCGTGACAACCGCTGGGTGCTGCCGCTCAGCCTGGTGGTGGCGCTGCTGCTGGGGCTGTTGCCGCTGCCGGCGCTGCTGCAGCCGCTGCGTCCCTACTGGCTGGCGTTGGTGCTGGCCTACTGGGTGATCGAAGCCCCCGACCGGGTAGGCCTGGGCGTAGCGTTCGCCACCGGCGTGATCGCCGATTTCCTGTACGGCGGCGTGCTCGGCGAACAGGCGCTGCGGCTGGTGATCATGGCCTTCATCCTGCAGCGCTTCCGCGCCCGCATCCGCTTCTTCCCGATGTCCCAGCAGATCCTCGCCATCGGCGGCCTGCTGTTCAACGACCGCATCGTCAGTGCCGTGGTGCACGTGGTGGTGGGCGAACCCACCCTGCCGTGGGCCTACTGGTGGGCACCGCTGCTGGGCATGGCGCTGTGGCCGCTGGTGTTCGTGCTGCTGGATGCAGTGCGCTTCGGACGGCGCGGACGCTGACATGAGTTCGCGCCGCGCGGTCAAGAATCCGCATGCCGAGGCCGAACAGTTCCGCCGTCGCGCGGCACTGGGGTTCCTCGGCGTGCTGCTGTGCCTGGGTGGGCTGGGCGGCTGGTATTTCAAGCTGCAGGTGATGGACCACGAGATCTACGCCACACGCTCGGAGGCCAACCGCATCAAGCCGCGTCCGGTGGTGCCCGGGCGCGGCATGATCTACGACCGCAACGGCCGCCTGCTGGCCGAGAACGTGCCGGCGTTCCGCCTGGACGTCACCCCGGACAAGGTCAAGGACATGGACGCCACCCTGGCCGGGCTGGCGAAGATCTTCCCGCTCAGCGAGGAAGAGATCGAAGCGTTCAACCGATCACGCAAGGCGCGTCGCAGCTTCCTGCCGGTCACCTTGAAACTGCGCGTCAGCGAAGAGGAGATGGCACGCTTCGCGGTGGATCGCTGGCGCTTCCCCGGAGTCGAGCTGGAGCCCTACCTGACCCGGCGCTATCCCTTCGGCGATCTGTTCGCGCATGTCATCGGCTATGTCGGCCGGGTGGATGACAAGGACCTGGAGATGCTGGGCGAGGGCAACGCGGCCCTGACCCACATCGGCAAATCCGGGCTGGAGCGCTACTACGAACAACAACTGCGCGGCCGGGTCGGCTACGAACAGGTGGAAACCAACGTGCAGGGCCGCGCGATCCGCACCGTCGGCCGGGTGGCGGCGCAGTCCGGCACCGACCTGCGGCTGTCCATCGACGCCGACCTGCAGCGCGCGATGGTGGCCGCCTTCGGCGTGCAGGAAGGCGCGGCGGTGGCCATGGACCCGCGCACCGGTGAAGTGCTGGCGATGGTCAGCCTGCCTTCGTATGACGCCAATCTGTTCGTCAACGGCATCTCGCACGCGGATTTCCGCGCGCTCAACGACAACCCCTCGCGGCCGCAGTTCAACCGGCTGGTGCTGGGCGGGGTGGCGCCGGGTTCGACGCTGAAGCCGCTGATCGGCCTGGCCGGGCTGGATGCCGGGGTGCGCAAGCCGGAGGACAAGGTACTTTCCACCGGCATGTTCTACCTGCCCGGTACCAGCCGTGGCTGGGGTGATGCGCACCGTGGGGGCCATGGTTGGACCGACCTGCGCAAATCCATCGCCCAGTCGGTCAATACGTATTACTACCGGTTGGCGCTGGACCTGGGGATCGAGCGCTTCGACCACTACATGGAGTACTACGGCTTTGGCAAGCCGACCGGCATCGACCTGACCGGCGAGATCGGCGGCATCCTGCCTTCGCCGGCGTACAAGGCCAAGACCCGCAAGGAGCGCTGGTACCCCGGCGACACGGTGAACGTGAGCATCGGCCAGGGCGACTGGAAAGTGACGCCGCTGCAACTGGTGCGCGGCGTCAGTGGCATCGCCAGCGGACAGCTGCGCACGCCGCACCTGGTGATGCAGCAGCGCGCCGGCTTCGACAGCGACTGGACCATGACGCCGGCAAGTGAAGCCAAGCCCCTCAGCCCCAACCCGAACAACGTGCAGGCGGTGCGCGAAGGCATGATGGCGACCATGCAGCCGGGCGGCAGCGGCGCGCGCATGGCCGCCGGGGCGCCGTATGTCATGGCCGGCAAGACCGGCACCGCACAGGTGATCAGTCGCAAGGGCACTGCAGCCGTCGATCCGCGCAGCCTGCCGCTGCACCTGCGCCATCGTTCGCTGTTCGTCGGTTTCGCGCCGGCCGACAACCCGGTCATCGCCATCGCGGTGGCGGTGGAGGGTGGCGGCTACGGCGGCTCGGCGGCCGCTCCGATCGCGCGCAAGGTGTTCGATGCGTGGCTGCTGGGCAAGATGCCCGAGGGCGTGCTGCCGCTGGACGTGGAGCGCGGCAGCGTGGCCTTCGGTGCCACCGCCTTCGACAACGAAGACAGCAGCGCCCGCGCCAATGGCGATGCTGCGGCGATGGAAGCCGGCGAGCTGCCGGTGCAGGTCGGGCCGCCGGCCGCGGAGCCCGCCACCCCGGCAGCGCCGATCCATGATCAGCGGACGCTCTCCCCGGAGCCCGCCCGATGAAGGACTTCCTGCGCTGGGCCGGCGACATGCTGGTGCGCTTCTTCAGCACCCTGGACTGGATGCTGTGTGCGGCGCTCGGCGCATTGATGCTGATCGGCCTGGCCACGCTGAAGAGCGCCGGGGGCGATGGCCTGGTATTCGCCCAGGGGGCGCGTTTCGCCGTCGGTCTGGCCGCGATGTGGGGCATTTCGCGGGTGCCTATCCTGCGCATCCGCTCGGCCACGCCGATGATCTACGCCATCTCGATGATCCCGCTGCTGGCGGTGTTCGCCATCGGTACCGGCAAGTACGGGCGGCAGTGGCTGGACCTCAAGCTGTTCTACCTGCAGCCGGCCGAGTTGTTGAAGGTCAGCCTGCCGATGATGGTGGCCTGGTACCTGCACCGCATGCCGCTGCCGCCGCGCTTCACGACCGTGCTGGTCAGCATGCTGATCATCGGCGCGCCCACTGCCGCGGTGATGCTGCAGCCGGACTTCGGTACCGGCGTGCTGATCGCCGCCAGCGGGGTGTTCGTACTGCTGCTGGCCGGCCTGCCATGGTGGTGGGTGGGGCTGGGCGTGGGGGGCGTGGCCGCGGTCGCGCCGGTGGCCTGGTTCTGGCTGCTGATGCCGTACCAGAAGGATCGCATCATGATGTTCCTGGACCCGGAGATGGATGCGCTGGGGGCCGGCTGGAACATCATCCAGTCCAAGATCGCGATCGGATCCGGTGGGCTGGACGGCAAGGGCTGGGGGCAGGGCTCACAGTCGCACCTGAACTTCATCCCCGAGCAGACGACGGACTTCGCATTTTCGGTGCTGAGCGAAGAGTTCGGCTGGATCGGCGTGGCGCTGGTGCTGGCCCTGTATCTGGTGGTGATCGGCCGCTGCCTGTGGATCGCCAGCCAGTCACGCGATTCCTACTCGCGCCTGCTCGCCGGCGCCACCGGCCTGGCGTTCTTCGTCTATGTGCTGGTCAACGGCGGCATGATCTCCGGCCTGCTGCCGGTGGTGGGCGTGCCGATGCCGCTGATCAGCTACGGCGGCACCTCGGCAGTGTCGTTGCTGGCCGGCTTCGGGCTGGTGATGGCCGTGCGCAGCCACAACCCTGTTCACGGTGGTTATCGGTAGCCGCCAGGGGGCAGCGTCCGTTTCCTGCGGAAAAGGACGCTGACGCCGTGTTGACCCCTCCACGATTCGTTTCCCTGCGATGAAGATTTCACACTTCAAGTGCGCATTGCGTCACATTTCCGAACACTGTTGATCCGGATCAATGGTTTTGACGCAAACGGCCTGCACAATGGCGCCCGTCAGGCAGGGCGCGTTCATCTTCTACGCCGACCACCTGGCGAACCGCAGCACGACCTCACGTTTTGCCGCCTGCTCTGGGGAGATGCAGGGGCAGTATTGGATGGTCCGTCAGGCCGGTTGCGCCCGTCGGGGGATGGGGGCGCAACCGGCTTGTTCGTTGCCGGCCTTCACGCTGGTTTTACAAAGCAGCAGCGGATTAACCAATCCTTTGCTATTCATGGTGTTAGGGGTTTTATTTCATCCATGACCTGCTAACCTGCGGCGATGATCCGACGTACTCTGGCCTGCATGCTCACCCTCGGCCTGGTCGCCTGCGCGACCCAGCCGTCGAGTCCTCCACCGCCTTCGCAGGCAACCGTGGCGCCGCACAAGCCGGCATCCGGACAGAACAAGGGACCGGCTGAAGCCGCGCCCGAATCGGCTGCGTCCAGCGCACCGCCGGTGGACCTCACTCCGGTCCCCTTTGAAACAGCCCGCGCAAACTTCATTCGCGACACCGCCGCCGCGCACGGGCTCGCTCCCGCCTACATCGCCAGCGTGCTCGACCAGGCGCAGGTACGCCAGCCGATCATCGCCGCCATGTCGCGCCCAGCGGAGCGGGTGAAGCCGTGGAACGAGTACCGCCCGATCTTCATCAGCCAGGCGCGCATCGACGGCGGCAGGAAGTTCCTCGCCCAACACCGCGACGAGCTGATGCGTGTGCAGCAGCGCACCGGCGTGCCGGCCGAAGTCATCGTGGCCATCATCGGCGTGGAGACCAGCTACGGCGGCAACACCGGCAACCACCGCGTGCTGGATGCGCTGTATACCCTGGCTTTCTATTACCCGCGCAGCGGCGACCCGGCCAAGCTGGAACGCGAAGTCCGCCGCGAACTGTTCTTCCGCGACGAACTGGCCAAGGCCTTCGTGCTGGCGCGCGACGAAAAGCTGGACATCACCACGCTCAAGGGCAGCTATGCCGGGGCGATGGGCATGGGCCAGTTCATGCCGTCCAGTTACCTGGATTTCGCCGTGGACGGCAACGGTGACGGTCGCCGCGACCTCTTCAACAGCTACGACGACGTGTTCTCGTCCATCGCCAATTACTTCGTCAAGAAGGGCGGCTGGGTGCGCGGCGGACAGGTTGCCGTGCCCGCCACGCTGGCGGCCGGGCGCGAAGAATTCAATCCGACCGAATGGACCCCGAGCTGGTCGCTGCAGGATCTGGCTGCACGCGGCTACACGCCCAACGCGGCCGTGCAGCCCGGCGCCACCGCCACCCCGATCACCCTGGAAGGCAGCACCGGCAAGCAGTACTGGCTGGGCTTCCAGAACTATTACGCGATCACCCGATACAACATCTCCAAGATGTACGCGATGGCCGTGTTCCAGCTGTCGCAGGCCATCGCAGGACAGGAGCTGCCACCGGCATGAACATCAGATGGTGGGTCCCCGGAGCGTTGATCCTTGCGCTGGCCGCATGCAGCAGCGCGCCCAAGAAACCCGGTGGAACCGCCAGCACGGGCGGCAAGCCGGCCACCACGGTGGTGCAGGGCAAGGGCGGCGGCCGTCCCGCGCACTGCCCGGAAGGGTCGCCGTACGCGGCCGCGTCGGAAGACCTCGCCACCCGCGGCAACTACACCGCTGGCGGCCTGTACAAGCCGGGGGTGAAGGACACCACGCCGAGCTACATCCCCAACGTGGCCTGCATCCCGGAGCCGGAAGTGCAGGAGCTGGCGCGCTCGGCCATCGGCAACCGGTCCCCCTATGAGGTGCTGGGCAAGAAGTACAAGGTGATGGACAGCACCCGGGGTTATGCCGAAAAGGGCACGGCCTCCTACTACGGTGCCAAGTTCCACGGGCGCCTGACCTCCAACCGCGAGGTCTATGACATGTACCAGTTCACCGCCGCGCACAAGACCCTGCCACTGCCGAGCTTCGCCCGGGTGACCAACCTGGACAACGGCGAATCGGTGATCGTGCGGGTCAACGACCGGGGGCCGTTCCACGACGGCCGCGTGATTGATCTCAGCTACGCGGCTGCGGTGCGCCTGGGCATCACCCAGCGCGGCACCGGCAACGTGGAAGTGCGCGCGCTGCAGCCGGGCGAGGGCAACCTGCTGGCCGACGCCAAACCGACCCGTGCCGAGCGCCGCGCCACTACCATGGTGGCGGCCACGGCGGCGGCGCCATCGGCCATCGATGCCCTGGTGAACCGCCTGCCGGCCGAAGCACCGGCTGCGGCCACCCGGGAACCGGCACCGCGAGCGGTGGCCGCCGCCGCAAAGCCCCCCACTGGCGCGGAGGCCTACCGCTACCGCGTTGCCGACAGCGCCAAGCCCGGTTCGGCCGACAACTTCGACCGCTGGATGCGCGACAACAACGTGCGCGTTGCCACCGGCAAACCCGCCGCCCCGGTAGTGACGGCCGCTGGCCGTCAACCCGATAAACCCTCCTCAGCCGCCCGCCCCACTGCCATGGCAACCGCAGCCGTCGCGGCGCAGCCGCCCACGCTGTCCGAAAAAGTCCTCGGCAACGTGCTCCTGCAGGTGGCCAGCTTCGCCAGCCGCGACAACGCCACCCGTGCGCAGGGCCAGTTGACCGCTGCCGGCATCGTCGGTGCGACCATCAGCGACATCGCCGCTGGCGGCCGCACGTTGTGGCGCCTGCGGGTGCCGGCCAACGACCACGCCAATGCGACGGAACTTGCCGGCCGCATTGCCGGTCTGGGTTTCGGCGCCCCGCAGATCGTCAAGGAATGACACTCCCCGGCGTGGCCTGACGCCCTGCCGCGCCGCGCCTGCCGACCGCCTACAATGGCGGTCGTTTTCCCCTTCCGACCTTGGCCGCTCCAGGAGCCTGCCCGCCCATGAAATTCCGTTTTGCCGCCACTGCGCTGGCCGCCACCCTGCTGGTGGGCCTGGCCCATGCCCAGACCCCGCTGCCGACCCCGGCCGCTCCGGCTGCGACCACTGCACCGACCGCCGTTGCGACGCCGCCGGCCCCGGTCCCCAGCGTGTCCAAAGCCTGGATCCTGATGGACTACGCGTCCGGCCAGGTCCTCGCCGGTGAGAACGTCGACGCCCAGCTCGCCCCGGCCAGCATCACCAAGGTGATGACCAGCTACGTCGTTGCCGCCGAAGTGAAGAACGGCAAGGTCAAGCCCGACGACCAGGTGATGATGAGCGAACGCGCATGGCGCGAAGGCGGCGCCGGTACCGACGGCAGCTACAGCGGCTTCCCGGTCAACCAGACCGCGCGTCTGGAAGACATGGAAAAGGGCATGGCGATCCAGTCCGGCAACGATGCTGCCATCGCGCTGGCCGAACACGTGGCCGGCAGCGAAGAAGCGTTCGCCTCGCTGATGAACAGCTATGCCGCGAAGATCGGCATGACCAACTCGCACTTCGTCAACGCCCACGGCCTGACCGCCGAAGGCCACCACAGCACCGCGCGTGACCTGGCACTGCTGGGCCGCGCGTTCGTGCGCGATTACCCGGAAACCTATGCCTACAACAAGGTGAAGGAATTCACCGTGGGCAACATCAAGCAGCCCAACCGCAACCTGTTGTTGTGGCGCGATGGCAGCGTGGACGGCATCAAGACCGGCCACACCTCCGCCGCAGGCTACTGCCTGATGAGCTCCGCGCAGCGCGGTGACCAGCGCCTGATCGCAGTGGTGCTGGGCGGCGCATCGGAGAAGCAGCGTGCCGATGACAGCCTGGCGCTGTTGAACTGGGGCTTCCGCTTCTTTGAAACCCATCGCCTGTACGAGCCCGGCAAGGTCGTCGCCGAGCACAAGGTGTGGAAGGGCACCGCCGACACCGTGCAGCTGGGCGTAGCGCAGCCGATGCTGGTCAGCCTGCCGCGTGGCCGCTACAACGACCTGAAGCCGAGCATCGATGTGCCCAAGTCGCTGGTGGCGCCGTTCACCGCGGGCCAGCAGATCGGCACGCTGAAGGTGACGCTCGATGGCAAGGTGGTCGCACAGGCACCGCTGGTGGCGATCGCTGCGGTCGAAGAAGCCGGCTTCTTCAAGCGTCTGTGGCACAGCTTCTGGATGTGGTGGGAATCGGAATAACCGACGGCGGTAGCGACGGCCACTGGCCGTCATCCCCCTGTCTACCCCAGAAAGCCCGCGATGCGAATCGCGGGCTTTCTGCTGCCAAAGCAGACGCATGACGGCCAGCGGTCGTCACCCACCGGCAGTCGCGTCTGGTGGAGATACGGCGCCGGCTGCGCAGGATCGCGTGCCTAGGCGGCAGCAGGTTGTGATCCGCCGGTGGCCTTCCCGCCGGCTTACAGCGAACGGCTGATGGTGAAGCTGCCGAAGATCGGCGATTGCCGCTGTCCGTCGAACTCCTTGGTGCTGTGATAGCGCGCCAGAGCGAACTTCCAGCGCCCGCGCATCACCGCCACGCCGTAGCCACCCTGTGCCACCACAGGCTTCTTGTCCACGCTGTGGCTGTTGCGGAAGGTGTTGCCGTCCAGGGTGATATCGCGGATCACCCAGGCCGCATCGGTGGTGGCGAACAGGTGCCACGACCAGCCACTGGGCCGGCCACCACGCGAGGGCGCGGTGTTCTCGCCTGCGGGCCGCAGCGGTGTGCTGCCGAAATCATCCGGCAGTTTCCAGCCGAAGCGCACTTCGCCACCGGCATTGAGGTGGGTGGCCAGGTTGCCGACCGCGCCGCCGTAGTGGCTGATCGCATCCCACCCCCAGCCGCTGGCGTTGTCGGTGGCATCGCGCGGCCAACGGTTCATCCGTTCGTGGGTCAGCATCACCACCGGCTCGTTGTGCAACTGGTTGTCCCAGCCCTGGAATTTGTCATCGCCCAGCAGGTCATGCACACCGTCCTGGACTTCCTTGCCCAGTGCCCAGGGGCCGACCACGCCCAGCGTCAGCTGGGTGGTCTGCAGGTAATTGCCGCGCCGCGCGTTGTAGCCGAAGCTGCCGACCAGAACGCCTGCGTAGGGACGGTCATCTTCAATGACGTCCTTGCGGGTGAAATCGCTCGGCGTGAAGATGCCCTGGGCGATGCTGAAGATCATGTTCTGCTGCTCGAACTCGCCCGGATGCAGCGCTTCCAGGTGGCTGTTGACCCAGCGCGCCAGGCGCGGCAGGCAGGGGTCGTCGGTGAAGTCCACCAGGTTCGGGGATACGAAGGTGATCTGCGCGCCGTTGGTATAGCCCTGGTCCTGGTCGGCACCACCGAACAGGTCGTTGTCCACGCGGAAATTGATCTGCGGGGGATGATCGGCCAGCGCACTCTGGCTGCATTGATCGGCGGCGTGGGCAGGGAGGGCGAGGGCCATCAGGCTGGTCAGCCCGAGGGCTGCCGCGATACGCGTAGGGTGCATGGAGGTCCAGAGGGCTGTTTTGACGTTTTTCTCCTAAATACGGTAGCGCCGATGTGAATTCGGATCGACGGCCGTGGCCGGTCTGGTCCGTTCCGCACGTGGACTTCTACGCCGCGCGTTCGTACCGTCCCGTCGGCGGGTTGGAAAAAGTGATGAGCGTCACGATAATTTGCCTCCCTCGCATCCAATTGGACCGTTGTTCAGCCGCGGTTGCCGTTGGCACAGCGGTGTTTTATCCTCTGCGCCGGCGCCAGAGGGCGCTGTTCAAGGATTCCGGCCTGCCACCACCGGCCTCTCTCAAACCAATGGATTGCGCGCCGCCTGCAACGGGCAGGCGCGCTGGACAACAGACATGACCCAACAGAATTCGTTCGCCACCCTCGTGGTCACCGCCGTGCTGGGCGTTGGCCTGATGGCCGTCAGTGCACCTGCCTCGGCCGGCCTGCGCGACAGCTTCAGCTCCAGCCGTACCTCCGCGCAGGAGCAGAGCAAGCAGGGCCAGGCGCAGATCCCGGTCTGCACCAAGCCGCTGGGCTCGATTTCGGTGATCGAACCGGAAGACGTGGTGAACTGGTGGACCGGGCAGCAGCTGCCGGCGCCTTCCAAGCTGATCAAGGTGTTCGTCAACAAGTCCAAGTGCTTCACCCTGGTCGACCGTGGCGTCGGCATGGCCGCCGCCCAGGCCGAGCGCGCGCTGGCTTCGGAAGGTGAGCTGCGTGGCCGTTCGAACATCGGCAAGGGCCAGATCCGCGCGGCCGATTACGTGCTGGTGCCCGACCTGATCTCGCAGAACAGCAATGCCAGCGGCAACGCGATCGGTGGCCTGCTGGGCGGGCTGATCGGCGGCAAGGCCGGTGCCGTGGTGGGTGGGCTGAACTTCCGCAGCAAGACCGCGGACGTCACCCTGACCCTGACCGACGTGCGTTCCTCCGAGCAGGTCGCGATCGTGGAAGGCAACTCGAAGAAGACCGACCTGGGCTGGGGCGCCGGCGGCGGCCTGTTCGGCGGTGGCGGCATCGGCGCGATGGGCGTGGGCGGCTATGCCAACACCGAACTGGGCCAGGTGATCACCCTGGCCTACCTGCAGGCCTACACCAACATGGTGAACGAGCTGGGCGGCCTGCCGGCCGACGCCTCCGCCGCCAACAGCAGCCAGGCCGTGACCATGCTGAAGGCCGGTCGCCTGCTGGCCAATTCCAAGGGCACCGGCGCGGCCGTGCGTGACCTGGAACCGGGCATGCTGCTGTACCCCACCGGCCAGAAGGACGGCACGATGTGGGAAGTGGAAGACGAGATGGGCAACAAGGGCTGGGTCAATTCCACGTCCATGCAGCTGGCCAAGTAAGGCGGGGAGTGACGGCCACCGGCCGTCATTCACCGAAGCCGGAGCGGTAGCGCCGAGCCATGCTCGGCGAGCGCAGCGGCAAGGGCAAAGGCGTGACGACCAACGGTCGTCACCCACCTGGGCCGGGGCCAAGGCCAAAGGCAGGACGGCCAGCGGCCGTCACTACCGATCGGACCCCCTTGGGTTTGATCTGCGGCGGCCCGATAATGGGCGGATGGAAATCAAGTCCGACAATCCCGAACACGGCTTCCAGTTCCCCGGGCAGTTCGAGCTCAGCGCCATGGGCGCGGCCAACTCCGGGCTGGAAGTGGAACTCCCCAAGCTGCTGATGGCCGCCGGCATTGACGTGCTCAACGAGCAGATCAGCTGGAAGCACTCCTCCAACGGCAAGTACGTCTCGGTGCGCATGGCATTCACCGCCCGCGACCGCGCCCAGTACGACCTCGCCCACGAGGTGCTGCGCGAGCATCCGGAAGTAAAGTGGACGCTGTAGCACCGGCGGTAGTGACGGCCGCTGGCCATCAATCGCCCCAGGGCCGTCAATCCCAGCCCGCCGTAGTCCGCGACCTCGGCCGCCAGCCCTACGAACCGGTCTGGCGCGCAATGCAGCGCTTCACCGACCAGCGCCACGACGATACCGCCGACGAACTATGGGTGGTCGAGCACGACCCGGTGTTCACCCTGGGCCAGGCCGGCAAGCCCGAACACGTGCTCGCCCCCGGGGACATCCCGGTGGTGAAAGTGGACCGCGGCGGCCAGGTGACCTATCACGGCCCCGGCCAGATCGTGGTCTACCCCTTGCTGCGCCTGCCGCGGCTGGGCATCGGCGTGCGTGATTACGTATGCCGGATCGAACAGGCCATCATCGATACCCTTGCCGAGTGGAACATCGGCGCGGAACGCCAGGATGGCGCCCCGGGCGTGTACGTGGGAGGAGCCAAGGTGGCCGCGCTCGGCATCCGGGTCCGCCGCGGCTGCACGTTCCATGGCCTGGCGTTCAACGTCGCGATGGACCTGGAGCCCTTCCGCCGCATCAACCCCTGCGGTTACCAGGGGCTGCAGGTGACCACGATGGTAGACTTGGGCGGGCCCTCCGGCATGGCAGCCGTCAAGCCCGTCCTGCTGGACAACCTGGCGCGCCAGTTCGGCCTGCACCTGCAGCCGTCCTCCACGCAGCCGGACCTGTCTGCCTGACCGAACCCATACCACGCGGCCCCGTTGCCGCCGGGAACACCATGACCGAACAGACTGCCCGCACCATTCCCCTGCAGATGCTGCAGGGCGATTCCGCTCCCGCCGCCGCGCCGTTGCAGGCCGGCGTCAAACAGCTGGGCGGTGACAAGATCAACCGCTCGCCGGTGCAGTTCGCCGACGCGCCGGTGCTGCGCAAGCCGTCCTGGATCCGCGTGCGCATTCCCTCCGGCAATGCGGTGCAGAACCTGAAGGCCAAGCTGCGCGAGAACCGTCTGGTGACGGTCTGCGAAGAGGCCAGCTGCCCCAACATCCACGAGTGCTTCAGCCACGGCACCGCGACCTTCATGATCCTCGGCGAGGTCTGCACCCGGCGCTGCTCGTTCTGCGACGTGGCCCACGGCCGGCCCAAGCCGCCGGATGCCAACGAGCCGGCCACCCTTGGCCAGACCGTGGCCGACATGGGCCTGAAGTACGTGGTGGTGACCAGCGTGGACCGCGATGACCTGCGCGACGGCGGTGCGCAGCACTTCGTCGACTGCATCACCGCCATCCGTGAGAAGTCGCCGGGCACCCGCATCGAAGTGCTGACCCCGGACTTCCGCGGCAAGGGCCGCATGGAACGCGCGCTGGAAATCCTCGCGCAGAACCCGCCGGATGTGTTCAACCACAACATCGAAACCGTGCCGGACCTGTACCGCAACGTGCGTCCGGGCGCGGATTACCAGTGGTCGCTGACCCTGCTGAAGAACTTCAAGGCGCAGCACCCGGGCGTGCCGACCAAGAGCGGCATCATGCTGGGGCTGGGCGAAGAGTTCGAGCAGATCAAGGCCACCATGCGCGACCTGCGCGCCCACGACGTGGACATGATCACCATCGGCCAGTACCTGCAGCCGACCGCGCACCACCACCCCGTGCTCAAGTACTGGACGCCGGAAGATTACAAGGCGCTGGAAGACTACGGCTACGAGCTCGGCTTCAGCCACGTGGCGTCCGGCCCGATGGTGCGCTCGTCGTACCACGCCGACGTGCAGGCCAAGGGCGCCGGCGTCGCCTGAGCGGTTGCCGTTGCGCTCGCCGAGCATGGCTCGGCGCTACCGGGTGGGTGACGACCGTTGGTCGTCACGCTTTCGCTTTCGCCGCTGCGTTCGCCGAGCATGGCGATGCCGGCCTCCTGACCGGCACCCTCCGGGCCATCGCAAGCGACGTTGGCAGCGGCTCCTGCCGCTGCCTTCAACGCTACCAGGGGCCAGATCCTCGTTCACATGCTGCTACAGGCCCCCGTCTACGCTGGAAACACGCGTTCCATGAACGCGGGTGACAAAGCGCGCAACTTTCGGCACTGTCGTGGTGTCTGTAATGCACGCAGTCTTCCTTTCGGCAAGGTGCCCTGAGCAATTCCATGAAATTCAAAGCCCCCGCATTCCTGATTGCCCTGGCACTCACCGCACCGCTGGCGCTGTCGGCGCAGGCAGACGGGCCGGCGCTGCCGGCCGCCGCCACCGCAGACCAGGTGACCACCTCCAAGCTGGTCTACGGGCTGCTGTCCGACAGCCGCTATGCCTACCGGCCGCGCGCGCTGGATGAGGCTACCTCCAAGGACGTCTTCAAGCGCTACCTGGAGACCCTCGATGGCGGCAAGCAGTTCTTCACGCAGGCCGACGTGGCGAAGTTCGCCCCGTTCGAGGCCGGCATCGCCACGGCCATCCGCGGCGGCGAACTGGAGCCGGCCTTCCAGGTGTTTTCCGTCTACAAGCAGCGCGTCGGCCAGCGGGTGGGCTATGCACGCAATCTGCTGAAGCGCGAGCCGGATTTCAGCACCGACGAGAAGTTCGAGTACGACCGCAAGGATGTGCCGTGGGCGGCCAGCGATGCCGAACTGGATGAACTGTGGCGCAAGTCGGTGAAGAACGATTGGCTGCGCCTGAAGCTCGCCGGCAAGAAGCCGGACGAGATCCGCACCACGCTGGACAAGCGCTACGCCACGCTGGAAAAGTCGGTCAACGAGCTGAAGGGCGAAGACGTGTTCCAGTTCTTCCTCAACGCCTATACCAGTGCCGTTGACCCGCACACCGATTATTTCACCCCGCGCACCGCCGAAAACTTCAACCAGGCGATGTCGCTGTCGCTGGAAGGCATCGGCGCCCAGCTGCAGCGCCAGGACGACATGGTGGTGATCCGCGAGATCATCGCCGGTGGCCCGGCGGCGGTGAACGGCAAACTCAAGCCCGGTGACCGCATCGTCGGCGTCGGACAGGGCACCTCCGGTCCGATCGAAGATGTGATCGGCTGGCGCATCGATGACGTGGTCGCCAAGATCCGCGGCAGCAAGGACACCCAGGTCCGGCTGGAGTTCATCCCGGCCGAAGAGGGCGTGGACGGCAAGCATCACACCCTGGTACTGACACGCCAGAAAGTGCGCCTGGCCGAACAGGCGGCCAAGGGCGAGACCTTGACCATCCCGGCCAAGGACGGAGCGCCGGAGCGCAAGGTCGGCGTGATCAAGTTGCCGACGTTCTACCAGGATTTCGAAGGCCGTCGCCGCAACGCGACCGACTATGCATCGGCGACCCGCGACGTGGCCAAGCTGCTGGCCGGTTTCAAGACCGACAAGCTGGACGGCGTGGTGCTGGACCTGCGCAACAACGGCGGCGGTTCGCTGGATGAAGCCATCGAGCTGACCGGGCTGTTCATCGAGCAGGGCCCGGTGGTGCAGGTGCGCGAATCCGGTGGCCGCGTCACCGTCAACAGCGATCGCAGCGAAGCGGTGGCGTGGGATGGTCCGCTGGCAGTGCTGATCAACCGCGGTTCGGCCTCGGCCTCGGAGATTTTCGCCGGTGCCATCCAGGACTACGGTCGTGGCCTGGTGATCGGTGAGACCACCTTCGGCAAGGGCACCGTGCAGAACATCGTCGACCTGGACCGCTGGCCGAGCGGCGAAGCCCAGCGTTTCGGCCAGGTCAAGCTGACCATCGCGCAGTTCTTCCGCGTCAGTGGCAGCAGCACCCAGCACAAGGGCGTGGTGCCCGACCTGGCCTTCCCGGCCAGCGTGGACGCCAGTGAGTTCGGCGAAAGCACCTACGACAACGCGTTGCCGTGGACCCGTATCGCCGCCGTGCCACATACCCAGTACGGTAACTTCGGCCCGTTGCTGCCCAAGCTGGAAAGCCGCCACGACACGCGCATTGCCGCTGACAAGGAGTTCCAGTGGTGGAACGAGGACGTGCAGCAGTTCCGCGAAGAGAAGGCCAAGAAGTACATCTCGCTCAACGAGGCCGAGCGCCGCACCGAACGTGAGCGCCAGGACAAGCAGCGCGCCGACCGCCAGGCCGTGCGCAAGCAGTTGGGCCTGGACCTGGATCCGCTCGCCGATGATAGCAACGACGATGGCCTGACCGGCAACGAGCGCGACATCGTCAAGGATGCCGCCCGCGAGAAGGCCGCCGAAAAGCGTCCGGACCCGCTGCTGCGCGAATCGGCGGCGATCCTGGCCGACGCGGTGAACCTGCTGGAAGAGGACCGCCCGCTGTCCGCCCAGGTGCTGCCGCAGTCCACCGGCGCAGGCCGCTGGGCCGACTGAAGCAGCCGCTGAACCATCGCCAACCCATGGCGCGCCGCCAGCCGGCGCGCCATGGGCGTAAACCTGCCGCTTACGCACCGCGCGTTATGCTGCGACGAGTCAATCGTTGCAGGAACGTCCATGCGGACTGCCGTCTTCCTTACTCCCGTAGTGCTGATGGCCGGCCTGTCCGGTTGTGGTGGCCGTGCGGCCGACAGTACCTTGCTGCGGGAATCGTTTGATTCCGGCGACATGTACTCGCGCACCGTGGACGGTTCGCCGGCCGAGGCTTGCGAGGCCGCCCGGCGCACCCTGCTCAGCCAGGGCTATGCGATCGCCCGTGCCGACGGGACCGGCGTGGAAGGCAGCAAGAATTTCCAGCCGCGCGATGACGACCACGAACAGCTGGTGCTGCGTATTTCCTGTGCGCCACGCGGCCAGCAGGCGCTGGTGTTCATCAGCGCGGTGCAGGACCGTTACGCGTTGAAGAAGAGCCCGACCTCCGCCAGTGTCGGCGTGGGTGCGCTGGGCTCGGTGTCGCTGCCGTTCGGCAGCAATGACGATTCGCTGGTGAAGGTCGCCAGCAGCACGGTGCAGGACGGCGAGTTCTATGGCCGCTTCTTCCAGCGGTTGCAGCAGTACCTGCCGGTGGCGGCGGCCCCGGCCCCGGCCCCGGCCCCGGCCGCGGCCGCGGCACCCGCAGCGGATCCGCCGCCGACGGACAGCACGGACGACGGGCTGCGCTGAACATGCGTGCAGGCGTCGCGCTGCTGGGGGCGCTGCTGGTCCTTCCGGGGACGGCGCTGTCGGCCGCGCCGGAGTGCACGCAGGGGCTGCTGGAACGCCTGGGATGGCGATTTGAGTCGGCGGCGGTGACCACACCCGACGTGCACGGCGGCCCTGTCTGCACCCGCGAGGATCTACGCCAGGCGCACGCGCAGGGCGATCTGCGCGCCACGCTTCCGCGCCAATGGCAGCCTGCCGAGCGCGCGGAATTCATGCAGCAGCTGCTGGACGATCCGGCCAGTGTCTGCGCCTATGCGATGCGGGTGGGCGAAGCAGCGCGGCGGGCGGCCCACGCGCTGGAGACCAATCCGGGCTATCGGTTTTCAGGCCTGCAGCTGGGATGGATCGGCTTCGGCGCGCGCGGGGCGCACGCACAGGGCTGGCAGCGTACGCGCAGCCTGGGGCGGGGTTACCGGCCGGCGGCCAGCAACAGCCAGGCACTGGCGGCGTTCTACAGCGGCAAGGTGCGCAGCGAATGCGGCGTCGGCCGCCAGGTCGCCCAACTGGCCACCCAGCGCGAGCTGCACGGGGACGCCTCGTTCGACACGGCGTTCGACAACGATGAGCTCGGCATCGGCACGTTCGTCGGCCTGCACGACACCAACAGCATCCTGCTCGGCGCGCACGCTGGCGACCTGTTCGCCGACGGCAAGGCGGTACGCACCTCGGCGATGGGCCGCCAGGCCTTCATGGGTGCGCCGGGTTACCTCACCCACGCGCTCGGCCGGGAAACGCTGGACGACCTGAACAACCAGGCCGAAAATTTCATCGTGGTGGACGTGGGCGCCGAGGCGGCCGAGGCGCTGCGGCGGCACGGCGGGTTCGGCTGGTACGACCAGCGCAACCGGGAACTCTGGGAACTGTCCCGGCAGCTGCCACGCCGTGGCGTACGCTTCTTCGAACGCTTGTTGGCCGAGCGCGATCCTGCCCTGCGCGCATCGCTCACCGATGATGAAGCGGTGCTGTTGGAGCGCATGGACGCCGTGCTGGACGATCCGTTCTACCGGCAGTTCCTGATCTACGTACATCCGCGCGGTATAAAGCCCATCGGCCTGCATGTCGCACGCCTGCTGGACCGCAACCCGCGCACGCCGTTCACGGTGGAGCTCACGGTGCACAATCTGCCTACCACGCTGTACCGGCGCTGGCAGCAGGCGCAGCTGCGCCACTGCGCGGCAACCGGACTGCCGGGCAGCCTGACTTCTGATTCCGGACCCGACGGCGACGCCGGTCGCCGTCCCTCAACGCAAAGGTGAAACAGATGGATATCGCAATGATCGGCCTCGGCCGGATGGGCGCCAACATGGCCCAGCGGCTGCAGCGTGGCGGCCACCGCGTCGTGGGCCATGACCCGATGGAAGCGGCACGCGCGCGGGCGGCGGAATCGGGGATGGAAGTGTTCGCCACGCTGGCCGAGGCCGTCGCCGCGCTGCCGGTGCCGCGCGTGGTGTGGCTGATGGTGCCGGCCGGCGATACCGTCGACCAGACACTGGCGCAGCTGGTACCGCATCTCGCTGAAGGCGATGTGGTGATCGATGGCGGCAACTCGAACTATCAGGATTCCATCCGCCGCGCGCGGTCGCTCGCCGACGATGACATCTTCTATCTGGACTGCGGCACCAGCGGCGGCGTGTGGGGGTTGCAGGAGGGCTACAGCCTGATGATCGGTGGCGAGGCGGCCGCCGTGGAACAGCTGGCCCCGCTGTTCCAGGCGTTGGCTCCGGCTGCCGACCGCGGCTGGGCACGGGTGGGCCCGAGCGGGGCAGGGCACTACACCAAGATGATCCACAACGGCATCGAGTACGGAATGATGCAGGCCTATGCCGAAGGCTTCGCGTTGATGGAGCGGAAAGAAGAAATGGAACTCGACCTGGGCCAGGTCGCTGAGGTATGGCGCCACGGCAGCGTGGTGCGTTCGTGGTTGCTGGACCTGAGCGCGCAGGCGCTGCAGCGCAATCCGGCGCTGGACGGCATCGCGCCCTACGTGGAGGATTCCGGCGAGGGCCGCTGGACCGTGGCCGAAGCCATCGCGCTGGACGTGCCTGCGCCGGTGATCACGCTGGCACTGCTGGAGCGGCTGCGTTCGCGCGAGTCGAACAGTTTCAGCGATCGCCTGCTGGCGGCGATGCGCAATGAATTCGGCGGGCACGCAATCAAGAAGACCTGATGGCTGTGGTAGCGCCGAGCCATGCTCGGCGGACGCGGGGCGAACCGAAAAAAGCCGCCGAGCATGGCTCGGCGCTACACCAGAGGCGTCACAGCGCGATGGTGCGGCCCTCGCGCGCGCTGCGGCGGCCGGCATCCAGCAGCTGCATCAGCTGCAGCGCCTGCCCCGGGGTGACCTCGGCCGGCCCTTCGCCACGGATCGCCGCAGCGAAGGCGCTGTACAGCCGCCGATAGTCACCGGGCACGTTGTCCACGGTGGTGTGCTGCAACGTACCCGCCTCGTCGAAGGCCGAGTGGACGCCATGCAGCGGATCCAGTCCCCAGCCCGGCGCGCCGGGTGCCTTGCCTGCCGCCAGCTGTGCCTCCTGCACATCCAGTCCGTGCTTGATCCAGCTGCCTTTGCTGCCGTGCACGGTGAAGCGCGGCGCTGCTGCGCTGACCAGCGAACCTGCATGCACGATGGCGCGCATGCGGGGGTAGTGCAGCACCGCATGCAGGTAGTCGGTGCTGCCTTCGCTACGCTGGCGATCCAGGTCTGCGGTGATCGCCTGCGGCCAACCGAACAGCTGCAGCATCTGGTCAAGCAGGTGGGGTCCCAGGTCGTACCACAGGCCGCCACCGGGTTGCTCACGCTCGCGCCAGCGGTCGCGGACCTGCGGGCGGAAACGGTCGAAATGGGAATGGCATTCGGCAATATCGCCCAGCACGTCGGTAGCCAGCAGGTGGCGCAGAGTGAGGAAGTCCGCATCGAAACGCCGGTTCTGGAAAACAGTCACCACCCGTGCGTTGTCTTCTGCGGCGCGCAGCACGGTTTCAGCCTGCGCGGTGTCCAGCGCGAAGGGCTTGTCCACCAGCACGTGCTTGCCAGCGCGCAGTGCGGCGATGGCCAATGGCGCGTGCTGTTCGTTGGGCGTTGCAATGATCACCGCGTCCACCGCGGGGTCTTCCAACACCTCAGCGGGTGCGGCGCGCACGTGCACGTCGGTGAAGTGGCGGCGCAGTTCATCACGACGCGAGCTGACCACGCTGTGCAGGAAAAGGCCCGGCGTGTGCTGGATCAACGGCGCGTGGAAAACCCGCCCGGCGAGGCCGTAGCCGATCAGTGCAAGCTGCAGGTCGACAGGCATGGCGCGCTCCGCGTTGGGTGGGGATGACCAGCCTAGCGGCTCGTCCACGCGGTGCAAAACATGAATGGATGTCGCATCCCGCATCTTGGTTCACCCCGGCATGACAGTACCGGCACGCGAACTGGACGCCGGTTACGGGACACTCCATCCACCAACGAGGAGGACCGTACGATGAAGACGAATTCCAAGCTGCTTACCGCGACCATTGGCCTGGGCATGCTGCTGGCTGCACCGCTGGCGATGGCGAACGATCCGGCGAAGAAGGGCGGCACGATGGCCCAGGACCGGACCCATGCGGCGAACCACGACTCCAACGAGCCGGTGACCGATACGTGGATCACCACCAAGGTCAAGGGTGACCTGGCCGTCAGCAGCAATGTGCCGGCCACCGATATCAGCGTGACCACCGTCAACGGCGTGGTGACCCTGCAGGGCAACGTGGCCAACAAGGCCGAGCATGACAAGGCAGTCAACACGGCGAAGGGGATCAAGGGCGTTACCCGCGTTGATTCCAGCCAGCTGAAGGTCGCTGGCACCGCCTCGACGAAGTAAGTCGGCAGTCCAGTAGAGGTAGTGGCGGAGGCGCTCCAGGTGGGCGCCTTTGCCGTGTCTGGCTCTGGCCTGGGCGGCATCGAGCTGGTGCAATCGTCCGCTGCTGACCTTCAAGGACTGACGTGATGATGCACGCGATGGACGTGGCCGCGCTGCCGCCCTCCCAAGCCACCATGACGACGGCGCCGCGCTTCCTGTGCGTACGCGCCAGGCCCCCGCGTCCGCCAGTTGATGCAGCGTGGGTACGGTGATGTACGGGACGTTCGGCAAGCCCGTCTTTCTGGCCCTGTCACCTTCGGGCGATCCGGATACACCGGCGGCAGGAGCGGAAAAAGCGGTCGCCGGGACGGCCGTGGACAGGATCCTGCGCCGGGCATTGGGTTGACGCAGCTACCCCATGGCCGGACACACCCCCGCTGGACTATAGTGGCTTCACGCGCCCTTCGCGGCCCCCATGGTCGCGCGGCGCGGGGGGCGGCGTTCTGGAGTCTGCTGGGGGATCGGCAATGTGGATGGCCAGGGTGAGACCATGCCAGTGAAAACTGAGGTGGACGATCTGCGTATCCTGCTGGTCGAGGACATGCCCGACGATGCCGAGCGCGTCATCGCGCAGATCCTCGCTGCAGGCATGCGCGCCAGTTTCCAGCGGGTGGACGAAGAAGGCCAGCTGCTGGCTGCGCTGCAGTCCTTCCAGCCGGACGTGGTGCTGGCCGAGTTGAACATGGCTGCTTTTTCGGGCTTCCAGGCCTTGGACATCGTGCGCCTGGCGCAACCGGACCTGCCGTTCCTGTTCCTGTCCAGCACGCTTGGCGAAGACGCGGCGGTGGCCGCGCTGCAACGCGGCGCAAGTGATTACATCCTCAAACACCAGCCCGCGCGGCTGCCTTCGGCGGTCGCCCGTGCCGTGCGCGATGCGCGTGCGACGGGCGAACGGCAGCGGGTGGAGGGGGAGCTGATGCGCGCGCAGCGGCTGGAAAGCCTGTCGCTGCTCGCGGCCGGACTCAGCCACGACCTGCGCAATATCCTGCAGCCTCTGCTGATCGTGCCGGAGTTGCTGAAAGCCCGGACGCAGGATCCGCAACTGCTGCACATGGCCGAGGTCATCGCCGAATGCGGGCGGCGCGGGCATGAGATGGCGGAGTCGATGCTGTCCTTCGTGCGCGGCTCGCGCAAGCCGAGCGAGCGGGTCCCGGTGCACCATCTGTTCGAGGCGGTGCAGTTGCTGTTGCGCGGCACCCTGCCCAGCGATGTCGAGCTGCAGGTGGAGGCGGCGGATGGCGCGCCAGCGGTGGACGGCAATTACACCGAGCTGCAACAGGTGCTGCTCAACCTTGCGCTCAATGCCCTGCAGGCGATGCCCGATGGTGGCAGGCTCACCCTGCGGGTGGGCCCGGACGGCAGCCGCGAGGGACGGCAGTGGCTGGTCATTTCGGTGATCGACGAAGGCATCGGCATGGATGCCCAAACGCTGGAACGGCTGTTCAGTCCCTTCTTCACCACCAAGCCGGACGGCACCGGCCTGGGCCTGGTGTCCTGCAAACGGATCGTGGAAAGCTGCGGCGGACGCATCGTGGTGACCAGCGCCGTGGGCAAGGGGACGCGTTTCGATCTGCACCTGCCGGTCAGCGAGCAGGGCGGGCTGCCGGTGCCGCCCAGCACCCCACAGGCCGCCGGCACGGGGCAGTCCATCCTGATCGTGGATGCCGAGGCAACCCGCCTGTCGCTGCTGGGTAACGCCTTGTCCAGCCAAGGGTATGAGCTGCAACTGGCATCCGACGGCGCAGCGGCGTTGCGCGCGTTGAGGCCCGATGCCATGCCGGCGCTGATCATTCTCGATGGTGGCGCCCAGTTGCTGAGCGCCAGCGCGCTGTTGTCGGAGCTCTCGGCACGCGGGTACCGCGGCGCGGCACTGCTGCTGCGCGATGAGGCCTGCGTGTCGCCGGTTGTCGCGCCACCGGGGATTACGCTGCACGCGCTACGCAAGCCGCTGGAGATGCAGCAGGTGTTCGGTTCCGTGGCCAAGGCGCTGCGCTCGCACCGGTAGTGACGGCCGCTGGCCGTCTGCCCCGTCTGCAGGTGGGTGACGACGGTTTCCTGCCACGAGTGGGTGACGACCGCTTCCTGCTACGGGTGGGTGACGACCGTTGGTCGTCACGCCTTCGCGCTCGCCGGGCATGGCGCGGCGCTGGCCTGGCATCACGCCTGCTGTTCCCACGCGAAGCGCGGAAGCGCGGCCACTGCCTGTTCCAGCCGATGCGCCCAGTTGCGGTGGATATCGGCATACAACGGCGAATCGCCGCTCAGGCGCAGCTGTCCGCCGATCCGCAGTTCATCGCGGCGCACCAGCGCGAGGTCCAGCGGCAGGCCCACCGACAGGTTCGAGCGGATGGTGGAATCCAGTGACACCACCGCGGTGCGCGCCGCATCGTCCAGTCGCGTGCGCGGCCGGATGATGCGGTCCAGGATCGGCTTGCCGTACTTGGATTCACCGATCTGCAGGTACGGCGTTTCGGGCGAGGCGGAGATGGCATTGCCAAGGGGATAGACCATATAGAGGCCAGGCCGCTCGCCGGCGATCTGCCCGCCGAGGATCAAGGTCGCCTGGGTGTTCACCCCATCGTGGCCGTGTTCCACGTCGCGGCATTTGACCTGGCTGTCGACCAGCAGCGCGCCGACATACTCGGCCACCTCGAACAGGTGGCGCAGGCCGCGCAGGTTCGGCGTGCGCTGCTCTTCCACGTCGCGCTGCAGACGCGAAACCAGCAGCTGGGTGGTGGCCAGGTTGCCGCTGGCCATCAGCACGAACACCGCCTGGCCGGGGTATTCGAAGACATGCAGCTTGCGATGGACGCGTACATCGTCCACCGACGCATTGGTGCGGGTGTCGGCCGCAAAGACCAGCCCCTCGTCCACGTCGATTCCGACGCAATAAGTCATTGGCATCGTCCCATCAAGTGCGGTCCAATGGTACGGGTGATGCCGTGATGAAGACATTACCTCCCCCCCTTGTCTCCCGATGACCTGCATGACCACCGTGCTCCTCAGCCTGGGCAGCAATGTCCAGCCCCGCCGTCACCTGCATGCCGCCGTGGCCGCCTTGGCGGAACGTTTTGGCGCCATCGCCATATCTCCGGCCTACCGCACCGCGGCGGTGGGCTTTGACGGCCCGGCGTTCCTCAACAATGCGGTGGCCATCGAAACCGATCTGGACCTGGACACGCTGGACGCGTGGGCGCATGCGCTGGAAGACCGGCACGGGCGTGATCGCAGCGGGCCGCGCTTTTCCGACCGGACCCTGGACATCGACGTGGTGTTCTACGGCGATCTGATCGTGGAAGGACCGGGGCACCTGCGCATTCCCCGTCCGGAATTGAAGCATGCGTTCGTGATCAAGCCGTTGGCCGACATCGCACCGGACTTCGTCGATCCGGTCAGCGGGCTGACCCTGGCGGCGCTGTGGCGGGCCCACCGCCAGTTCGGCGACGCCTTCGAAGTGGTGGAACTGGGTCCGGACAAAGAGGGCTGATGCAGCGGCGAGCGCAGCGGCAAAGGCGGTGACGACCAACGGTCGTCACCCACCGCGGTCGTCACCCACCGCAGTCGTCACCCACCCCAGTGGTCAGCCACCGCAGTCGTCACGACCGAAGCCGGCGGCTCAGGACAGCGTGCGCCCGCCATCCAGCCGCAGCGTATGGCCGGTGACGAAGCCGGCATCGGCGATCAGCCAGCGCACCGCTTCGGCGATCTCTTCCACCGTGCCGATGCGCGCCAGCGGGGTGCGCGCCAGCAGCGCCTCGCGGGCAAAATCATCCTTGCCGCTTTCCGGCCACAGGATGGCGCCGGGGGCCACCGCGTTCACCCGGACCTTGGGCGCCAGCTCCAGCGCCAGTGAGCGGGTGACCATCTCCAGCGCGGCCTTGGCCATGCAGTAGGCGGGATGGTCGCGCATGGGCTGGCTGCCGTGCAGGTCGGTGAGGTTGACGATGCTGCCGTGGCTGCGACGCAGGTGGGGCGCGGCGGCCTGCCCCAGCAGCAGCGGCGCCCGGGCGTTCACTGCGTACAGGTCATCGATGGCTTCGGCGGTGATCTGCCCAAGCGGGGTAGCGAAGAAGTTGGAGGCATTGTTGACCAGCGCATCCAGCCTGCCGAAATGGGCCGCTGCCTGTTCGACCAGGTCGGCCAGGGCATCAGCCTGGCGCAGGTCGGCCTGCAGCGCCAGCACGCTGCCCGGCCGGGCCAGTTCAAACGCGAAAGCGGCCTGCTGCAGCTCGTCGCTGGAGCGGTTGGCGTGCAGCACGATGTTGTAGCCAGCCTGGTGCAGATGACCGGCAATGGCCGCACCGATGCGGCGCGCGCTGCCGGTGATCAGGGCCACGGGGGCGGTAGGGGTCATCGGGTACTCCATGGCTCGGCTATCCTGTGCACCATTGTCACCGCATTTGAAGACGCCATGCAGTCCACCCTTCCGCTGCCCGATACCGACGCCCTGGCCCATAGCGAACAGCTGGCGGCCGCCCTGCGCGATGAAATCCGTACGCAGGGCGGTGCGATCCCGTTCTCGCGCTTCATGGAGCTGTGCCTGTACACACCCGGTTGGGGGTATTACAGCGCCGGCGCCAGCAAGTTCGGCGCCAGCGGCGATTTCACCACCGCGCCTGAAATGGGCGGACTGTTCGCCGCCACGGTCGCAAATGCGCTGGCCCCGGTGTTCGGCCAGCTGGGACCGCAGGCCCGCCTGCTTGAACTCGGGGGGGGTACCGGTGCCTTCGCCGAAGCGCTGCTGCTGCGGCTGGCGGAACTGCAGGCGCTGCCGGCGCGCTATGCGATCCTCGAGCCCAGCGCCGACCTGCGCCAGCGCCAGCGCGAGCGGTTGCAGCAGAACCTGCCGGCGGAGATCGGCGGGCGCGTGGAATGGCTGGACCGGCCGTTCGACGATGACTGGGAAGGCGTGGTGTTCGCCAACGAGGTGATCGATGCACTGCCTACGCCGCGCTTCGTGATCAACGCCGGTGAGGTGTACGAGGAAACCGTGGCGCTGGACGCCGAGGACCAGTTCGTGCGCGCCACGGCACCAGCGGACATGCTGCTCAACGGCGCGGTACGGCACCTGGAGCGTTACCTGGACAAGCCGTTCGCCGATGGTTACCGGTCCGAACTGCTGCCGCAGCTTCCCTATTGGCTGCAGGCGGTGGCCGGCGGACTGAAACGCGGCGCGATGCTGTTCGTGGACTACGGTTACAGCCGCGGCGAGTACTACCTGCCGGAGCGCGATGACGGTACCGTGCGTGCGTTCTATCGCCACCACGTACACAACGAGGTGTACCTGTGGCCGGGCCTGCAGGACATCACCGCCTCGGTGGACTTCACTGCCATGGCCGAAGCGGGCCTGCATGCCGGCTTCGACCTGGCCGGTTACTGCAGCCAGGCCAGTTTCCTGCTCGGTAACGGGCTGGACCAGGTGCTTGCGCTGGCCGATGAGCGCACCGACGACGTAGGTCGCGTGCAGCTGCGTGAGGAGGTGAAAAAGCTCACCCTGCCCAGTGGCATGGGCGAGCGCTTCCAGGTGATCGGCCTGCAGCGCGACGTGGATTTCGAACCGTCCTTCGAACTCGGTGACCTGAGCTGGCGGCTGTGAGCGGCAAGTGGCTCAAGCCACTGCGCCATCGGCGGTTCTGGCTGTGCGTGTGGCTGGCCGCGGTGGTGACGGTGATCGTGGTCTGCCTGATCCCGCCGCCGCCGCTGGCGCTGCCGCAGGGCAGTGACAAGGTAGAGCATTTCCTCGCGTACTTCCTGCTGGGGGGCAGTGCCGTACAGGTGTTCCAGCGCGGGCGCGCGCTGCTGTGGGTGGCCGCGGGCCTGGTGCTGATGGGAGTCGGTATCGAGATCGCGCAGGGCGCGCTGACCGAAACCCGCATGGCCGATCCGGCCGATGCGCTGGCCAATACCATCGGCGTCGTGGTCGGCCTCGCCACGGCGCTGACGCCGTGGCGGGACCTGTTGTTGCGCCTGCGCGGCTGATGCCGGACGGGTGGTAGCGCCGAGCCATGCTCGGCGGGCTGCCTGAAGCGCCGCTGCGTTCGCCGAGCATGGCTCGGCGCTACCGGGTCCGCGGCGCTACCGGGCCAGGGTCACTTCATCCAGCACCCACATCGCCGGACGGGTGTCACCGGTGAAGCTGATGCACAGGTCGCCCTTGCCGGCCGCCTGCTTGGGCAATGCCGCTTCCAGGGTGACGAATCCATCGGCACCCACCTGGGCGGGCAACGGCACTTCGGCCAATGCCGGGCCGGTGCAGTCGCCGCGGCGGACCTTCATTTCACCGTGTGCCCGCCTGGCCGCTTCGAACTTGCGCTGCGGTTCGTCGTGGGCCAGCTGGAAGTAGTAGGGAATGCGGCCAGCACGGACCTTCAGCGTGCGGATGCCGGTGAGATCGGCATCGGCCCAGCGCCAGCACGGGTTGAAGATGTTGACGTTGAACACCGCACGCGCACCATCAGCCGGGCCGTCATCTTCCAGTCGCAGCAGCAGCTGGCCCGGGCCGGGGCAGGTCAGCAGTTCGTCGTCGCGGCGGGTCAGCAGCGACTGCGCAGTGAACGCGGCCACGCTGGGTGCGGCAGCCAACGGCTTGCCGTTGAAGAACGCGGCAGCGTGCACGGTCACCGGCACCGTGGCCTGCAGCGGCGTCTTGTACAGCGTCGAGTCTGCGGTCACCGGCAGGCCATCGGTGCGATAACGCACTTCGTAGCCCAGCGGGTTGGCCAGGCTGACCCGCACGCTGCCGGCGCGCCGGTCGTCCTGATGCTCGACGGCTACCTCGAACGGGGTCTGCGCATACGCAAGCCCCCATGCGCGGTAGCGCTGCAGCTGCGCAGGCAGGCGGGCCAGGAAGTCGCGGAAATCACGCTGCTGCACCGGGCTCCAGCCGGTTTCGGCCACTGCGGCCAGGCGCGGGAACAGGTTGTGCTGCAGGCGGGCGTAGCTGCGCGTATGTTCGGTGAACATGTTGGCCTGCAGGCCGAGGATGTGGTGCTTTTTGTCCGCCGCCAGCGTGGCCGGCACCGGCTCGAAGGCGTAGGTGCGGGCCAGCGTGGTGAGCAACGGGCGGCCCGGCGGCTCGTTCGGCGATGAGGTCTGCAGGTAATCCATGTACATGTCGGTGACCGGCGACATCACCACGTCGTGGCCTTCGCTGGCCGCCTTCAGGCCACCCTCGGTACCGCGCCAGGACATCACCGTGGCCTGCGGCGGCAGGCCGCCTTCGAGGATTTCATCCCAGCCGATCAGGCGCCGGTCGTGCTGTTCCAGGAAGGTTTCCAGCCGCTTGATGAGATGGCTCTGCATCTGCATTTCATCGCTGGCGCCCAGTTCGCGCATGCGCTGCTGCACACGCGCCGAGGCGATCCACTGGTCCTTCACCGCTTCATCGCCGCCCACGTGCACGTAGCTCGACGGGAACAGGGCGATGACTTCTTCCAGCACGTTTTCCAGGAAGGTGAACGTGCTTTCCTCGGTATTGAACAGATTGGGGAACACGCCCCATTCGCTCAGCGGTTGCAACGGCGTATCCAGTACGCCCAGCTCCGGGTAGGCGGCAATGGCGGCGGTCGCGTGGCCCGGCACGTCGATCTCCGGGATCACCTGGATATGCAGCGCGGCGGCGTAAGCGATGACCTCGCGGATCTGCTGCTGGGTATAGAAGCCGCAATACGGACGCGGTGCACCGGTGGCCGGATCGCGGCCTCCGTCACCGGCCGGGATGCGGCAGCTGCCGACCTCGGTCAGTTTCGGGTAGCGCTTGATCTCCATGCGCCAGCCCTGGTCATCGGTGAGATGCCAGTGGAAAGTATTGAGCTTGTGCGCGGCCATCGCATCGAGCACCTGCTTGATCTCGTCCAGGCTCTGGAAGTGCCGCGCCGAATCCAACATCAGGCCGCGCCAGCTGAAGCGCGGGGCATCGTCGATGCGTAGGGCCTGCAGGGCACCGTCGGTGTTGCTGGTGAACAGTTGCGACAACGTCGCCGCCCCGTAGAACAGGCCGGCTTCGGTAGCTGCGGCAACGGTCACACCGTCGCCGTTGGAGCGCAGTTGGTAGCCTTCGGCGCCGGTCTTCAGCGCGGTGTCGAGCACGAAGTTGACGCCGTTCTTGCCGTTCCCGTTCTTGACCGGCAGGGTGGGGCCGCCGCTGTCGCGCAACAGCGTGCTGAACTGGCGTGCCACGCGCGTGGCCGTGTCGCCGCGCGCCCAGACCGGGGTGCTGGCTTCCACCTTGAAGGGCGCGCCATCGAGGCGTTCCACGTGGGCCGGTGCGGGAATGAGCGGCAGGCTGCCGTCGCGCAGCAACGGGCCGGGGGCGTTGTCGATGGCCGGTGCATCGGCGGCGCGCGCCAGCGGCGCGATGGCCAGGCACAGCAGCAGCGGGGCCAGGGAGGTGAAGCGCATCAGGTGACTCCTGTGGTGGCGGGGCGCCGACGTTTGGCCGGTGCCTCCCGTTTTACCGTCCCCATCATGCAACGGGCCCGGATGACCGGGCCCGTTGCGATGGGACATTGCCAGCTGCAGCTTAGAACTTGAAGTGCACCGTGGCCATGTAGCGGCGGCCACTCTTGTACTTGCCGGCCAGGTGCTCCTTGTCGCCCAGATACTGGAAGTAGGTCTCGTCCAGCAGGTTCTGTGCGTCGATGTTGAGCGACCAGTTCTCGTTGAAGGTGTAACCGATGCTGGCGCCCAGTTCGGCGTAGTCGTCCACGCTTGCCGGCGCGGCACCGGCCACATAGCCGCCGGCCAGGTAGCTGTCACGCCAGTTGTAGGTCAGGCGGGCATTCAGCGGGCCCTTTTCGTAGTACGGGCTGAAGGCCACGGCATTGCGCGACTGGTAGGGCAGCGGATCACCGGTGTTGTTCTCGCCGTTGGCGTAGGTGTAGTTGCCGGTCAGACCGAAGCCGCTCTCGCCGAAGGGCTGCTGGAAGCTCAGGTTGAAGCCCTTGACGTGGCCGCTGCCGGCATTGCGCGGACGCTGGATGCTGTAGTCGCAGTAACCATCGGCGGTGCAGCCGTTGGTGCCGACGATGCTGTCCCAGGTCAGCGGGGAGGTATCGCGGATCGAGTTGTACTGGCGCTCGATGGTGGCCGAGGTGTCGATGTAGTTCTCGATCTTCTTGTAGAAGATCGACCACGCCACCACCGCCTGCGGCGCGAAGTAGTACTCGGCCGACGCGTTGAAGTTCCACGACTCATACGGCGACAGGTCGGCGTTGCCGCCCGAGCCGGTCAGCTGGGTATCGTTGAGGAAGGTGTTGTTGACCATCTGGTTGTACGGCGCCCAGGCGATCACCTTCGCACCGGAGAAACGGAACACCCAGTCGCTGTCGGTGTCCCAGGCCAGGCTCACCGAGGGCAGCACGAAGTCTTCCTTCTTGCTCCGGGTCTGCCACTTGCTGTCCAGGTCGGTCAGGGTCGGCGTGCCGCCGTAGACGAAGCCGCTGCCGTCGGTCTTGGAGTCGACGTAGCGCACGCCGACGTTACCGCGCAGCGGGCCGTTGGAGAAGTTCAACTGCGCATAGGCGGCGTTGTTGGTCTGCTCCAGCGCCCAGCTGTTGTTGAGGTAGCTGGACGGATCCGGGTTGGCGAAGTCCAGCGGGCTGCCCTTGACCCAGGCCAGCACGTTGTCCCGGCCCACCTGGATGTGGCGGGACTGGTCGTCACCGAAGCCCTGGATGCCGTCGGTCAGGCCGATGGTGCCGACGTCGGCCAGGGTGCCGGTACGCACGCCGCCGTACACGTTGAGCTCGAAGTTTTCTTCGTGCTTGCCGTGGCGCACGCCGAACTGCAGCTGGTTGAACACGCTGTCGAACTGCACGTTGAAGTCCAGCTGCGCGTAGGTGTCCTTGCTGTCGGTGGCGAAGATGCCGTTGTTGCCGAGCCAGCCGCCCGGGGCGCCCCAGTTGGCCGGATCACGCGCGCCGGCCGGGTCGTCGAAGGTCAGGCCATCGTCGACGCTCCAGCTGTAGGCGCCGTTGTAGACCGGTTCGATGAAGTACTGCGCCAGGTTCTTGTTTTCCGACTTGCTCTGGCCGACCTGGCCGTTGACGCCCCAGCCTTCGCCCTTCCAGGCGCCACGCAGATCCAGGCCCTTGGTGGTGACTTCGGATTCGCGCACGTTGTTGTCATAGATGACGGTGCCGCTGGTGGCATCGGCATTGGCATTGGAGTGGCCGCTGGTGGCCACGCCGTTGCGCACGCCGCCGAGCTGGTCGATGGCGTTGCGGGTGCCGTCGTTCCAGGTCAGGAAGGAGTACATCGACTGGTTGTAGTTGTCGAAGTTTTCCTTGATGTACAGGCCACTGAGGTTGAACTCGAGGTCTTCGTTCGGCTTGAACTGCAGGTTGACCACGGCGCTGTCGCGCTTGCGCTCCTGCTGGAACCAGGCCGCATTGATCGAGTTCGGCACGTCGACATCGCCGGCCACGCCCGTTGCGTTGGTGAAACTGCTGGCCTTGGCGTAGCCGAACACTTCGATGCCCTGGCGGTCGATCGCTTCTTCGTAATGCTGCGCGGAAACGGCGATGCCGAACGTTTCGTCGTCGTTCTTCCAGCTGTACAGCGCCGAAGCGTTCGGCTTGCCTTCGCTGGCCTGCTGGCTGTAGCTGTAGCCTACAGAGGCGGCCACTTCGTTTTTCTTCAGGTCCAGCGGCTGGCGGGTGTGCATCAGCACGGTGCCGCCGAGGCTGCCTTCGGTCAGGCGTGCTTCGGAAGACTTGATGATCTCTGCGCGGCCGAGGATCTGCGGAGACAGCAGGGTGTAGTCGAAGCCGCGGTTGGGCTGCTCGCCATACAGCCAGATGGCCTGCGCGACCGGGTGGCCATCCAGGAAGGACAGGTTGAGGCTGGGATCGGTGCCGTCGATGCTGACCCGCTCGCCTTGGCCGAAGCGGCGGTCCAGGGTGACGCCGGGAATCTGCGACAGCGCTTCGGCGACATTGGTGCTGGGGAACTTGCCGATGTCCTCGGCGGTGATCGCTTCGGACACACCAACGTTGTTGCGCTTGGTATCCAGCGACTTTTCCAGGCTGGCGCGGATGCCGACCACGGTGATCGTGTCCAGGTCCTGCGGTGTCTGGGTCTGCTGGGCGTGGGCACTGAAGGCCAGGCAGCCGACGATGGCGGCCGAAAGTACGGACTTGCGGGTGTTCATGATGTCTCTCCTCATCACACGAAGTTTCGCCGCGTCGGCGCGTGGTTGTTGCTGTCGTACGACCTCGCCGCGGCCGGCGGGTCGGGTGTTCCGGGTACAGCGTGCTGCGTGTTCCGGGTACCGCGTCGTTCGTTCAGGCCGCCACGCGCTCCAGCGCGCCGCGCGGTCAGCGGGATTGCTGGCCGAGATACCAGCTGGCCGCGCCGATGACGCCCAGCTGACCGTGTTCGACCACCTTCACCGGGATCCGCTGCAGCGCTTCGCTCATCGGTCCCTTGTTGAGATAGCGCGCCACGAAGGTGCTGGCGCGCAGGTAATCACGGATCTTCGGCAGGATGCCGCCGGCCAGGTAGACGCCACCATGGGCGCCGTACAGCAGGGCCATGTCGCCAACGGTGCTGCCGAGCAGGCCGCAGAACACGTCCAATGCCCTGCGTGCCAATGCGTCGGTGCCCGCGATGGCGGCAGCGGTCACCGCATCGGGGGTGCCCAGCACGGCGGGCTGGTCTTCCAGTGCGCACAGCGCGGTGTACAGGTTGATCAGGCCGGGGCCTGACAGCGCATGTTCCACCGACACGTGGGCGCGTGCGCGCAGCATGTGGCGCAGGATCGCCATTTCCAGTTCATCGCTGGCGGCAAGGCTGGCCTGGCCGGCCTCGGTCGCCAGCACCACCGGACCATGCGCGGTCGGGATCCACAATGCCGCACCCAGTCCGGTGCCTGGTCCCACCACCAGCGTGGGGCCGACCGGCGCGCTGTCCGGCCCGCACAGCTGCAGCACGCCGCTCGCATCGACCTGGGCCGCCGCGTGGGCCACGGCTTCGAAATCGTTGACGATGTGCACGTGCTGCACCCCGACCTCGGTTTCCAGCTGGCGCGCCGACAGCGGCCAGGGCACGTTCGCGGTGATCACCGTGCCGTCTTCGCGGGCGTAGCCGGCGGTGGCCACCACGCAATGCGCCGGACGCATGCCGTCGCCGAGGAAGTCGGAAAGGATCGCGCCCAGGCCGGGGTGATCGGCATTGCGGTACTTGCGGTAGTCCAGCACGCGTACCGGATGCGCGGCGTCGCCGCTTGCCTCTACGCGGGCCACCCGGACATGGGTGCCACCGACGTCCGCGGCCAGAAAGCCCGGCGCTGCAGTGGAGAGGACGTGGGTGGGTGCGGGATGGCTGGCAGCGGTCACGCGGGCTCCTGCGGAGTGCGGGCCATGGGTGGCCCGCCGTTGAGCGGAATATGAAGCCGTGTTGACAACGATGTCAACGGCTTCGTGAATTTTTCGTTGCTGCATCGCAAGAGATGGTTTCCGCAGAAAACGATTACATGCCGGAACCGCGTCCTCCGGGGAAACATCCGCAGCGCAGGCGCTTGAGCGGTCCAGCGTGTTCAGCGTGTTCGACAGCCCCAAGGATGCGGCATCGCAGCAAATATAGGGCGGAGGATTTTGTGAGTTGACAAAGTCCCTATGCCCGTCGAAAGAATGTGACAACGTTGTTCCCAGCCACTCGTCGACGACGCCCTGCGCGGAGTCGCAGCAGGAGCCTTGCCGATGTCCGCCGTCCACGCTGCAGGTGCGCGTACCAGCGTCACCACGTCCATCGCCATCGTCGGCGTGTTGTTCTTCCTGATCGGCTTCTTCACCTGGCTCAATGGACCGCTGATCACCTTCGTCAAACTGGCCTTCGAGCTCGACGAGGTGGGTGCGTTCCTGGTGCTGATGGTGTTCTACCTGTCCTACTTTTTCCTGGCGCTGCCGTCCTCGTGGATTCTGCGCCGTACCGGCATGAAGAAAGGGCTGAGCCTGAGCCTGCTGGTGATGGCCGCCGGTGCAGCCACTTTCGGTGAGTTCGCTACCCAGCGCTGGTATCCGGGCGCGCTGGGCGGTCTTTTCATCATCGGCAGCGGCCTGGCACTGCTGCAGACCGCGATCAATCCGTACATCAGCATCCTGGGGCCGATTGAAACCGCAGCGCGGCGCATCGCGCTGATGGGCATCTGCAACAAGATCGCCGGCATGCTCGCGCCGGTGCTGATCGGCACGCTGGTACTGCATGGCGTCGGCGATCTCTCCACTGCGGTGGAGCAGGCCGACGTGGCAACCCGCGCGGCACTGCTCAACGACTTCGCCGCCAAGATCCATGCGCCTTACCTGGGCATGGCCGCGCTGCTGGTGGTGCTGTCGGTGGCGGTGCTGTTCTCGCCGCTGCCCGAACTGAAATCCTCCGAGGCCAATGCCGCACCGGCGGGCAAGGGGGGGATCGAACGCAGCAGCATTTTCCAGTTCCCGCACCTGTGGCTGGGCGTGCTGTGCCTGTTCGTCTATGTGGGCGTGGAAGTGATGGCCGGTGATGCCATCGGCACCTACGGCCACGGATTCGACCTGCCGCTGGACCAGACCAAGATGTTCACCTCCCTTACCTTGGGGGCGATGCTGGTGGGCTACGTGGTGGGCCTGCTGCTGATCCCCCGTTTTGTTTCCCAGTCGCGCTACCTGAGCATTTCCGCCTCGCTCGGCGTGCTGTTCTGCGTGGGCGCCTACTTCACCCATGGCTATGCGTCGGTCGCCTTCGTGGCACTGCTCGGGTTCGCCAACGCGATGATGTGGCCGGCGATCTTCCCGCTCGCGATCCGCGGCCTGGGGCGCTTCACCGAGACCGGTTCGGCACTGCTGGTGATGGGCATCGCCGGCGGTGCGATCATTCCGCAGGCCTTTGCCGTGCTCAAGCAGCATGTCGACTTCCAGCTGGTGTTCCTGCTGCTGATGGTCCCGTGCTACCTGTACATCCTGTTCTATTCGACCATCGGGCACCGCGCGGGCCTGCCGCGCGACGCTGCCTGATCGGCGATCATGGACGCCACGGATCAACCGCGGGGAACGGCAATGCGCAGAGCCACAATCAAGGACGTCGCCGAGAAGGCCAAGGTCTCGCTGAAGACCGTGTCGCGCGTCATCAACAACGAACCGTCGGTGATGCAGGCCACCCGCGCGCGGGTGCTGCGTGCGGTGGCCGAGCTGGATTACGAGCCGGATCCCTCGGCGCGCAACCTGCGCAGCGGCACTACCTTCGTGGTCGGGCTGGTGTATGACAACCCCAACCCGTACCACATCATCGGCGTGCAGAACGGCGTGCTGGCGGCCTGCCGCGAGACCGGCTTCGGCCTGCAGATCCACCCCTGCGATTCCAGTTCGCCGCTGCTGGCTGAAGAGCTGGCCGACTGGGTACAGCGTTCGCGACTGGCCGGGCTGGTGCTGACCGCGCCGATGTCCGAGCGCCGCGACCTGGTGCAGGCCTTGACCGCGCGTGGCATCAAGCTGGTGCGCATCATCGCCGCTACCGAAGATCCCGCCGACGGGGCCTGCGTGTTCGTCGACGACCGCGAGGCCGCCTACGAGGTTACCGAGCACCTGATCCAGCTTGGCCACCAGCGCATCGGCTTCCTGTGGGGCGGTAGTTCACACCGTTCATCGGTGGAGCGCCATGCCGGCTACGAAGCGGCGTTGAAGGACTACGGCATGACCGTGGACAAGCACCTGGTGGTGCAGGGTGATTACACCTTCGACGATGGATTCCGCGGTGCACGGCGCCTGCTGGCGCTGCGCGAGCCGCCGACCGCCATCTTCGGGTCCAACGACGAAATCGCCGCCGGCGTACTGGCGGCAGCGAAGTCGGCCGGCATGAACGTGCCCTATGACCTGTCCATCGCCGGCTTCGAGGACAGTCCGTTTTCGCGCCAGTCCTGGCCGCCATTGACCACCGCCAAGCAGGCCACCGAAGACATCGCCCGGCATGCCGCGCGCCTGCTGATCGCACAGCTGCGCAGCGATGCGTATGACGATGCGCCGTCGCCGCTGCACAACCAGGGCTTCGTGCCACAGCTGGTGGTGCGTGGTTCGACCGCGCCGATGCGTCCGGCCGCCGCGCGTGCCCTTCCTTCCGATCCTCCTTGAGTACCGCCATGACCCTGCCAGCCCCTGTCGACACGTTGATGTTCCGCGAAGCCGCCGAGGCGGCCGATGTCATCGCCGCCCAGTTCGCGCGCAATCATGGCGTGATGGAAACGCTGGCAGCCAGCCTGCGCGCTGCGCCGCCGCCGTTCGTGGTGACCTGCGCGCGCGGCAGTTCGGACCATGCGGCGACCTATGCCAAGTACCTGCTGGAGACCCAGCTTGGCCTTGTGGTGGCGTCGGCTTCGCCATCGGTGGGATCGGTATACGCCGCGCCGCTGCAGCTGCGCGGGGCGTTGTTCATCGTGATCTCGCAGTCCGGCAAGAGCCCGGACCTGCTGCGCAATGCGGAGGCGGCCAAGGCCGCCGGCGCGCGCGTGGTGGCGCTGGTCAACGTGGAGGATTCGCCGTTGGCGCAGCTGGCCGAGACGGTGATCCCGCTGCACGCCGGGGCCGAGCGCAGCGTCGCGGCGACCAAGAGTTATCTCGCCTCGCTGGCCGCCGTGCTGCAGCTGGCCGCGTACTGGAAACAGGACAGCGCGCTGCGCGCGGCGCTGGACGCGCTGCCGGCGGCCCTGCGCGAGGCCTGGCAGGCGGACTGGAGCGCGGTCACCGAGGGCCTGGTGGAGGCCTCCAATCTGTTCGTGCTGGGGCGTGGCCTCGGTCTTGGTGCGGCGCAGGAAGCGGCGCTGAAGTTCAAGGAAACCTGTGGCCTGCATGCCGAGGCGTACAGCTCGGCGGAGGTCAAGCACGGACCGATGGCGCTGGTCGGGCCGGGCTTCCCGGTGCTGGCCTTCGCCCAGCCGGACGAAACAGGCGCCGGTACGCGCGCGGTGGCCGATGAATTCGCCGCGCGGGGTGCGCAGGTGTGGCTGGCAGGCGCCGGCGGAGACCTGCCCTTGGCCGCCGCGCCGCATCCATTGTGCGCACCGCTGCTGACGGTGCAGAGCTTCTACCGCGCAATCAACGCGCTGGCGCTGCGTCGCGGGCACAACCCGGACCTGCCGCCGCATCTGAACAAGGTCACGGAGACCGTCTGATGAAGCAGGTGCTGCGCAATGCCCGGATGCTGGTGGGCGAAGAGTTCCGCGATGACCTCGCGCTGGTGATCGAAGAGGGCCGCATCAGCGCGGTGCTGCCCGATGCGGCACCGCAGCTGGGACCGGCCGACGAACAGGTGGACCTCGGTGGCGGCTGGCTGCTGCCGGGCTTCATCGACGTGCAGGTCAATGGCGGCGGCGGCGCCTTGTTCAACAACACGCCGGACGTGCCGACCCTGCGCACGATCGCCGCGGCGCATCGCCGCTTCGGCACCACCGCGCTGCTGCCGACGTTGATCAGCGATGACCTGCAGGTGATGCGCGCTGCGATCACTGCCACCCACGATGCCATCGCGCAGGGGGTGCCCGGCGTGATCGGCATCCACCTGGAAGGTCCCTATATCGCGCCGGCCCGCAAAGGCACGCACGACGTCAGCAAGTTCCGCGTGCCGGACGCCGATGAGGTCGCGCTGGCGGCATCGCTGGACAATGGCGTGACCCTGCTGACGCTGGCGCCGGAACGGGTGCCGCTGGAGACCATCCGCGCGCTGGTGGAGCGTGGCGTGATCGTGGCGGCCGGGCACACCGCGGCCACCTACGAAGAAGCACGCGCCGGGCTGGATGCCGGTATCCGCGGCTTCACCCACCTGTACAACGCGATGTCACCGCTGCAGGGCCGTGAGCCGGGTGCGGTGGGCGCTGCGCTGGAAGACCGGGACAGCTGGGTCGGGATCATCGTCGATGGCGTGCACGTGCATCCGGGCAGCCTGCGCGTGGCGCTGGCCGCCAAGCCGCGCGGCCGCCTGTTGCTGGTGACCGATGCGATGCCGCCGGTCGGTGCGGATGACCCCAGTTACGAGCTGTACGGGGAGATCATCACCGCCGTGGACGGCGTGGTGCGCAACGCGGCCGGTTCGCTGGCCGGTTCCGCGCTGGACATGGCCACGGCGGTGCGCAACACCGTGCAGCTGCTCGGCGAGCCACTGGCCGAAGCCGCACGCATGGCCTCCACCTACCCGGCGCGCTTCCTCAACGTGGATGACCGGATGGGACATATCGCCGAGGGCTTCCAGGCCGACCTGGTGCTGCTGGACGATGCCCTGCAGGTGCGCGGCACCTGGATTGCCGGGCAGTACGAAGCGGCATGAGCACGGCCGCCGCCACGCGCCTGGCATCGATCGATGCACTGCGCGGGATCACGGTGGCGGCGATGTTGCTGGTCAACAACCCGGGTGACTGGGGCCATGTGCATGCGCCGTTGCTGCATGCGGCATGGCATGGCTGCACGCCGACCGACCTGGTGTTTCCCTTTTTCCTGTTCCTGGTCGGCGTGTCGATGGCGTTCAGCGTGGTGCCACGCGCAGCGAATGCAGCGGCACGGCCTGCGCTGGCGCGCGGCGTGCTGACCCGTGCGCTGCGGATCCTGCTGGCCGGCCTGCTGCTGCACGCGCTTGCGTGGTGGCTGCTGGAGCTGCCGCACTACCGCCTCTGGGGCGTCCTGCAGCGCATCGCGGTGTGCTCGGCGCTGGTGGGGTTGCTGGCGGTGTACGCGCGCCAGCGGCTGCAGTGGGCGGCGCTGGTGCTGCTGCTTGCAGGCTATTCCGGTCTGTTGCTGGGCGCCGATACGCTGGTGCCGCTGCTCAACCCGGTGAGCCGGCTGGACACCGCGTTGTTCGCCCCATGGATCTACCAGTACGAGGCGGCCAGCGGACTGGGCCATGATCCAGAAGGATTGATGAGCACGCTGGGTGCGCTGGCGACCACGCTGCTGGGGCTGCTGGCGGGGCAGATGCTGCGTGCCGCCGCGGCGCTGCGGCTGGCCATCTGCGGCGCGCTGCTGCTGGCCATCGGCCTGGCGGCGGCAGTGTGGCTGCCACTCAACAAGAATCTGTGGACGCCCCCGTATGTGCTCTGGACGGGGGGCCTGGCGATCATCGCCCTGCTCGCCGCGCATTGGCTGATCGACCAGCGCGGCTGGCCGGCATTGGGGCGCCGCTTCGGCGTGAACGCCATTACCGTTTATCTCGGCGCATCAGTGATGTCGGTGCTGCTGGGCGCCAGCGGGCTCTGGCAGGCGGCCTGGAACGCTGCCGCTGGCGCAATGCCGACGCAGCTGGCGACGGCCTCGCTGCTGATCGCGGTTTCCTTTGTCGCTGCATGGTGGGCGGTGGCGTGGTGGCTGGACGCACGCCGCATCTACCTGAAGATCTGAACCTGTTAAGTCATGTTCGCGGCGCGGGAGCCCAAGGCCTGTCCACATCCAATGTGTGAATGGCCTCGCATTTAAAATGTGGAATATACGTAGAACCCGGTGGCAGACTGCGGTTGCAGTGCATTCAAGGCGGCACCTGACGCAGGGGACATTCCGGGACAACCGCCGCATCCAGGCGGACACGGGATGGGTGTCGGTGCCGATACATCCAGCGGCATTTCGTATCTTCCGATCATGATGATGGAGAACGTCCCTTGCACCCTCCCGCACCTTCCCGGCTTGCATTCAGCATCTCAGATCTCCTCCACTCGCGGGCCATGGCAGGCACCGCGCTGCTGCTGGTCACGCTCAATGCGAGTGCCGACTGCATCACCATCGGCACCAGCACGGTCTGCGACGCGGCCCCGCCCACGCCGTGGACCAGCACGCTGGGTACCGGCAGCAGCGCCACCGCAAGCGGCTCGGTACGACTGCTGGCCGGTGCGGTGGTCGATGTGGGCAACGCCGATGCCGTGGTGATGGGCGAAGGGGACGACCTGGTCGACCTCTCCGGGGCCATCATCGGCAATGTCGCCCAGGGCGGTGGCAACGACACCGCCATCCTGCGTGCGGGAGGCAGCATCAGCGGCACGTTGGCGCAGGGTGCCGGCAACGACCGGCTGGAGCTGCGGGGAGGTACGCTGACAGGCGCGGCCACGCAGGGCAGCGGTGACGATGTGGCGGCGATAAGTGCGGGCAGCCTCGCCTCGCTGGACCAGGGCGACGGTGCCGACAGCCTGCAGGTCAGCGGTGGCAGCATCACCGGCACCGTGCAGCAGGGCAACGGCATCGACAGCTTCCTGATGACCGATGGCAGCCTCGGGGCGCTGCTGCAGGGAGACAATTTCGATTCGTTCCGCATGACCGGTGGCCGCATCGTCGGGGCGTTCGAAGATGGCGACTACGCCGAAATGACCGGCGGTCGCATCGGCCGGGTCAACATGAAGCTGGACAACAACGTGTTCGACATGTCCGGCGGCACCATCGATGGCAACCTGGTCACCGGCTTCGGCCGCGACACGATCATCCTGTCCGATGGCTACATCGGCGGCAACATCAGTGTCAGTGGCGGCGATGACAGGGTGACCCTTACCGGCGGCACGGTGCGCGGCGAAATCCGCATGAGCGTGGGCAACGACGTCCTCGATTGGAGTGGTGGCGGGGTTGTGCACGACCTCATCGACATGGGCGAGGGCGACGACACCGCGCGTCTGTCCGACCTCAACGAATCGCACCTCGGCGCGGTGCCGCGGCTGGACGGAGGCAGCGGCACCGACGCGCTGGCGATGGACAACGTCAAGACCTCCGCAGTAGCGCGCTACACCGGCTGGGAACGCATCGCGCTGGCCAACGACAGCCAGATGACGTTCGATGGCACGTTGGTGCTGGGCGATGCGGGCACCGCCACCGGGGCGCTGGATATCGATGCCACCAGTGCGTTGTTTTCCAGCGGGGCGAACGGCGTATCCGCCTTCGCTGCCGGGTCGTTGGCAAGCGTGCTCAATGCCGGGCGCATCGACATGAGCAGCAATGATGCGCCCGGCGATGTGTTCACCATCAACGGCAACTACACCGGCAACGGCGGTGGCCTGTACCTCAACACCGTGCTGGGCGATGACAGCTCGGCCAGTGACCGCCTGGTGATCTCCGGTGGCGCCGGTACCGGCACCACCGGTATCGGCGTGATCAACGCCGGTGGCGCCGGCGGGGCGACGATCGCCGATGGCATCCTGCTGGTGCAGGCAGGCAACCGCGCCACCACCAGCGCGGAGGCCTTCGCGCTGTTCTCGCCGGTGGCTGCCGGTGCCTACGAGTACTTCCTGTTCAAGGGCGGCGTCAGCGGCGGCACCGCGGAAAACTGGTACCTGCGCTCGACCCTCGTGGCAAGCGCGGATCCTGCCCCGGCGCCCGCGCCGACCACACCGCCACTGCCGGAGCCGCCGCCGCCGGAAGACCTCGGCACGCCGCCCTCGGTCCTGCCGCCGGCGCCACCGCCGCCGCCCGATGTGCCGGTCGATCCGGGTGCGCCGGATCCGGACCCGGCGGCGCCCGAACCGGCACCGCCGGCACCGCCAGCGGAGCCGGAGCCGGTCGACCCGCCGGATCTTACCCCGCCGCCGCCGGTGCCCGATGAGGTCGCTGTGGTGCCCGGCCCGCTGGCCAGCCCGCCCACGCCCGGCGCGCGCCCGTCGCAGGCCGAGGTGACCCCGATCTACCGGCTGGAAACACCGGCGTACACGGTGGTTCCGTCGCTGCTGCGCACGGTATCGCAGGCCTCGCTGGGAACCTTCCACGAGCGCCAGGGCGAACAGCGCCTGCTGGCGGGCGAGGGCGTCGCGCGCGCCGCCTGGGGCCGCTTGATCGGCAGCAGCGAGGAGCAGCACTGGAACGGCGATGCGCTGACCGGCTTCGACGGCGACCTGCAGGGACTGCAGGCCGGCATCGATCTGCATGCCAGCGACGCTGGCACCCTCCGCAGCCAGTGGGGCGTATTCGTCGGCCGCACCCGCGCCACCGGGCGCATCACCGGCCTGGCGCTGGGCTGGGAGAACGTGCACGTGGGCCAGACCCGGCTGGATGACAAGCACGTGGGGCTGAGCTGGACGGGTGTCGGCACTGCCGGTGGCTACTTGGATGCGGTGGTGATGCAGAGCCGTTACCGCGGGCAGGCGTGGTCGACCCGCGGGCTGGGCATCGACGTCCGCGGCGATGGCACCAGTGCCTCGCTGGAAGCGGGCAAGCCGCTGCTGCGCCTGGGGCAGTCGTCGTGGTGGCTGGAACCGCAGCTGCAGGTCATCTGGCAGCGGCAGTCGCTGGACGATGCGGCCGACGCGGTGGCGGCGATCCGCTTCGGTGCCGACAACGCCTGGACCGGCCGTATCGGCCTGCGCCTGGCCGGCGATCATGGACTGGCCGACAACGGCTGGCAGCCGTATTTCACGCTCAATTACTGGAAGACCCTGGACGGTGACAACCGCGTGGACTTCGGCAGCAACCGCATCGTGGCGGGGCAGGAGACCAGCGCGTGGGAAGTCGGCGTGGGCGTGGTAGGGCGATTCAACCGCAACGTGAGCGCGTACGCAGTGGCTGATTACACGCGTGACCTGGAGGACCGCAACCGCGAACGCAGGAGCGTGGAGGGGAATATCGGCCTGCGCTTCGACTGGTGAGGCATTCCGCCGGGCACGGCCCGGCGTTGCCATGGGCATATCGGTAGCGCCGAGCCATGCTCGGCGGGATCCCCCAGCCATCGCGGTCCCGCCCTGCGTTCACGTATCATCCGGCTTCCTCTACATGGATGTAGCGCGATGGCCGGTAGGCATGCGTGGGTGGTTGCGATGATGCTGGTGCCTGCCGCCGCGCAGGCGGTGGACCTTCCTTCCGCCGAATCACAGGCGAAGATGCTTGACCTGATGGAACAGCGGGCGCTGTACCGCCAAGCCGTGGACTGGGAGGCCGCGCGCGCCGATATCGCCCGCGCGCACGGCGATCCCGCACGGGTGCGCTCCTTGCTGGATGCTGCCATCCAGCGCAGTTCAAAGGGCCATGGACGCTGGTTGGCCACCGACACCGTGCAGCTGCCCGTGCCGCTCGACGCGGTGCCTGGCGCGGGCACCGCAGCAGGGCGCGGCGGGCTGCCTGCCACGCTGGATCGCCGGCTTGGCTGGGTAGCGGTCGACCGCTTTTCCCCGGCCCTGGCCAGCTCCCCGGCCGAGCAGGCGCGGCAGTCGGTGCAGCGCGCGGTGGACCTGCAGCGGCGCGTGCGCGATGGCGATTCGAGCCCGCGCTGTGGTTGGATCGTCGACCTGCGCAACAACAGCGGCGGCAACATGTGGCCGATGCTGCTGGGCGTGGAGCCGCTGCTGCGGATCCCCGGCGATGGCATCCAGGTGCTTGGCATGCTGCGTGGCGCGGGGCCGAATGTGCCGTGGGAATCGCACGACGGCACGCTGATGGTGAAAGGCCGTCCCATGCTCGGGTTTGGCCAGGCCGGATACCGCCTGCGTGAGCCGGGCGGGCCGGTGGCCGTGCTGCTGGGAGAACGCACGGCCAGTTCCGGCGAAGCCACGGCGTTGGCCTTTCGTGGGCGTCCGGATTCGCGCAGCTTCGGCGCGCCGACCGCCGGCTTTGCCACCTCCAACTCCTCCATCCGCCTGCCCGATGGCACTCTTTTCCTGCTGACCGACACGCTGATGGCCGACCGCAATGGCGTGGGCGATGGTGGACCGATCGTGCCGGACCAGGTCACCGACGGCGATGCCGCGACGCTGGCCGCGGCCCAGCGTTGGCTGCTCTCGCAACCGGGCTGCGTCGCACAGGCCAAGGCGGCTCCGCGTGCTGGGTGAGGTCATCGGCGCGGGGCGGCGCCAGTCCACAGGATGACAACGTCACGGCCTGTTAAAGTCGCGGTATCGATCACGCGTGTCAGCACGCAACCAGGAGTAACCGTGGAAGCCGAAGCCCCCTTTGAACCGCTGAACGATCTGGAAGTGCGCCTGGTGCAGGCGCAGGACGGCACCCTGCAGGCGCCGGCGTTCCTGGACAGCCTGCTGGGCGACCAGGTGTTCGTGCTGCTGGACAAGCCGGTCGGCCCGGACGCGGACTGGGATGAATCGATCAATCCGCTGGTACTGACCAGCGAAGCGGACGAGCCGATGTTCGCGATCTTCTCCGCCGTCGAACGTGCCAGCGCGTGGAGCGAACAGTTGCCGCAGTTCGAGAACGCCCTGCAGGTGGAAGTGCGCTGGCTGCTGAGCGCGATTTCAGATGGCGTCGGCATCGTACTCAATCCCGGTTTCGACCTGGGCATGGAGATGATTCCCGATGCGGTGGTGCAGTTGAAGCAGCGCGCCGACGCGTTCACCCGCGGCGAAGCCCGCTGAGGATCGCCGCTGGCTGGCGCTGGCCGGTGCTGGCGGCTCAGCGTGCCGCCGCAATCGCTGCGATGCGCGCCCTGGCCAGCGCCTGGCCGATCGCCGGGCCCTGCAGGTGGGTGGTGTCCAGGACACGGGCCTGCACGGACAACGCAGCCTGGTGCAGGCGCTTGAGGGTTTCGGCCTGCGGGTAGTCGCCTTCTTCGAAGCCGAGCCGGCCGCGCTTGTCCGCTTCGCAGCACAGCGCGATGCGGGCGATGCGCTCCGGTCGTCGCAGCGCATCGCAGCGGCCCAGCAGCTCCAGTACGGTGGCATCGCGCAGCTCGTCGATGCGATGCACGTTGAGGTGCTCGCGGCATACGGCCTCGGCCAGCTGCTGGTGCTCGGCCGGTACCTTCAACCGCGCGCACAGCGCCTTCAGCGGCTTCAACCCTCGCTGCTCGTGCATGATGTGGCGCGGCCATTCTTGCTGGGGAGTCAGCGCCTTGCCCAGGTCGTGGGTGAGCGCGGCGAAGCCGACCAGATCATCGCCCGGTGCCAGTCGCGCGGCCATGTCGCTGACCATTTCCTGGTGCACGCCGGTATCCACCTCCGGGTGGTACTCCGCGCGCTGGGGCACGCCGTACAGCGCGTCCAGCTCGGGCAGGATCGGCGCCAGCGCGTGCGCATCGTGCAGCGTGCGCAGGAAGGCTGACGGACGCTCCGATGCCAGCGCACGACGCAGTTCCTGCCACACCCGTTCGGGCACCAGCGCGTCGAGCTCGCCACTGGCGGCGACATCGCGCATGAGTGCCATGGTTTCATCGGCGATGGTGAAGCCCAGTGGGGCGAAGCGGGCCATGAAGCGCGCCGCACGCAGCACCCTCAGGGGATCTTCCACGAAGGCCGGACCGACGTGGCGCAGCACGCGGTTCTCGATATCGTCGACACCGCCATACGGATCGACCAGGGTGCCGCTGTCTTCGTCGCAGGCAATCGCGTTGATGGTGAAATCGCGCCGCTGCAGGTCTTCTTCCAGCGTGACCGATGGATCGGCATCGACCACGAAGCCGCGGTAACCGCGGCCGGATTTGCGTTCGGTGCGGGCAAGGGCGTATTCCTCGCCTGTGTCCGGATGCAGGAACACGGGGAAGTCGCGCCCGACCGCCCGGAAGCCCTGGGCTTCCATCTGCGCGGGCGTGGCGCCGACCACCATCCAGTCGCGGTCACCGGCGGGGCGCTGCAGCAGGCGGTCGCGCACCGCGCCGCCGACGAGATAGATCTTCATGGCCCCCATGATACGGCGGGTTCGCCGCAGGTAGTGACGGCCGCTGGCCGTCACGCTTCTGCCTGCCGCTGCGCTCGCCGAGCATGGCTCGGCGCTACCCCGCCTTCGGTAGTGGCGGACACTGGCCGTCATTACCGGGCGCAGGTCAATCCGCCTTGGCAGCCGCCGCGGCGGTGCAGGTGAACTTCTTGCGGGTGTCCACCAGCTTGCCCATCAGGCGGTCGCTCAGCGGCAGCGCATCGCCGTTGAGGCGCCAGTCGTAGATCACGCTGAAGGCCAGCACGCGGGCCACGTACTCGCGGGTTTCCTTGTAGCTGATGGTCTCGATCCACAGGTCCGGATCAAAGCCCGGGCGCTGGGTCTGCCAGCGCGCCGTGGGCGTGGGACCGGCGTTGTACGCGGCGATGGTGACGTAGGGCAGGCCGTCGTACTTGTTCATCAGTTGGCGCAGGTAGGCGGTGCCGATGGCGATGTTGGTGTCCGGGTCGTACAGGCTGGCGGCCCCGCCGTAGGTGGTCAGCCCGATGTTCCTGGCGACCGCAGCGCCGGTGGTGGGCAGAACCTGCATCAGGCCCATGGCGTTGGCGGGCGAGCGCGCATTGGGGCTGAAGATGCTCTCGGCACGGATTTCCGCCGCCACCCAGGCCGGGTCGATCGCATTGCGTGCGGCCTCACGCCGGATGCTGCCGTCGTGATGCAGCGGGAAGCGCAGGTGGTACAGCCGCTGTTCGTCCGGCTGCTTGCCGAGGGAGAACACCGCGCGATCGAACCAACCGTTTTCCTGTGCCACTTCCACCGCCAGGCGGCGCTGGGTGTCGTCGAACTTGGCCAGCGCGCTGTTCCACTCCGCCGTTGCCCAGCTGGCGCGGTCGATGCGGTACAGCTCCATCGCACGCACGATGGCCGGATCACCCGACACGGCCGCACGCGCCGATGCACTGTCGTTGGGCTTCCACGGACACAGCATGTACGGCTGTTCCAGCTTGTCGGCGGCCAGGAAACCATGGAAGGTCGGCGAGCTGGCGGCGCGCGCGAATACCGGCTTGGCCTGCGCGGTCTGGCCGGTCTTTTCCAGCATGCGGGCTTCAAAATAGGTCCAGCGCGAGTCCGCCCGTTGGGTCGGGCCCATCTTGCGGATCGCGGCCAACGTGGCCGGCCAGTCACCGCGCGACATCGCCTCGCGCACGCGCCATTCGTGCAGGCGTTCGTCATACGCCGAATCCGGTACGGCGTTGAGCCGGCGCGCGGAATCGGGCAGGTAGGAGGCCACCGTCCACAGCGCGATCTGGTAGCGCACCTGGGCCTGCTGGTCCGCGCTCAGGCCCAGCGCCTGCGCGTACTGCGGCAGCTGCTGTTCGGTGGCGTCGGGATTGGCCTTGGCCAGCTTCTGCAGGCCATCGGTGGCAATGCGGCGGCTGCGTTCGTTGCGTGGCCAGTTCAGGGCCTTGGCACTGGGTGCATCGACAAAGGCGGCGTAATCGGTGGCCAGGGCGAGGTCGGCCGCGGGCAGGCCGCGCGCGGCGCTGCGCATCACCGCCGGCTGTCCGGCATCGGCGGCGGCGTCCACGCGCTCCCAGCGCAATGCGTCGGTCATGCCGCCCTGGGTCTGCAATACGGCGAACACCGCATCGCAGCCATCGGGCAGCGACTTGCCGGCCTTGCGCCACAGGTCCTGCGCCTCGCTCGTCCACTGCGCATCGGCCTTGCCGGTGGCTTGGCGCGCGGTCAGCTGGGCACAGCGCAGGCCGACGTTCTCAGTCGGGGCCCAGTTGGCCAGCAGGGTCGACCAGTCCTGGCGGCGTGCGACCGCCGGCAGCCACACGCTGCGGAACGTGGAGGCCACGGCCTGGCCGTCGTAGCGCTTGAGGAAGGCCTGGGCCTGGTCGTTGCTGACCGTTTCGATGTTGCGTCGCAGGTTGGCATATTCCAGCCAGCCGTAGGCCGGGTTGCGGCTCAGGGTGCCGGCCTGGGCCGCATTGAACTGGCCGCGCTCGGCATCGGCGATGGCCGCTTTAAGCTGCGCACGCTGGGCATCGGAGGACTGGGCAGAAGCCGGGGATACGGCAGGCAGCAGGGCAGCCAGCGCGATCAGGGACAGGGCAGGGCGAGAGTGTCGAGTCATCCGGGGAGCATAGCCGCTGACGCCTGAATTCTGCTGTTCACGTAACCGCGTCGGGTCTTGCCAGCCATCGCATCTCCCAAGTGGGTTTTGTGCAGCCGAGGTGAAAGCGAGGACCAGGTCACGCCGTATGTTTTACAAGTTGTTTACAACTAGGACGCTGTGTGATTTCCGCAGTTGATTAGCACGCCCATCTGGAGAGAGAGAAGCGAATGAACAACCTGCATTACCGCCCGTTGGCGGTCGCCGTATCCCTGTGCGTCGGCCTGATGTCCTCCGTCAGCGTCATGGCGCAGGAGACCCCTCGTGTCGCCACTGACCTGGATCGTGTTGAAGTGACCGGGTCGCGCATCAAGCGTGCCGAGGTCGAAGGCCATCTACCGATCCAGACCCTCACCCGCACTGAAATCGAACGCACCGGCCTGACCTCCATCGGCGAGGTGCTGCAGCAGCTCACCGGATCGGGCTCGGCGCTGAATGCCAAGTTCAACTCGTCGGGCAACTTCGGCTTCCCGCCCGATGGCAGCGGCGTAGGGGCCGGCTCGGCACAGGTTGATCTGCGTCACCTCGGCGCCAAGCGCGTGCTGGTGCTGGTTGACGGCATCCGCTGGGTCAACGAATCGTCCGCCTCCGGCGTCGGCTCGGCGACCGATCTGAACACCATTCCGCTGGCCATCGTCGAACGCATCGAAGTGCTGGAAGACGGCGCATCGTCGTTGTACGGCTCCGATGCCATCGCCGGTGTGGTCAACATCATCACCCGCCGCAATTTCGATGGCGCCCAGGTGACGATGAACTACGGCGAGTACAGCAAGGGCGATGGCACGCAGAAGGGCATCGACCTGGCCTGGGGCACGCAGGGCGACCGTTACAGTCTGTTCCTGGGAGCCAGCTATACCAAGCAGGATCCGGTGTATGCGAATACGCGCGACCAGTCACGCTTGCCGAAGCCGGGCACAGGGTTGTCGTTCGGCAGTGGCAGCATTCCGCAGGGGCGCTTCCAGTTCGTTGATCCCAACACCGGGGCGGCGCAGGATCTGGTCCCGAACGTGGGCTCGGGCACGCCGACCTACGACGGCAGCGCTGGCTGCAGCCGCACGGATGATTACCACTGCTTCACCAGCGCCGATCGATTCAACTACGCGCAGTACAACCTGCTGCTGACGCCCTCTGAGCGCAAGGGCATCTTTGGTCAGTTCCGCTTCGACATCACCGACAACATGCAGTGGTATGTGAAGGCGCTGGGCAACCGACGTGAATCGACCAACCAGGCCGCGCCGGAGCCACTCGGGTTGGGTCCCAACGCGGGTACTGGCAACGCGCTGGCGGACAACATCACCGTCTCGGCATTGAATCCCTACAACCCGTTCGGCTTCGATCTGGTTTCCTCTGACAACCTGCAGTTCATTGGCCGTCGCCCGGTGGAGGGCGGTGCGCGCGTGTTCGAGCAGGAGGTCACTACCAGCTACGTTGCAACGGGCCTGGTCGGTGACTTCGAAGCGGCTGACCGAAGCTGGTTCTGGGACGTCAACGGCATGTACAGCAAGAACAAGGCCGAGCAGACCAACTACGGCAGCTACAACATCTACAACGTAAATCTTGCGCTCGGCGATCCGGCGATCTGCGCGGCCACTCCCGGGTGCGTTCCGCTGGATATCTTCAGTGGGGAAGGCAGCATCACCCCCGCCATGCTGCAGTGGATCCAGCCGGTGGTACGCGACCGCAGCCAGAACGAGCTGAGCCTGTTCACTGCCAATCTGTCCAGCGAGCTGTTCACCCTGCCTGCCGGTCCGGTGGCCTTCGCCACGGGCTACGAGTACCGCAAGTACGAGGGCTCCTACCAGCCCGATCCACTGACCGTGATCGGCCATTACAACGGCGTTCCGTCACTGCCGACATCCGGCTCCTACGACGTCAACGAAGCCTATCTGGAGCTGAGCATCCCGATCTTCGCCAAGAGCGCGCTGGGCGAGAAGCTGGACCTGAGCCTGGCCGGACGTTACTCGGACTATTCCACCTTCGGTGGAGAGTTCACGCCGAAGTACGGCCTGCGCTGGCAGGTGACCGATGACTTCGTGCTGCGCACCAGCTATGCCGAAGGCTTCCGTGCGCCGTCGATCGGCGAACTGTACGGTTCGGCTGCGCGTGGGGATCTGGAGCTCTTCGATCCGTGCTCGATCGGCCTGGGCGGTGATGCACCGCGCGGCAATGCAGCGAACTGTGCTGCGCTCGGGGTGCCGGCCGGGTTCCAATCGGCCAATTCGCAGATCTCGGTGACCACCGGCGGCAATCTCGAGCTGGATCCGGAGCATTCGCGCAGCTTCAGTGCCGGCTTCGTGTGGAGCCCGTGGTTTGCCAACAACACCGAATGGTCCGAGCGCTTCGACGTGGAGGTGACGTTCTACCGCCATACCATCGAGGGCGCCATCCAGGCCATCAACGCGCAGACCCAGCTGGACCTGTGCGTGGATTCGCTGGACCCGCTGTACTGCAACGGCATCACCCGCGCCAACACCGGTGCGATCAGCAGCTTCAACAACCGCCTGACCAACCTCGGTTCGATCAAGACCGATGGCTGGGACGTGGACCTGTTCTACACCCTGCCGCAGACCGACATCGGTCAGTTCAAGCTGGGCTGGCAGAACACCTTCGTTGGCCGTTACGAGGCACTCGGCGCGGCCGGCCAGCGGCAGCCGCAGGAGCCGGGCGTGGAGGTGGCGGATAGTTCAATCCCGGAATGGACCAGCAATGCCAGCGTGTCGTGGGCGCTGGACAACTGGAATGCCTCGTGGACGGTGCGGCACATCTCCGAGCTCACTGAACAGTGCGGCGACGCCTCCGCCTTCCCGATCTGCAGTGACCAGGTCGCTGGTACCAACAAGCTGGCCGCCACCACCTTCCATGACATGCAGGTGGGCTACAAGGTGGACTGGATGAAGGGCCTGCAGCTGAGCCTGGGACTGAACAACGTGTTCGACAAGGATCCGCCGATCTGCCTGTCGTGCTCGTTGAACGGCTACGACGCTTCCACGTATGACATCCCGCGTGGACGTTACTGGTACGCAAGGGCGGACCTGCGCTTCTGATGCAGGAAGGGGCGGATCTTTCGATCCGCCCCTGCTCTACATCGGTGGGTGACGACCGTTGGTCGTCACTTGCCAGACTCAGAAGTTGTAGGTGAACGTCAGCGAGCCGTTACGCCCATCGCCATACGCGCCATACCCGTTGATTTGCGAGAAGTAGGTCTTGTCCAGCAGGTTGTTGAGGTTGGCCTGCACGCTGAACTCCGGCGAGAGGCGGTAGCGCACGAAGGCACTGACCAGCGCGTAGCCGTCCTGCTCGATGCGGCCGTAAGCCGGCACCGGGTAGTAGATGCCGTTCTGCCAGTTGGCACCACCACCCACGGTCAGTGCGGTCAGCGACTGCGGGGTGTAGCTGGTGAACAGCTTGATCGTGGTCTGCGGCAGGTTGGTGTTGATGTTGGCGTCGTTGATGTCCTTGGCCACGTAGCGCGACGCACCGAAGGTGGCATTCCAGCCCGGGGCCAGTTCACCGTTGAGCTCGAACTCGAAACCACGGCTCACCGTGCCGCGCGCGGCGACGTAGGCAAACTCGCCCGGGCGGCTGGGGATCGGCTCGCTGGTGACCTGCGCCACGTTGTCCTGTTCGATGCGGAAGGCCGCGACCGAGGCGTTCAGGCGATTGTCGAACCACGCACCCTTGACGCCGATCTCGTAGCTCTTGCCGTCCACCGGATCCAGGTAGCCGCCGCTACGGTCGCGCGCGGTCTGCGGCTGGAAGATCTCCGTGTAGCTGGCGTAGGTGGAGTAGGTGTCGTTGATGTCGAACACCAGGCCCGCGTAAGGCGTGGTGACCGTGTGCGAGCGGTCGTCGCCTTCGCCTTCACTCTTCCAGTCGGTGTAACGGGCGCCGAGGATCAGCTTGAGCGGATCGGCCAGTGACAGGCGCGTGGCGGCATAACCGGCCTTCTGGGTGATGGTGCCTTCGCTCTGCAACGGCAGGGTGGCCGCCCAGTTCGGCTCCGTGAAGCTGCCCACGCCGGCCAGATAGTTGTCCAGCGGCGCCCAGCCGACCTGGTAGTCGCCGTAATTGGCGAACTCGCGCTTGTTGTAGCTCAGGCCGGCCATGAACTGGTGCTCGCGGCCGAACAGCTGGAACGGGCCTTCCACGAAGCCGTCAACTGCGTTGACCTTGCGCTCGGTGTTGTAGAAACCGGCCGAGGGCGTCACGCCGGCGCCAGTGTTCCTGTCCAGCAGCGAGGCGCCGGTGGTCCAGTCGTTGTAGGCCGGGTAGAACAGCTTGTCGTCGGCCTTGGTGGTGTCATGCGTCGCGCCGAGCTTGACCTTCCAGTCGTTGGCGAAGGCATGTTCCAGCGTGGCGAACGCACGCTTGCTGGTGGTATCCCAGTAGGTCCAGCCCGGGTTGGCGCTGAACGATTCGTCAAACGGGGTCGGGCTGCCGTCGGAGAACAGCATCGGGAAGCCGCCCCAGGTCGCGCCGTTGGCGCGCTTCTGCTGGTAGTCGTAGCCCACGCTGAGCTGGGTGTCCGGGGTCAGGTCGGCATCGATCACCGCATAGCCCAGCGTCTTGTGCTGGTTGTAGCGGTCCATCTGCGATTCGGTGTCCAGGTAGCTGCCGATCACGCGCGCGCGCACCGAGCCACTGGCATTCAGCGGCGTGGTCACGTCCACGGTGCTGCGGGTACGGCCCCAGCTGCCAACGTTGACCGATACGTTGCCGGTCAGTTCGGCGCTGTCGGCGTGCTTGCGGATCAGGTTCACCGAAGCCGACGGATTGCCGGCGCCGCTCAGCAGGCCGGTCGCGCCGCGGACCACTTCCACGCGGTCGTACAGGGCCAGGTCCAGGCCCGAATCGCCGTAGCTCCAGTTCTGCACCATCTGGGTGGGCAGCCCGTCGAACTGGTAACTGTCGATGTAGAAGCCACGCGCGTAGAACTCGGTGCGCTCGGTGTCGGACTGGGTGCTGCTGACGCCGGTGGTGTTGGCCAGCACGTCGATGATGTCGTCGAGGTTCTGGTCCTCGATGCGCTGGTGGCTGATGATGCTGACCGACTGCGGAATCTCGCGCGGGGCCAGGTCGAAGCGCGTGCCGGCCGAGGTGCGGCGGACCGAATACCCTTCGGCGCGCTCACCCTTGACCACGATGCCATCCAGCGTGGTGGCGGCGCTGCCATCGGGCGTGTCGGTGTTCTGCGCGAACGCAGGTGCGGCAGCCAGGCTGCACAGGGCAACCATCAGGGCCTGCGGCAGGCGGCGCAGGGCGAGAGGGGCGGGACGGGTCATCGGCATCAACCAGGCAGGTCGCTACAGGCGCCTGGCCGGGGATCCCTGGTGGCCAGGCGGAGCGGGAAGTGGGGAAGAGCTAAGGCGCGTCCGCACCATCCTGTGCGATCACGATCACACTATGATAATGGGACTGATTCGCATCTTCAATGGCAGAAAAAGGGGACGGAGGGGATTAAGTCGTTTTCGGCTCGCTTGCTTGGCCGAAAACGACTTAATCCCCTCCGTCCCCTTTTTCAGCGCAGCGCGCTGGCCGGGACGTCGATCGACATGGCCAGCGCCAGGTGATCGGAGAACGCCGCGGGGACGGCTTCGATGCTGCGCTGCTGCAGGTTGCTGCTGACCAGGATGTGGTCGATGGCCCGGTCCGGGCGCCAGCTGGGGAAGGTGGGCACTACGCAGCCGGGGGGCTGCAGGGTGGTCTTCTGGTACAGCACCTGCATTTCCGGGCGTTCGGCCAGGCAGTTGAAGTCGCCCATCAGCACTGCGTTGGGGTGGTCGGACAGCATCTCGGCGATGAACGACAGCTGCGACAGCCGCGACCCGGCGCCAAGCGAAAGATGCGCCACGGCCACCGCCAGCCCGTCGGCACCATCGCCGAACTTGGCCAGCAGCACGCCGCGCCCGCCGATCCGGCCGGGCAGGGCGTGGTCCTGCACTTCCACCGGTTCCAGCCGGCTCAGCAGGCCGTTGGCCGAGGAGGCCACCCCGCCCATGCGCCGGTTCGGCTGATGGCTCCAGTAATTGAAGCCAGCGCGTTCGGCCAGGTAGTGGGTCTGGTTGGTGAAGCCCGAGCGCAGGCTGCCCGGGTCGGCTTCCTGCAGGCCGACGATGTCGTGCCCGCGGGCCAGCGTGGCGATCGCATCCAGGCTGCTGCGCTTGCGACCCGCCGGCAGCGCATGTGACCAGCTGCGGGTCACATAGTCGCTGTAACGGCGGGTGCTCGAGCCGGCCTGGATATTGGCCGTCAGCAGGCGCAGGGTGCGTGATGTGGGGGAATTCACGACGGAATGCGCTTGTCCAGGATCAGTTGCCGGCCTTGGCCGCACGCTCACGCGCGATCAGGTGGTCGGCGATGCGCAGGTAGTCCGGGAAGGAGTTGCCCTTCACCAGGTACTTGCCGTTGATGATCAGCGACGGCGTGCCGGAGATCTTGCTGCGCTGGGCGAACTGCTTGGCGGCGTTGGTCTTGGCATTGACTGCGAAGCTGCTCATCGCGGCGCTGAACTGCTTGGCATCCACGCCATGCTTGCCGTAGAAGGCGGCGATGTCATCGACCGAATCACGGCCGCGCTCGCCCTTCAGGGTCTGCTCGGCGTGGATGGCGGCGTAGACGGCTTCATGGGTCTTCTCCTGCACGCCCAGGGTCTGCGCAGCGTAGAACGCACGCGCATAGTCGTCCCAGGTGCCGCCGAACATGGCCGGCACGTAGATGAAGTTCACATCACCCGGCAGGCCGGCCTTCCACGGGCCCACCAGCGGCTGGAACGCCGCACAGGCCGGGCAGACGTAGCCGAAGATCTCGACCACTTCGACCTTGCCTGCCACCGGCTGGAACGGTTGGCCGTTCTCGATCACCACGTAGTCGGTGCCGGCCACCGGTTCCGGACCGGTCAGGCGCATCGGCGCATCGTTGGCGGCCGCCGGTGCGGCTTCGCTGCCCGCCGCCTGCTCGGTGCCGGCAGCCTGTTCACTGGTGGCCGGTGCGGCGGCATCGGCTGCCGGAGCGGTTTCGGCGGCCGGGGTGGCTTCGGTCGGTGCTGCGACATTGGCGGTGCCGTCGTCGGCCTTGCAGGCAGCGAGGACGGGCAGCAGGGCCAGCAGGGTCAGGGCGAAACGGGTCTTCATCAAAGCTTCTCCAGCAATGGTTGAGGCCGGCGTCGAGCGCCAGCCAGGAACGAATGATGACACGCAGGTGCATGGGCACCGCGTGTGGATGGCATGTGGTTCAGCGGGCCTTGCCGGAGCGGGCCTGTGCGATCAGTGCCGAGGCGATGCGCAGCTGGTCTTCGGCACTGTTGCCCTTGACCAGGAACTGGCCGTTGATGACCAGGCTGGGCGTGCCCGGAACCCGGGTGCGACGGGCGAAATCGCGCGCGGCGCTGACCTTGGCCTGCACCGCCTCGCTCTTCAGCGCGGCCACGTAGGCGGCCTCGGTTACGCCGTATTGCTTGTAGAAGGTCGCCAGTTCGTCGGCCGATACGTTCTGCATCGGCAGGCTGCGATCTTCGTGCAGGGCCTTGAACACCGCGCCGTGGCTGCGCTTGGCGACGCCCAGCTGGTCGGCGGCGTAGTAGGCGGTGGCCCACGCATCCCACGGCCCGCCGAAGGCGGCCGGAACGGGGGTGAAGCGCACGTCCTTGGGCAGCTTGGCGACCCAGGCGACCAGCTGCGGTTCGAAGTGCGCGCAGTGCGAGCACGTATAGCCGAACACTTCGACGACCTCGATCCTGCCGGCCAGCGGCTGGAACGGGCCGGGCTGGGCGATGCGCTCGTAATCGCGACCTTCCTGCAGGTCGGTCGCGGCGGGCGCGGCGGACAGGGCCAGCGGCAGCAACGCCAGCAGGGACAGCAACAGACGGGGAATCAACCTCATCGACACGCATCTCCATGAAAACAGTCGCCGGCGGGTGCCGGCGCGGAGATGAACATACCTCAGCCAGCGCCTGCGGGGGATACCGCAGGTGATCGACGGTCGTCAGGGAGCAGCGGTCGGCGCCGTTGCGGTGGCCTGCGCGGCGACATCGTCGGCGCGGTCGTGCAGGCCCTGCAGGTAACTGCCCAGCGCCTGGATTTCCTGCTCGGTGAGCTTGGATGCCACGCTGGCCATGATCTGGAAGTGGGTCTTGTCCGTCTCCCCGGTGCGGCCGGCCTGGTACTCCTGCAGGCGACGGGACACATAGCTGGCGTGCTGGCCGCCGATGTGCGGATAGGCGGGGCCGGGGTTGCCCGCGCCGGTCGGGCCGTGGCAGGCCATGCAGGCCGGCAGCCCGCGCGCCACGTCGCCGCCGCGATACAGTTGCTGGCCTATCTCGTGAAATTTCAGGCCTTTGTAGGGGCCATCGGCGACGACGGTGTCATCGGCGATCCCTGCGGCGCCCTTCTGGGTGGCGAAGAACGCGCCGATATCCCGCATGTCCTGTGCAGTGAGATCCTTGACGAAAGGCACCATGGCAACCGCCGCGCCCGAGGTGCGTTGCCCGGTGGCGATCAGTGCCATCTGCTGGGCGGAATAGCGTTCGCTCTGCCCGGCGATGCGGGGATACATCTCGATGCTCGCGTTGCCATCGGCGCCATGGCAGGCCGCGCAGGCGGCGGCCTTGGTCTGGCCGGCCTTGGCATCGCCCCATTGGGTCTTGCTGAAGTCGATTTCCAGCGATGCGGTCTGGATCGGGCCGTTGTCCGGCAGCGGGGTGATGCTGGTCTGCGCCCAGGCGGCAGCGCCCAGGATGGATATGGCGACAGCGGAAACGGCAATAACGCGAGCGTGGCGCATGCTAAAGCTCCGTTCTGGTCCGGCCAGGCCCTCCGCCCGGATACGCCGGATTATCAACGCCGGTTCATGGCACGGTCAAACAATGGTCGGGCGCGCGGCAGCGCAACATGCGATCCTATGCGCCATGTCTCTTCTCATCGAACGCGCGCACTACTTCGTTTCGGCCCACAACATGCGGCAGCTGCCGCCTGATGAAGGTGCCGAAGTGGCGTTTGCCGGCCGCTCCAACGCCGGCAAGTCCAGTGCCCTGAACGCCCTTACCCGCCAGAACGCGCTGGCCCGTGTGTCCAAGACCCCCGGTCGTACCCAGCAGCTGGTGTTCTTCCGGGTCACCCCCGAAGCGCACCTGGTGGATCTGCCCGGCTACGGCTACGCCAAAGTGCCGCTGGACCTGCAGGCGCACTGGCAGGCCTTCATCGACCAGTACTTCCGCACCCGGCAAGCCTTGCGCGGCCTGGTGGTGGTGATGGACATCCGTCATCCGCTGAAGGAATACGACCGGCAGATGCTGTCCTATGCGGTGCAGCGCGGCCTGCCGGCGCATGCGTTGCTGACCAAGGCCGACAAGCTCAGCCGCAGCCAGCAGATGATCTCGTTGAACAAGGTCAAGAAGGAATTGCACGAGGCCTTCGGCGATACCGTCGGCGTGCAGGTGTTCTCCGGCGAAAGCCGGCTGGGCGTGGACGAAGCGCGCGGCATCATCGGCGGCTGGCTGGGTCTCTGACCCCGGCGCGGTAGTTTTGATGGGTGACGACCGTTGGTCTTGGTGGGTGACGACCGTTGGTCTTAGTGGGTGACGACCGTTGGTCTTAGTGGGTGACGACCGTTGGTCGTCACGCTTGTGCCTGCCGCTGCGCTCGCCGAGCATGGCTCGGCGCTACCGGTCCTCGACCCCGCCCGGGTCCGCTGGCCGTCTGCTTCGGCGGTTGGCAGGCAACGACCGTTGGTCTTCGTGGGTGACGACCGTTGGTCGTCACGCTTGTGCCTGCCGCCGCGCGCGCCGGCACAACCCTCGACACGCATGTCGGAATCGGCCATGGCGGTCGGGACGAACGTCATCCCTCGAGTGTACGGGGGTCAAGCCCCCGCCGGTGGGATGCTGAAGTCCGTCACGGGGGCGTGACGCAGGCAGGCCTCACGCTATAGTGCGCCCTTGTGATGACGGGGTCGCAGCCCCATTCCATCCGCCACCCCACCAGCGAGCCTGTCCCTTGTCGAGCCCCAGCCACGTCGCGCAGACGCCCATCACTGACCGTTCGCAGCTGGTGGAGGTGATCGCCTCGGGAGAGAAGCCGCGCGCCGCCTGGCGCATCGGTACCGAGCATGAAAAATTCGGCTTCCGGCTGGACGACCTGCGTGCGCCTACCTTCGACGGTGATCGCGGTATCGAAGCACTGCTGCAGGGCCTGCAGCGGTTCGGCTGGGAAGCGGTGCAGGAAAAAGGCCGCACCATCGCCCTGCTGCGCGATGGCGCTTCGGTGACGCTGGAACCGGCTGGCCAGCTGGAATTGTCCGGCGCGGCAGTGGAAACCATCCACCACACCTGCGTGGAGACCGGCACCCATCTCAATGAAGTGGCCCAGGTAGCCGGTGAGCTGCAGCTGGGCTTCCTCGGCATGGGCTTCCAGCCCAAGTGGACGCGCGATGAGATGCCGTGGATGCCGAAGGGCCGCTACCAGATCATGAAGAACTACATGCCCAAGGTCGGCTCGCTCGGCCTGGACATGATGACCCGCACCTGCACGGTGCAGGTCAACCTGGATTACGCATCCGAAGCGGACATGGTGAAGAAGTTCCGCGTGTCGCTGGCACTGCAGCCGATCGCCACCGCGCTGTTCGCCGATTCGCCGTTCACCGAAGGCAAGCCGAACGGCTACCTCAGCTATCGCTCGCACATCTGGACCGATACCGATGGCGACCGCACCGGCATGCTGGACTTCGTGTTCGAGGACGGCTTCGGTTACGAGCGCTACGTGGATTACCTGCTCGATGTGCCGATGTATTTCTCTTACCGCGATGGCGTGTACCACGATGCCAGCGGCCAGAGCTTCCGCGATTTCATGGCCGGCAGGCTTCCGGTGCTGCCGGGCCAGCTGCCGACCCTGACCGATTGGGCCGACCACATGACCACCGCCTTCCCGGAAGTGCGGTTGAAGAAGTACCTGGAAATGCGCGGCGCCGACGGGGGCCCGTGGAGTCGCCTGTGCGCGCTGCCGGCCTTCTGGGTGGGCCTGCTGTATGACGACGAGGCCCTGGATGCAGCCTGGGACCTGGTGCGTGATTTCACCCTGGTCGAGCGCCACGCGCTGCGCGATGGCGTGCCCAAGCATGCGATGAACCTGCCGTTCCGCAACGGCACGGTGCGTGATCTTTCGCGCGAGGCGGTGAAGATCGCGGTGGGCGGCCTGAAGCGCCGCGCTGCGTTGAACGCAGATGGCATGGATGAAAGCCATTACCTGGACGTGCTGCAGGAAATCGTCGAGTCCGGCCTGACGCCGGCCGAGCGCAAGCTGGCGCTGTTCCATGGGCGCTGGAATGGCGACGTGGACCACGTGTTCCGCGAATTCGCGTACTGATCGTTGCGGCGAACGGCGGAGCCCTTCGTGGTGGGTCGCTGGAAGCGGCTTACGGGGGCTGGACCGGGCCGGGCGGGAGGGGTTGGTGGGGGACGGCAGAAGCCGCTCCTGCGGGCCTCGTTTCGCGCCATCCATGGCGCTAAACGCCCCCACCAACCCCT